>DATHTV010000027.1:0-3758 GCA_035462845.1 Jiangellales bacterium
GTGGAGCAGCCGGACGGCGCCGTCCCCGTCGGCCACGGTCGCGAGCGGGGTCTCCAGCGGCGGCGGCAGGCGCAGCGTCACGACGGCCGCCGAGCCGCCCGGGACCGCCCCGACCCGGGCGGCGAGCAGCCCCGCCACGTATCCGCCGTTGCCCGACTCCGCGGGGCCACGGAACCGCCGCTCCACCAGGAATCTCACGACCCGCCCTCCAGGGCCAGGGCTCCCGCGACGGCGCGCAGGTCGGCGACGAGGGCGGCGTAGGCGGTCGCCTCGTCGTCGGCGCGCAGCACGGCCGAGGGGTGCACCGTGACGAGGGTCCAGACCGTGCGGCGGGCGGCCGGTTCCCCCGCCCCGGCGTAGCGGGTCAGCAGCCGGCCCCGGTCCCGGGTGACCCGGACCGACGGGCCGAGCAGCGCCCGGACGGCCGTGGCGCCCAGGCACACGAGCACCACCGGGTCGAGCACGGCGAGCTCGGCCTCGAGCCAGGGCCGGCAGGCCTCGACGTGGGCGACGTCGGGGGTCTGGTGCAGCCGGCGCTTGGGGGTGCGGGTGAACCGGAAGTGCTTGACCGCGTTGGTCACGTAGCAGTCGGCCGGGTCGATCCCCGCGTCGGCGAGGGCACGGTCCAGCAGCCGCCCGGCCGGGCCGACGAAGGGCGCGCCCTGACGGTCCTCCTGGTCGCCCGGCTGCTCGCCGACCAGCACGACCCGCGCCAGGGCCGAGCCCTTGGAGAACACGGTCTGGGTCGCCGGCCCGTACAGCTCGCAGCCCCGGCATGCGGCGGAGGCCGACCTCAGCGCCGGCAGGCCGCCCCCGGCCGGGACCCACCGCGCGGCACCGGGGCGTTCCGGCGCCGGACCCGTCGCCTGCTCCGCCACGCCGCGACCGTAGCGCCTCGGCGGGGGACCTCGGTCCCGGCCGGACCGGACGCTCGGCGCTACCGCGGGCGGAGGGGGCTCGGGACGCTGTCAGCAGCACCCGAGGAGGCGGTTCCCATGATGTCCACCGGCGCCCGCGCCGTCGTCCTGACGCCCGCGCAGCCCCCGCCCCGCCGCCCGGACACCGCGGTCCGGGTCGTCGTCGCCGTCGTCTCCGCGCTCGCGCTGCTCGCCGGGCTCGGCATGCTCGTGGCCGGCGGCGCGCTGCTGGTCGCCGACCGTGCCGGCCGGGACTCCGACGGCTTCCTCACCTCCCCGGTCGGCCGGGTCGAGACGGCGTCGTACGCGGTCACGGGCGAGGGCTTCCTGGTCCACGTCGACCGGCCCGCCGGCAGCCTGCCGGACCGGGTGCTGGGGAGTGTGCGACTGCGGGCGGAGAGCCCCGACGGCACACCGCTGTTCCTCGGCGTCGGGCCGCAGGGTCAGGTGGACGCGTACCTCTCCGGCGTGGCGCACCACGGCTGGGGCGGGGTGCGGGACGAGGACCGGGACGGGCTGCGGGCGCCCGAGCCGCCGACCTCGGAAGACTTCTGGGTGGAGTCCGCGACCGGACCGGACGCGGAGCTGACCTGGGACGTGACCACCGGCAGCTGGGCCGTCGTGCTGATGGACGCCGAGGGGCAGCGCGGTGTCGTCGCCGACGTGAGCGTCGGCGTGCAGGCTCCGTGGCTGGGCTACCTCGCCGTGACGCTGCTCGTCGCCGGGGCGCTGCTGACCGCGATCGCCACGGCTGGTGTGGTGTACGCGCTGCGCGACCGCTGAGCTCTGGGGGACGGCCGGCGGCTCAGCCGTCGGCCCACACCCGCAGCACGTGCGCCGCGGCCTCCTCGGCCGTCCACCCGTACGACTCGGCCTTGCGGCGCAGCCGCTTGCGCTCGGCCTTGCTCATGCTGACCGCGAGCTCGACGGGCTCGTCGCCCTTGGTGTCCTTGCCGTCCTTGCCGGTCTTGGGGGGGCGGCCCTTGCGTCCCTTGCGGGCCGCGACCTGGACCGCGCCGGCCTCGACGACGAGGGAGGACTGGTGCGGGGAGGCGGGGTGGACGCTGCCGTCCGCGGCCTTGCGCAGCGCCGGACGGGGTGCGGGGGGCGTACGGCTCATCGGGACCGCGATCCCTTCGTCAGCGACCGGGCGGCGGGGCCCGTGGCGAGCAGGTGGTCGAGGTACTGCGCGAAGACCAGGGAGACCTCGCGGGCGCCGGGCGACGGCCAGCGCTGGACCGGGACGAAGGCGCCCTGCGCCTGGGTGATCGCCGACCGCTCCGGCAGCACCGGGTCCAGCACGAGGTCGCGGTAGGCGGCCAGCATCTCGTCCAGCCGGTAGCGGTGCTCGGCCGACTGGGCGCGGAAGCGGTTCACCACGATGCCGGCCGGCCGCAGCCGGAGGTTGAACCCTCGGCGTACGACGTCGACCGCGGCGAGCGCCTGGTGCGCGCCGGTCACCGCGAACAGCGTCGGCTCGGTGACGACCAGGGCGAGGTGGCTGGCGGCCAGCGCGTTCTTGGTGAGCTCGCCGAGGCTGGGCGGGCAGTCGATGAGGACGAGGTCGTACCCGGTCAGGCCGGTCATGCTCGAGCGCAGCCTGTGCTCGGCGGAGACGCCGGCGCTGGGGTGGTTGCGGTGCTCGAGCGTCGCCTCGCTGGCCAGCACGTCGACGTAGTCGCCCCAGCCGGTCTCGGCCACGGCCTCGGCGAGGACGCCGGAGCGGGAGTCGGCGAGCACGTCGTTGGCGGTGAAGCGCACGTCGACCGGCTCGAGGACGGTGGTCGCGTTGGCCTGCGGGTCGAGGTCGACGACCAGCGTCTGCACCCCGCGGGCCTTGGCCGCCCCGGCCAGGCCCAGGGTCACCGACGTCTTTCCGACGCCGCCCTTGAGGCTCAGCACGCTGACGACGAGCACCCTGCGGACCCTACCTGCCGGTCAGCGCCTGATCGCCTCGTAGCGGCGCAGGGCCTCCTCGCGCTCGGCGCCGTGGTCGACGATCCGCTCCGGGTACCCCCGGTCGTAGCCGCCCGGGTGGTCCCACGGCTCGTGAGCGGCGGCCCCGGGCAGGTGGTCGAGCTCCGGCACGTACCGGCGCACGTACTCCCCGTCCGGGTCGAAGCGGGTGCCCTGGGTGACCGGGTTGAACACGCGGAAGTACGGCGAGGCGTCCGTCCCGGACCCGGCCGTCCACTGCCAGCCGTGCTGGTTGGAGGCGAGGTCGGCGTCGCGCAGGTGACGCATGAAGTGCCGCGCGCCGTGCTGCCACTCCACGTGCAGGTCCTTGACGAGGAAGCTGGCGACCACCATGCGGAGGCGGTTGTGCACCCAGCCCTCGGCCAGCAGCTGGCGCATCCCGGCATCGACGAACGGGAAGCCGGTGCGGCCCTCCCGCCAGGCGTCGAACCGCTCGTCCGGCGCCTCGTACGGCATCCGGGCGTACTCGCCGCGGAGGTAGTCGCGGGCGCTCTCCGGCCGGTGGTGCAGTACGTCGGCGTAGAACTCCCGCCAGGCCAGCTCCTGGCGGTACGTGCGCGGCCCCTTGCCCTCGCGGCCGGTCAGGTCGGCGAGGAGGGTGCGAGGGTGGATCTCGCCCCACTTGAGGTGGTGGGAGAGCTGTGACGTGCCGTCGAGGTCGGGTCGGTTGCGGGTCTCGGCGTAGTCGTCGAGGCGGTTGTCACGAAAGGCCCGCCAGCGCTCGCGGGCGGCGCGCTCCCCGGCGGGCGGGAGCCGCAGGTCGCCGAGGTCGGGCTCGGCGTAGAGGTCGTCGCCGCCGCCCCGGGGTGCGGTCCAGGTGACACTGCGAGGCTTGGGGGCGGGCTCTCGCCAGCCCCGCTCGGC
>DATHTV010000028.1:0-2235 GCA_035462845.1 Jiangellales bacterium
CGGACCTCGGGCCGGATCACCTTGGTGCGCAGCACCGACTCGTTGAGCCGCAACTGCCGGTCCAGCTCCGCCACCGTCTCGGGGGTCGCCTGCAGGTCGATGACCGCGTAGATGCCCTCGGACCGCTTGTTGATCTCGTACGCGAGCTTGCGGCGGCCCCAGACGTCGACCTGCTCGACGCTGCCGCCGGACTGGCGGATCACGTTGAGGTACGTCTCGAGGCTCGGGGCGACGGTGCGCTCCTCGAGCTCCGGGTCGAGGATCACCATGACCTCGTAACGACGCATGCCGAACCACCTCCTCTGGTCTTCACGGCCACGGTCTCTCCGTGGCAGGAGGGCTTGTGCGTCACACGACCCGGGACGTCGTACGGAACCGCCGTACTTGCCCGGGCCGGGGGCCCACGATACCAGCGACCGGCCACGTCCCTTGCGCGTGATCCACAGCACCGGGCAGGCTGCGGGCACCGGACCGGAGCAGGACGGTCCGCGTGGCCCGGACGGAGGTGGCGGGATGGCGGGGCGACGATCGGGCAGCCTGCTCGACCGGATCATGGACACCGACGCGTCCACCCCACCGCGGCAGAACGTGCTGGCGCTGCTCACCCTGGCCTTCGGCCTGGTAGCGCTGGCGTGCGCGTTCGTGCCCGAGTGGCACGTCGTCGGCGGCTGGACCGGGCTGGTCGGCCTCGCCGTGGGAGCGATGGCCCAGATGGAGTCGACGACGACTGCGCAGCGCTGGGTGATCGTCCCCGGGTGGGTCCTGTCCTTCATCGGCTTCCTCATGGGCATCGCCAACGGCGGCCTCTGGTAGCAGAAGGAGCCGGTCGACCGCTCGGCGTCCCGGCCGCCTGACGCCGCCCGGTGGTCGCCGACCTGGCCGAGGTCCCTGTCGGGGCCGGCTCGTAGGGTCGACGGTCATGAGCGAGCTGCGCATCGGCGCCCACGTCGACCAGGCCGACCCGGTCGCCGAGGCGCTGGCCCGCGGCGCCGACTCCGCCCAGTTCTTCCTCGGCGACCCGCAGGGGTGGAAGGCGCCCGTGGTCGCGTACGAGGGCGGGGCCGAGGCCCTGCGTGCGGCCGCGGAGTCGGCGGGCATCACCCTCTACGTGCACGCGCCGTACGTGCTCAACGTGGCGACGAGCAACAACCGGATCCGCATCCCCAGCCGCAAGCTGCTCCAGCAGCACGTCGACGCGGCCGCGGCCGTGGGGGCCCGGGCCCTCGTCGTCCACGGCGGGCACGTGCTCCGGGCCGACGACCCCGAGACCGGCGTCGACAACTGGCGCAAGTGCGTCGAGCGGCTCGAGCTGCGGCTGCCCGTCCTCATCGAGAACACCGCGGGCGGCGACCAGGCGATGGCCCGCCGACTCGACCGGCTGGACCGGCTCTGGGACGCGGTGGCCGGCTCAGGCGTGGGCTTCTGCCTGGACACCTGCCACGCCTGGGCGGGCGGGATCGACCTCGGTGACGCCGTGGAGAGGGTGCTGGCCATCACCGGGCGGATCGACCTCGTCCACGCGAACGACAGCCGGGACGGCTTCGACTCCGGGGCCGACCGGCACGCCAACCTGGACGACGGCGCGATCGGCGCGACGGCGATCGCGGAGGTGGTCCGCACCGCGGGCGCGCCGGTGGTGGTCGAGACCCCCGGTGGCGCGGCCGGCCAGGCGGCGGACATCGCGCGCCTCCGCGGCGGGGCCTGAGCCGGGTCAGGCCGGGACGCGAGAGGCGTCGGGCACCGGGCCCGCGGCGCCGGCCACGGCGTCCGGGCGCACCGCGTCCCGGACCACGCGCAGCGCGTCGGTGAGCGCCGACAGCGACGCGTCGTCGAGCAGCCCGGTGAACCACCGCTCGAGCAGGCTCAGGTGGCCAGGCAGCACGTCGGTGAGCCGTTGCGAACCCGCCGGCGTCAGCACGGCGAAGAAGCCGCGCCGGTCCGAGGGGCAGGTCTCACGGTGGACCAGCCCGTCGCGCTCGAGCCGGTCCACCACCCGGGTGACACCGCTGGTGGACAGCGAGGTCTGGGCGGCCAGGTCGCTCATCCGCAACCGCCCGCCGGGCGACCGGCCCAGGCGTACGAGCACCTCGAACTCGACCGTCGACAGTCCGTGCTCGGCCAGCTGGGGCGAGAGCAGGGCGCCGAGGCCCACGTTGACCTCGGCCAGGAGCCCCATCGCCGTGAGGCGGGGGTCGTCGAACGGGGAGGCAGGCATGATCACAGTCTAGCATTTAG
>DATHTV010000029.1:0-2130 GCA_035462845.1 Jiangellales bacterium
CGTCCTCGAGTCCCTCGACAACGGCAAGCCGATCCGTGAGTCGCGCGACGTCGACATCCCGCAGGTCGCCGCGAACTTCTTCTACTTCGCCGGCTGGGCCGACAAGCTCGAGCACGCCGGGCTGGGCAGGGCGCCGCAGCCGCTCGGGGTGGCCGGCCAGGTCATCCCCTGGAACTTCCCGATGCTCATGCTGGCGTGGAAGGTGGCGCCGGCGCTGGCGGCCGGCAACACGGTCGTCCTCAAGCCCGCCGAGACCACACCGCTCACCGCTCTGCTCTTCGCCGAGATCTGCCAGCAGGCGGACCTCCCGCCGGGCGTGGTCAACATCCTCACCGGCGCCGGGGAGACAGGGCGCGCCGTCGTCGAGCACCCCGACGTCGACAAGGTCGCCTTCACCGGGTCGACCGAGGTGGGCAAGATGATCGCCCGCGCGGTGGCCGGGACCGACAAGAAGGTCACCCTCGAGCTCGGCGGCAAGGCCGCCAACATCGTCTTCGACGACGCCGCCATCGACCAGGCGGTCGAGGGCATCGTGAACGGCATCTTCTTCAACCAGGGCCACGTGTGCTGCGCGGGCTCGCGCCTGCTCGTCCAGGAGTCGGTCAACGACGAGCTGCTCGAGCGGCTCAAGGAGCGGCTCAGCACCCTGCGCATGGGCGACCCGCTGGACAAGAACACCGACATCGGCGCGATCAACTCCGCCGAGCAGCTGCAGCGGATCCGTGACCTCGCCGGCGTCGGCGACGCGGAGGGGGCGCAACGCTGGACGGCGGCGTGCGACCTGCCGGAGCGTGGTTACTGGTTCCCGCCCACGCTGTTCACCGGGGTCTCGCAGGCCCACCGGATCGCCCGCGAGGAGATCTTCGGCCCGGTGCTCTCGGTCCTCACCTTCCGCACGCCGGCCGAGGCGCTGGAGAAGGCCAACAACACCCCGTACGGGCTGTCGGCCGGGGTCTGGACCGAGAAGGGCTCGCGCATCCTCTGGATGGCCCAGCACCTGAGGGCCGGCGTGGTGTGGGCGAACACCTTCAACCGCTTCGACCCGACGTCGCCGTTCGGCGGCTACAAGGAGAGCGGGTACGGACGTGAGGGCGGCCGGCACGGGCTGGCCAGCTACCTGGTCGCGGAGGGGCTCTCGTGAGCGACCGGATCGACGTCCGCAAGACGTACAAGCTCTACATCGGCGGGAAGTTCCCGCGCAGCGAGAGCGGGAGGTCCTACGAGGTGACCGACGCGCGCGGACGGTTCCTCGCCAACGCTGCACACGCCAGCCGCAAGGACGCCCGCGACGCGGTCGTCGCCGCACGCAAGGCGTTCCCCGGCTGGTCGGGCGCCACGGCGTACAACCGCGGCCAGGTGCTCTACCGCGTGGCCGAGGTCATGGAGGGCCGGCGCGACCAGTTCGTGGCCGAGGTCCAGCGGGGCGAGGGCGTGCAGGCCCGGCGGGCCGAGTCCCTCGTGGACGCCGCCATCGACCGCTGGGTCTGGTACGCGGGGTGGTCGGACAAGCTCGCGCAGGTGCTGGGCTCCAGCAACCCGGTGGCCGGGCCGTACTTCGACTTCTCCACGCCCGAGCCGACCGGCGTGGTGGCCGTCGTGGCGCCGCAGACATCGTCCCTGCTCGGCCTCGTCTCCGTGGTCGCCCCCGTGGTCGTGACCGGCAGCACGTGCGTCGTGCTCACGTCGTACGAGCGTCCGCTCCCGGCGGTCACGCTGGCCGAGGTGCTCGCCACGTCCGACGTGCCGGGCGGTGTCGTCAACGTGCTGACCGGGAACGCGGCGGAGGTCGCGCCCTGGCTGGCCGCGCACATGGACGTCAACGCCGTCGACCTGGCCGGCATCGAGGACCCGGACCTCGCCCGCGACCTCGAGGTGGCCGCCGCGGACAACCTCAAGCGGGTCCTCCGCGCCCCCGCCGCCGAGGAGGACTGGACCCGCGACCCGGGCCTGCGCCGGATGCGGCTCGCCCTCGAGACCAAGACCGTCTGGCACCCGGTCGGGATCTAGGACCGGCGGGGGTCCGCGGTCTCGGGGGTGTTGTCGGCCTTGACCGCGCCCCGCTCGCCGATGGGCTCGGGCTGGCCCTTGGTGGTGTCCTTGGCGGTCTGGTGCTCCATCTCGGCGTTGATC
>DATHTV010000030.1:0-16288 GCA_035462845.1 Jiangellales bacterium
GGATCGACCCCTCCTTGGAGATCCCCTCCCCGAAGAGGATGTCGAACTCGGCCTGCCGGAACGGCGGTGCCATCTTGTTCTTGACCACCTTGACCCGGACCCGGTTGCCCACCGGGTCGGTGCCGTCCTTGAGCGTCTCGATGCGCCGCACGTCGAGCCGGATCGAGGAGTAGAACTTGAGCGCACGCCCCCCGGTGGTCGTCTCGGGGCTGTTGTGCACCATGACGCCGTCGACGAAGTAGTTGTGCGTCCCCTCGACCTCGATGTCGAAGCGGCGCATGCACGGGGTCGGTGGCTGCACGTGGACGTCCAGGACCCGCGCCGGCACCGGGCGGGTCTCGGGAGCGACGAACTGCGGCGTCACGGCGAACCGCCCGCGCAGCCGTGGCGGCAGCAGGTGCTCCATGGACGGGTGGACGTAGGGGGCGACGATCTCCTGGAAGGCGACCGACGCCGCCGGGCTGAACCGCAGCGGGCTCGAACGCCCTGCGCCCCCGTCCTCGAGCGAGACGGCGAGGCCGTGCTCGTCGCGCAGGTGGTCGCGCAACCGCTCACGCGACCCCGGCGTCAGCGTCTCGACGCAGACCTCGACGCTCCCCGACCCCTCCTCGGTCCGGTGTCGGCGGTCTCGTGACCCGGCGGTGACGTACCCGTCGTCCATGTACCAGACCGCCAGGGCCAGCGGCGTGAGCGCCTTGAAGTACTCCTCGCTGAGGTGCGTGCGTGCTCCGGCGGCGGTGACGAGGTCCCGGAGCTCGGCGAGCTCGGGCAGCGCCGCCAGCTCGACGAGACCCGCGCCTCGGGCGTCGGCCGTCCGGGACTGGCCGATGTTGCCGAACTGCGCTGCCCTCCAGTCCAGGTAGCCGAGCGGGTGCCCCTGCTGGCTCATCCGGAACCGGACCTCGTCGCTCTCCCCGGGCCCGGGCGCGAAGGAGGCGCCACCCATCAGCCCGCCGAGGACCACCTGCCACTGCTGCGGGCTCAGCCGGTGCTCCTGCGCGATGACCACCCGGTCGCCGGCCACCAGCTCACCCGCGGACCGCCACCCCCCGGGGGTGCGGACCTGGTGGTTCTCGGTCGCGGCGAACTGCGCCGTCCCGGTGCCGCCGGAGCGCGCCACCGTGACCCGGAGGAAGCGCTCCGCCTCGCCGTTGTCGAACCAGCGGGTGATCCGGCGCGGCACCACCCGGTCGGTGTCCGGGTCGTACGAGAGGACCTCGACGTCCAGACGCTGGTCGACGATCGTGCCGATCCTCTCCTGGGTGCCGTCGGCAAGCGTCACCCGCGTCGAGTCGCTGAAGCAGCCGAACATCACCCCGACCTTCTCCCGCAGCTGGTTGATGAACACCGCGGTGGTCCGGGAGTGGCTGAGGGCGCCGGTGAGCTTGCGCAGCGCCTGGCTCATCAGCCGGGCCTGGAGCCCGACGTGGCTGTCCCCCATCTCTCCCTCGATCTCGGCCCGCGGCACCAGGGCCGCGACCGAGTCGATGACGATGATGTCCAGCGCGCCGGAGCGGATCAGCATGTCGGCGATCTCCAGCGCCTGCTCACCCGTGTCCGGCTGGGAGACGAGCAGCGCGTCCGTGTCGACCCCGAGCTTGCCCGCGTACTCCGGGTCGAGAGCGTGCTCGGCGTCGATGAACGCGGCGATGCCGCCCGAGCGCTGGGCGCTCGCCACCGCGTGCAGCGCGACCGTGGTCTTGCCGCTGCTCTCCGGCCCGTACACCTCCACCACCCGCCCGCGCGGGAGGCCCCCGATCCCGAGGGCCACGTCGAGCGCGATGGCGCCGGTCGGGATCACCTCGACGGGGGAACGCCCCTCGTCCCCGAGGCGCATGACCGAGCCCTTGCCGTGCGCGCGCTCGATCTGCGCGAGCGCGGTCTGGAGGGCCTTCTCGCGGTCAGCGGGAGCTGCCATGGATGCCACCTGCCGGAGTTGAGGGGCCGCCGTGCGGCCGGTTCGTGTCTTCATCACCGAGGACGCTAGTGGTCGACTCCGACAGATCCCGCCGCCCTGAGCCGACCTGTGGACACGGTCGCGGAGCGACCGACGCTGTGGAGACTAGACCGAACGGGTGTTCGAAGGCGGGCGACACGCCGGGAGCCCGGCGGCACCGAGCAGGACGAGCACGAGCACCGACGCCCCCAGGTTCAGGACGGCGTAGCCGAGAGTGCCGACCACCAGGCCGGCCAGGGCGCCCCCGGCCGCCGCGGCGAGACCCATCAGCAGGTCGGACGCCCCCTGCGCCGCCGGCCGGTCCGCCACCGGCAGCGCATCGGTGATCAGCACCGAGCCCGCCACCAGGCAGGCCGACCAGCCCAGGCCCAGCAGGAACAGCCCGGCGCCCAGTCCGGGCGACGAGCCCTCCGGTGAGGTCCCCGACAGCGCGACGGCCGCGAGCAGGACCGCAGCACCGCCCACGATCACGGGGACGCGTCCGACCCGGTCCGCCAGCCAGCCCATGACCGGCGAGAACGCGAACATCCCGGCCACGTGCAGACTGATCACGAGACCGATCACCTCCAGGGAGGCGCCGCCGTGGTCCATGTGGATGGGCGTCATCACCATCACGGCCACCATGACCGTGTGAGCGACCACCACGGCGAGCAGCCCCAGCACGGCCGGACCCGAGTGCGACGCGGCCGCGAGACCGTGGCGCATCGCTCCACGGCGCCGGCCCGCTCCGACCCTCCCGCCGGTCGCACCACCGGCCGCCCTACCGGTCGCACCACCGGTCGCACCACCGGCCGCCTCACCGGCCGCCCCACCGGCCGCCCCACCGGCCACGTGAGGCGACTCGCCTTCCCCCGCCAGCCGGCGCGCCAGCGCGAGCGGGTCGGGTCTCAGGGTCCCCGCCACCACGAGGCTCGCCAGCGCGAGCGCGCAGCCACCGAGGAGGAACGGCCCGGCCAACGGCTCGATGCCCAGGGCCGCCGCCAGCCGGCCGGCCGGACCGACCAGGTTCGGGCCGGCCACGGCCCCGATCGTGGTGGACCAGACGACCACCGACAGGGCCCGCCCGCGAGAGGTCGGGGCGGCCAGGTCGGTGGCGGCGTAGCGCGACTGCAACCCCGCCGCGGTGCCGCCGCCGAACAGAGCGGTCCCGAGGAGCAGCAGCGGGAACCAGCGCAGCTCCGCCGCCAGCACGGCGAGAACCGCGCCCAGCACCGCCAAGCCGTACCCCGTCGCCAGACCCCAGCGGCGCCCGCGGGTCAGCGCCAGCCGGGCCGTGGGCAGGGCCAGCAGCGCGGCGCCGAGCACCTGGGCGCTCTGCACCAGCCCCGCCAGGTCCTCGCGACCGAGGACGCGGGAGGCGAGCAGCGCGCCGACCGAGATCCCGCTCGACACCCCGACCCCGCCGAGCACCTGACTCGTGACGAGCACCCGGACGGTCCGGCGCTGGAGGGAGCGCACCTCCTCCGGTGCGGGCAGGGCCGGGGCGGCCGCGGAGCCGGCACGGGGGTCGGTTCGGCTCACTCTCGGAGCGTACGGCCGGGCGCCCGGGTCATCGCTCGTGGGAGGGGAGGCCGAGGGCCTCGCACACCGCCCGCCAGACCCGCTTGGTGTCCTCGCCCTGGTCGAGCGCCTGCCGGACCGTGCGGCCACCCAGAGCGGCGATCGACTGGTCGCGAGCCCACGACTCCGCGTAGGCCTCGCCGAGGTGGTGCTCCATCCGCCGCCAGAAGTCCGTGAGCCGCACCCGGCCAGTATCGCTCCCGCCGTGTCGCGCCCTGTGAGGGCGGCTGGGACGCCGCTGTCGGTGCCAGGGGTGAGGATGGGTGTCGTGCCCCACGATGTGCCCACCGCCGATGTGCTCGACCTCTTCGCCCCGGCCACCCGGGCATGGTTCGAGGGCGCGTTCGCCGCACCCACGGCCGCCCAGGAGGGGGCCTGGCGCGCCGTCGCCGCCGGGCGGCACTCCCTGGTCGTCGCGCCGACCGGGTCCGGCAAGACGCTCGCGGCGTTCCTGTGGGCCCTCGACCGGCTGGCGACCGAGCCGGTGCCCGACGACCCCGCCGAGCGTTGCCGGGTCCTGTACGTGTCCCCGCTCAAGGCCCTGGCCGTGGACGTCGAGCGCAACCTGCGGTCGCCGCTCGCCGGCATCGGCCAGGCGGCTCGGCGGCTGGAGCTGCCGGAGCCGCAGGTGACCGTGGGCGTCCGCTCCGGCGACACGCCCGCCGACGAGCGGCGGCGTTTCAGCCGCACGCCGCCGGACGTGCTCATCACGACCCCCGAGTCGCTGTTCCTCATGCTCACGTCGCAGGCCCGCGAGGCACTGCGCAGCGTCCGGACCGTCGTCGTGGACGAGGTGCACGCGGTGGCGGGAACCAAGCGCGGTGCCCACCTCGCCGTCTCGCTGGCCCGGCTCGACGCGCTGCTCCCTGCTCCGGCGCAACGGATCGGCCTGTCCGCGACAGTACGACCGGTCGACGAGGTGGCCAGGTTCCTCGCGGGCGGAGAGCCCGTCGAGGTCGTGGATCCCGGCAGCGCCAAGGAGTGGGACCTGCGCGTCGTCGTCCCGGTCCCCGACATGGCGGCGCTCGGCGAGCCGACCGGTGAGGTGGCCGGCTCGGCCGCGGGGGGCGAGCAGCGGACGTCGATCTGGCCGCACGTCGAGGAACGGGTCGCCGACCTGGTGGCCGAGCACCGCTCGACGATCGTGTTCGCCAACTCCCGTCGGCTGGCGGAGCGGCTCACCGCCCGGCTCAACGAGGTCGCCCAGGAACGCGCGACGGGCGAGTCGATGCCGCCGCCCGGCTCGTTCGCGCCGGCCGCCACGATGGCCCAGGCGGGCGCCTCGCGCGGCGGCGACGGCCCCCCGGTCGCCCGGGCGCACCACGGGTCGGTGAGCAAGGAGCAGCGGGCCCTCATCGAGGACGACCTCAAGACCGGCCGGCTGCCCGCCGTGGTGGCCACCTCGAGCCTCGAGCTGGGCATCGACATGGGCGCGGTGGACCTCGTGGTCCAGGTCGAGTCACCCCCGTCGGTGGCCAGCGGGCTGCAGCGCGTCGGCCGGGCCGGGCACCAGGTCGGCGCCGTCTCCCGTGGCGTCCTGTTCCCCAAGTACCGCGGCGACCTGGTGCAGACCGCGGTGGTGGTCGAGCGCATGCTGGCCGGCCAGATCGAGGAGCTGGCGGTCCCTCGCAACCCGTTGGACGTGCTGGCCCAGCACGTGGTCGCGGCGCTGGCGGTCGACGAGTGGCAGGCCGACGACCTGCTCGCGCTGGTCCGCCGAGCACACCCCTTCGCGGCACTGCCGCAGTCGGCCTACGACGCGGTGCTCGACATGCTGGCGGGCCGCTACCCGTCGGACGAGTTCGCCGAGCTGCGCCCGCGGATCGTGTGGGATCGGGTGACCGGGACCCTCAGCGCCCGGCCCGGTGCCCAGCGACTGGCGGTGACCAGCGGCGGCACGATCCCCGACCGGGGGCTGTTCGGTGTCTTCCTCGTCGGCGACCGCGGCTCGCGGGTGGGCGAGCTCGACGAGGAGATGGTGTACGAGTCGCGGGTGGGCGACGTCTTCACGCTGGGCGCGTCGAGCTGGCGGATCGAGGACATCACCCACGACCGGGTGCTGGTCTCACCCGCCCCGGGGCAACCGGGGCGGCTCCCGTTCTGGCACGGCGACGCCGTCGGTCGGCCCGCCGAGCTGGGTGCGGCGCTCGGCGCCTTCACCCGAGAGGTCGGGCGGCTGCCCGACGACGAGGCCCGTGAGCGGGTGGCCGCGGCCGGGCTCGACGAGTGGGCCACCGACAACCTGCTGGCGTACCTGCGCGAGCAGCGCGAGGCGATCGGCCACGTCCCGGACGACCGCACGCTCGTGGTCGAACGCTTCCGCGACGAGCTCGGCGACTGGCGGCTCGTCGTGCACTCCCCCTTCGGGGCGAGGGTGCACGCCCCCTGGGCCCTGGCCGTCGGGGCGCGCCTCCGTGACCGCTACGGGACCGACGTGCAGGCCGTCCACGCCGACGACGGGATGGTCTTCCGGATCCCGGACACCTGGTCCGGCGACGGGGTCGAGGCCCCGGCGGCCGAGCTCGTCCTGGTCGACCCCGACGAGGTCGAGGCCCTGGTGACCGACGAGGTGGGCGGCTCCGCGCTCTTCGCGGCGCGGTTCCGCGAGTGCGCAGCGCGGGCCCTCCTCCTCCCCCGTCGCGACCCGGGCCGCCGCACCCCGCTGTGGCAGCAGCGGCAGCGTTCCGCCCAGTTGCTGGAGGTGGCCGCGCGCTACGGCTCCTTCCCGGTCGTCCTCGAGACGATGCGCGAGTGCCTCCAGGACGTCTACGACCTGCCCGCGCTCGTCCGGCTCCTGCGAGCCGTCTCCGCACGGTCACTGCGGGTCGTCGAGGTCGAGACCCCCACCCCGTCGCCGTTCGCACGGTCGCTGCTCTTCGGCTACGTGGCCACCTTCATGTACGAGGGCGACGCCCCCCTGGCCGAGCGGCGGGCGCAGGCGCTGGCCCTCGACCAGAGCCTGCTCGCGGAACTGCTGGGCCGGACCGAGCTCCGCGAGCTGCTCGACCTCGAGACGGTGGTGCGGACCGAGGCCGAGCTCCAGCGGCTCGCCGAGGACCGCCGGGCGCGGGGCATGGAGGGCGTCGCCGACCTGCTCCGGGTGCTGGGGCCACTGTCCACCGCAGAGGTCGCGGCGCGGTGCGAGTCGGCCAGCACGGCACTGGACGCCCTCGGCGAGCTGGAGCGCACCCGACGCACGGTCCGGGTCCGCGTCGCCGGCGAGGACTGCTGGGCGGCCATCGAGGACTCCGGGCGCCTCCGCGACGCGCTCGGGACCGCGCTCCCGGTGGGCGTGCCCGAGGCGTTCACCGAGCCGGTGGCCGACCCGCTCGGCGACCTGGTCTCGCGGTACGCCCGGACGCACGGGCCGTTCCAGGCCGCCGACGTCGCCGGACGACTCGGTCTCGGGGTGGCGGTCGTCGCCGAGACGCTCCGCCGCCTCGGTGCTCGCGGACGCGTCGTCGAGGGTGAGTTCCGGCCGGGCGGGTCGGGCACGGAGTGGTGCGACGGCGAGGTGCTCCGGCTGATCCGCCGGCGCTCCCTGGCCGCGTTGCGCCAGGAGGTCGAGCCGGTCGAGCCGGCCGCGCTGGCCCGCTTCCTGCCGGCCTGGCAGCACGTGGCCGGTGGCCTGCGGGGTGCCGACGGGGTGCTGCGGGCGGTGGAGCAGCTGGCCGGCTGCGCGGTCCCGGCCAGCGCGCTGGAACGCCTGGTGCTGCCGGCCCGGGTGGCCGGCTACCAGCCGGCCTGGCTGGACGAGCTCACGGCGGCCGGGGAGGTCGTCTGGGCCGGTCAGGGGGCACTGCCGGGATCCGACGGCTGGGTGTCGCTCCACCTGACCGACACCGCGCCCCTGACCCTGCCCGACGCCGACCCATCGCTGGGCGAGGGTGTGCTGCACCGGGCGGTCCTGGACTCGCTCGGGCAGGGAGGGGCGTTCTTCTTCCGGCAGCTCTCCGACGCGGCCGGGTCGACCGACGACCCAGCACTGGTCGCGGCGCTCTGGGACCTCGCCTGGGCCGGGCTCGTCACGAACGACACGCTGGCTCCGCTGCGTGCCCTGACCGGCTCGGGGCGGGTGGCCCACCGCGGGCGCCCGACCCGGCGACCGCGCTCCCGCTACAGCCGCGGGCGGCCGCCGATGCCCAGCCGCAGCGGGCCGCCGACGGCGGCCGGACGCTGGTCACTGCTGCCCGACCGCGAGCCCGACCCCACCCGGCGCGGGCACGCGACGGCCGAGTCGCTGCTGGACCGCCACGGGGTGGTCACCCGCGGCGCCGTGGCGTCCGAGCGGGTGCCCGGGGGCTTCGCCGCCGTCTACCGTGTGCTGGCGGCGTTTGAGGAGTCCGGCCGGTGCCGCCGGGGCTACTTCGTCGCCGGCCTGGGGGCCGCGCAGTTCGCAGGCACCGGTGCGGTCGACCGACTGCGCGCCTTCGCCGCCGCGAGCCGCGAGCCGGTCCCGGCGCTCGTCCTCGCCGCGACCGACCCCGCGAACCCGTTCGGGGGAGCGCTGCCCTGGCCGGAGCGACCGGACCAGGGCGGGCACCGGCCGGGACGCAAGGCCGGTGCCCTGGTGGTCCTGGTCGACGGCGAGCTCGTGCTCTACGTCGAGCGGGGCGGGCGGACGCTGCTGTCCTGGTCGCCGGAGCCCGAGCTGCTGGGGCCGGCCGCCGACGCACTCGCCCTGGCCGTGCACGAGGGTGCGCTGGGCCGGCTGACGGTGGAGCGCGCGGACGGCGAGGACGTCCTCGAGACGGCCGCGTCGTCCCCCCTTGCCCAGGCGTTGGCCGGTGCGGGGTTCCGGAGCACGCCGCGGGGGCTCCGGCTGCGCGGGTGACCGCGCCGGCTCAGGGCGGTGGGTCCCCCGGCGTGGTGTACCCGCGGTCGACGTAGAGCAGCGGGTGGACGCCCGCCGCGTCCGGCGCGACGGCGACCACGCGGCCGATGCAGACGGCGTGGTCGCCGGCGTCGGCGATCTCGTACGGCACGCACTCCACGGCCGCGACGCCGCCGGTGAACACCAGGGCACCGGAGAGGTCCCCACGACGGTGCGGCCACCGGGAGAAGTCGTCGCGGTCGCCGGGCACCCGGTGCCGGGCGGCGTAGCGGGCCAGGTCGGCCTGGTCGTGCGCCAGCATGGAGATCGCCCATCCGTCGGAGACGACGAGCGCATCGTGCACGAAGCCGCCGCGGCGCACGCAGACCAGCACGAGTGGGGGGTCGAGGGACACCGAGCTGACCGCCGTCGCCGTGATCCCGCAGTCGC
Organism: Jiangellales bacterium; assembly: GCA_035462845.1. Lineage (GTDB taxonomy): Bacteria > Actinomycetota > Actinomycetes > Jiangellales > Jiangellaceae > DASTQL01. The sequence goes on from DATHTV010000030.1 coordinate 8,781, forward strand.
GCCCGACAGCGTCCCGGGTGCTCACCACGGTGACGCCCCCGCCGAGTCGCGCCATCGAATCGCGGAAGTCGGTCTCGGGCGCGGACGGGGGCGACATCTTCGTCGGCGAGGGACGGACCGTCCCGCCCCACGGGTCGGGGGCCGTGCCGGGCAGGGGACTCACGACCCGGGGTAGAGCCAGCGGCGGAGCCAGCGGGTCAGGCGCGGCATGACCACCCAGGTCATGACGGGGACGAGGATCCCTGCGAAGACGACCGGACGGAGCAGGGTCGGCCAGCCGGTGGTGTGCGGGACCAGCAGCACGTTGATCAGCAGCGCGAGGGGGTAGACGGCCGCGAAGGTGACCAGCGCCATCTTCCAGCGGGGCGGCGCCGGGGCGGTGCGCCCGGGCAGCTCGAACCACGTCTCCAGGCCCGAGACGGCCGCGGTGCGCTCGTCGTCGACGAGGTTCTCGGCGGCGGCGAGCCACCCGGCCCGCTGCGGGGACGCCTCCCAGCGGTGCAGGGAGTCGTCGTCACGGAAGCGATAGACGACGTGCCACTCGCCACCGGCCTCTGGGGGCCGGAGCAGGGCGCCCCCGAGGAAGCCGTCGAAGCCGCCCGCAGCCCGGAGGATGCCCTCCACCCAGGTCTCGAACTCGGTCTCCAGCCCCGGCGTGACCTGCCGCGCCACCGTGACGGTGACCGGAACGCCGCCGGCGGCGGCCCGGGGCGGCGGATGCGTGTCGGCGGCCATCGCCCAACCCCAGCACCGCCGAGGCTGCGGGCATTCCCGAGGGGTGGGTGGGGGACGATGAACCGGTGCCCGAGGGAGACACCGTGTGGCTGGCCGGGCAGCGGCTCCACGACGCGCTGGGCGGCGGGGTCCTGCTGCGCTCGGACTTCCGGGTCCCGCGGTACGCCACCGTCGACCTCACCGGCCGGTCCGTGCTGGAGGTCGTCTCGCGCGGCAAGCACCTGCTGACCCGGGTCACGGGGGGCACGACGATCCACACGCACTTCCGGATGGACGGTTCCTGGCACCTGTACCGCCCGGGCCGACGCTGGACGGGTGGACCGGCCTGGCAGGTCCGGGTGGTGCTCGCCACGGCCGACTGGGAGGCCGTGGGCTACCGGCTCCCCGTGGTGGACGTGGTCCCCACCGCCCGCGAGGGCGAGCTGGTCGGCCACCTCGGGCCGGACCTGCTGGGGCCGGACTGGGACCCCGCCGAGGCGTCGCGGCGGCTGGCGGCGGATCCCCGGCGCGCGGTCGGCGAGGCGCTGCTCGACCAGCGCGTCATGGCCGGGATCGGGAACCTCTACCGGACGGAGATGTGCTTCCTGCTCGGCGTCACCCCCTGGGTGCCCGTGGGTGACCTGCCCGGCACCCGGGCCGCGGTCGACCTCGGCCACCGCCTGCTGGAGGCGAACAAGGGGACGGTCGAACAGGTCACCACGGGGGACCGCAGCCGCGGCCGGTGGCACTGGGTCTTCGAGCGCCGGGAGTGCCTGCGCTGCGGCACGAGGGTCGCGACGGCACTCCAGGGGGACCCCGCGACGGCACGGATCAGCTACTGGTGCCCCCGGTGCCAGCTCGGGCCGGCTCCGCCGTCCCGTCCCGTCAGCGAGCTGAGGGGGCCGCGGCCCGCAGGTCGCACGCGCTACCGGCCCTAGCGCAGCCCTGGCGCAGAGCTTTCCTATAACGGACCGGCCGGGCGGCGGAGGACGCCACGACCGGGTCAGGCGACGGCGACGACGTCGCGGCGGGGGTCGCCACGCAGCACCCGGTCGGTGCGGACCTCGGCCAGCGCCTCGACGGCGGCCGCCTCGACCCGCGACATCTCGTCGCTCACCTCGCGGAGCACCTCGGACAGCGGGATGTCGAGGGCACCGCAGATCGACGCGAGGAGCTCGGAAGAGGCTTCCTTCTGGCCGCGCTCGACTTCGGAGAGGTAGCCCAGGCTCACCCGGGCGGTGGAGGAGACCTCGCGCAGGGTGCGGCCCTGCTGCTGCCGCCGGCGACGGAGCACGTCGCCGATCAGCCGTCGGATGAGGACCACGGGTCCCTCCCCTCGTGTGCTCCGGCGACGATGACCGCTCCCACCGTACCTCCGCCGGCCGACAGGCACGCCCCGAGCCGAGGGGCGGCGTGGTTCCGTGGCCGCCATGGATTGGTGTACGGGGTCAACCCGGCTCGCGCGCCCGGGATTCCCCCGGCGCCGGGCCGAGTCCTGCCACCGCCCGCCGGAGCAGGTCGAGCGCGTGCACGACCGTGGCCCGGCGGACGGTCCCCCGGCTTCCACGCAGGCGGGGTGAGGAGACCCGGACGCCCCGCGGACCGGCCACGGCCAGGTGCACCACTCCCGCGGGGTTCCCCTCGGCCTTCCCCGGGCCCGCCACCCCCGTCGTCGAGACGCCGTACGTCGAGCGGAACCGCGATCGGACACCCTCCGCCATGGCGGCGGCCGTGGCGGGGTCCACCGGGCCGACCCGTGCGAGCAGGTCCGGATCGACCCCCAGCACGTCGGCCTTCGTCCACGTCGCGTACGTGACGACGCCGCCGACCAGCGCGGCGGAGGAGCCGGCGACGTCGGTGAGCGTCCCGGCGACGAGACCGCCGGTGAGCGACTCGGCGGTGGCCACCGTGCTCGACCCCGCGACCAGGAGCGCGAGCACGGCGGCCGGCAGGCCGGTGCCGTCGTCGGACACCACGGCCGCGCCGAGCAGCCCGCGGGCCAGGGCCGCGAGGTCGTGGACCCGACGGTCGGCCGCGTCCTGCTGCCCCGGGCCCGCCGACACCCGGAGCCGCACCGTGATCTCGGCGGGAGCAGCCAGGTAGGCGATCCGGGCGTCGCCCAGCTCGGCCTCGAGCGGCTGCAGCAGGTCGGAGACCGCCGACTCGCCCAAGCCGGCCACCAGGATGCTCCGGGTCGCCACCGCCGGCAGGATGCCGGCCCGCCGGAGGAGGTCGGGCAGCACCAGCTGCTCGACCATGGCGCGCATCTCCGCCGGCACGCCCGGCACCGCGTGGACGACGCCGTCCCCGACCTCCACCGTGACCCCGGGCGCGCTGCCGGTGCCGTTGCCGAGGGTGCGGGCCCCCTCGGGCAGCTCGGCCATCCGCAGCGCAGCCGGGACGACGGGGACACCCCGGGACGCGTACCAGGCGCGGATCACCTCCTCCACCGCGGCGTCGCGGACGAGCGGCGCGCCGGCGACCAGTGCCAGCGCCTCTCGGGTGACGTCGTCCGAGGTGGGGCCCAGACCGCCGGTCACCAGGACCGCGGGAGCGTCGGCCAGCGCTCGCCGGACGGCCAGGGCGATCGCCTCCGGGTCGTCCGAGGCGTGCGCGGACGCCACGACGTGCAGGCCGGCGTCGTCCAGCCGCCGACCGAGCCAGGCGGCGTTGCCGTCCAGCACGTGGCCGAGGAGCAGCTCGTCCCCGACGAGCACGAGCGCGACGGCGGCGGGGGCACGACCGGTGCTCACCCGCCGGTCCCCTCAGGCGAGGAGTCGCGCGAGCCGGCGCGGCGCAAGCGGATCGCCTGGGCCACGTAGTCCAGGCCGGTCAGCACGGTGACCACCAGCGCCGCGGCCATCGCGACGTCCTCGACCGGGTCGAGCGCCGCCGGGAGCGGGAGCACGTACAGCCCGATCGCGAGCGCCTGCAGACCCGTCTTGAGCTTCCCGCCGCGCGAGGCCGGGATCACGCCGTACCGGATGACCACGAACCGGAGGACCGTGACACCGATCTCGCGCACCAGCACCACGACCGTGACCCACCACGGGAGCTCGCCGAGGAGCGACAGCCCGATGAACGCCCCCCCGGTGAGCGCCTTGTCGGCGATCGGGTCCGCGATCTTGCCCAGGTCCGTGACCAGGCCGCGGCGGCGCGCCAGGTCCCCGTCCAGCTTGTCGGTCACCATCGCGGCGGAGAACACCAGCCACGCACCGATCCGGGACGCGGTGTCGTCGCCGCCGTCGCGGAGGAGGAGCCAGACGAAGATCGGGACCAGCAGGAGGCGCACCAGCGTGAGGGCGTTCGCGATGTTCCAGTTGCTCGGCGGCTCCTGCCGAGGGGGGACGGGCACCGCGACAGCCTACGGGGGACGCGGCCCGGGCTCCTCGCCTCGAAGCGCGGTGCCCGACCGGGCCGTCGCGGCCGTGCCGCCCTAGCCTTGGCCGGGTGACGACCGACGCCCCTGCCCTGGCCCTGCGCGCGCTGGTCAAGCGGTTCGGCACCACCCTGGCGGTGGCCGGCGTCGACCTCGACGTGCCGTCCGGGTCGTTCTTCGGCCTGGTGGGTCCCAACGGGGCGGGCAAGACGACCACCTTGTCGATGGCCACCGGACTCCTCCGCCCCGATCAGGGCACCGCGTTCGTCCTCGGCCACGACGTGTGGCGCGACCCGGTGGGGGCGAAGCGGCTGCTCGGCGTGCTCCCCGACGGCCTGCGCCTCTTCGACCGGCTGACCGGGCCGGAGCTGCTGGAGTACGTGGGCAGGCTGCACGGGCTCCGCCCGGCGGTGGCTCGGGACCGGGCGGCCGAGCTGCTCGACGTGCTCGACCTGACCGGTGCCGCCGGCACGCTCGTCGTCGACTACTCCGCCGGCATGACCAAGAAGGCCGGCCTCGCCTGCGCGCTCATCCACGGGCCCCGGCTGCTGGTCCTCGACGAGCCGTTCGAGGCCGTGGACCCGGTCTCTGCCGCGACGATCCGGCAGATCCTGCAGGGCTTCGCCGCCGGCGGGGGGACGGTCGTGATGTCCAGTCACGTGATGGCCCTGGTCGAGCAGCTCTGCGACCACGTCGCGGTGATCTCGCAGGGACGGGTCCTCGCGGCGGGCCGGCTGGCGGACGTGCGCGGCGGGACGACTCTCGAGGAGCGCTTCGTCTCGCTGGTCGGCGGGCACCGCGCACTCGGGGAGGAGCTCGCGTGGTTGCGGTCTTCTGGCAGCTGAAGTGGCGCCTGCTGCGCAACGGGTGGCGCGGTGGGGCGACCCGGGTCGCGGCGTCGGCGCTCGGTGCCCTCGCGGGGGCCGGCCTGGCGGCGCTGGGGGTGGCGGGGGCCGCCGGGCTCCGTCTGGCCACGCCGGAGGTCGCGTCGACGGCGGTCGTGCTGGCCGGGTCGCTGCTCGTGCTCGGGTGGGTGGTGCTCCCCGTCGTCGCGTACGGGGTGGACGAGACGCTGGACCCGAGCCGGTTCGCCCTGCTCCCGCTCCCGCGGCGCACCCTGCTGGCCGGGCTGCTCGCCGCCGGCTTCCTCGGTGTGCCCGCGCTGGCGACCGCACTCGTGTCGCTCGGCACCGTGGTGACGTGGTCCCGCGGCGTCCTGCCGGTCCTGTACGCCCTGGCGGGGGCCGCGCTCGGCACGCTCCTCTGCGTCGTGGCCAGCCGGGCCGTGACCACCGCGCTCTCCTCGGTGCTCCAGGGGCGCCGGGCACGGGACGTCCTGAGCGTGGTGGCCGTACTCGGCCTGTCCTCGATCGGACTGGTCCAGCTCGGTGTGACCCGGGTGGCCGAGCGCACCTCCGAGGAGGTGCTCGACCGCGTCGTGGCCGTGCTCGCCTGGACCCCGCTCGGGGCCGCCTGGGCCGCGCCGTACGACGCCGTGGCCGGGGCCCCGCTGACCGGCCTGGCGCGCCTCGGGCTGGCCGCCTCGGCGGTGGTCCTGCTCCTCGCCGGCTGGGAGGTCGCGCTCGGCCGGCAGCTCGAGGGCGCCGGGCCGTCGGCCGGGGCAGCGGAGGTGCGCGGCGGTCGGACGCTCACCCCGGCCGTCGTCCGCCGGCTCCTCCCCGGGGGGCCGGCGGGGGCGGTGGCCTCCCGGTCGCTGCGCTACTGGTGGCGGGACCCCCGCCAGCGGGTCACCCTGATCGTGCTGCCGGTGGTGCTCGCGGTCGTCGCGGTCGGCCCGGCCGCGGGCGGACTCCCCCGGGACCTCCTGCTGGTCGTCGGGCCGGCGGTGGCCGCCCTCCTGGGCCTGACCATGCTCAACGAGACCGCCTGGGACGGGACCGCGCTGTGGATGCATCTCGCCTCGGGGATGCGGGGACGCGACGACCGGCTGGGCCGGGTGCTCGCCGCGCTGCTGTGGGGCGGCCCCACCACGGTCGTGGTGGGGACCGCCGCCACCCTGCTGGCCGGCCGCCCGGCCCTCCTGCCGGCCGTCGTGGGGGCCACCGTCACCGTCCTGCTCGCCGGGCTGGCGGTCAGCGCGGTGGTCGGCGTGGTGGCGCCGTTCTCGGTGGCGGAGGCGGGCACGAACCCGTTCGGGACCACCAACGGCGGCAACGTGGTCACGATCGCCCAGCAGCTGCTCGGCGCCGGGGTGACCGCCGGCCTGAGCCTGCCGGCCGTGGCGGGGCTGGGGGCCGCGTTCCTCTGGTCCCCCGCGCTGGGCTGGGCGGTGCTCCTGGCCGGCCCGGCCTACGGCGCCTGGCTGCTGCAGATCGGCGTCCGGCTCGGCGGCAGGCACCTGGAGGAGCACGGCCCGGAGGTCCTGGAGAGGATCACGCACCGCCGCTGACGGGACCGGCCTGGATCAGTGCTGCGCGCGTGCGAGCAGGTCGGCTCCGTCGCTGCCGGTGACGACCGCGCGCACGACGTCGCCGACCCGGGCCGCGCCGGCGCCGACGACGGTCGTCGTGCCGTCCACGTCGGGCCCCTGGTGGGCCGCGCGCCCCTCGACCGCGCCGGCCCCGCGCGCCTCGACCAGGACCTCGACGGTCTCGCCGTACCGGTCCTCGGCCCGCTGCGCGACCAGCTCGTCGACCAGGGAGCTGAGGCGCTCGACGCGTTCGCGGACCTCGTCCGGGTGGACCTTGCCGTCCAGCCGCTCGGCCTCCGTACCGTCCTCGTCGGAGTAGCCGAAGACGCCCACGACGTCGAGCCTGGCCTCACCCAGGAACGTCTCGAGCTCCGCGAGGTCGGCCTCACCCTCGCCGGGGAACCCCACGATGACGTTGGAGCGGATCCCCGCCCGCGGAGCCAGCGCCCGAACGGACTCGAGCAGGCCGAGGAACGCCTCGGTGGAGCCGAACCTTCGCATCCGTCTCAGGACTGCCGGGCTGGCGTGCTGGAAGGAGAGGTCGAAGTACGGGACGACGCCCGGGGTCCCGGCCAGCACCTCGACGAGCCCGGGGCGCACCTCGGCGGGCTGGAGGTAGGAGACGCGGACCCGCTCCAAACCCTCGACGGCCGCCAGCTCCGGCAGCAGGCTCTCGAGCAGCCGGAGGTCGCCCAGGTCCTTGCCGTACGACGTGGAGTTCTCGCTCACCAGGAAGGCCTCCCGCACGCCCTGGGAGGCGAGCCAGCGCGCCTCGGTGAGGACGTCGGCCGGCCGCCGGGACACAAAGGCGCCGCGGAAGGCGGGGATCGCGCAGAAGGAGCAGCGCCGGTCGCACCCGCTCGCCAGCTTGAGCGGGGCGGTCGGCCCGGAACCGAGGCGCCGGCGGACGGCACGGGGGCCGGAGGCGGGAGCGAGCGCCGTCGGCAGGTCGGGCTCGGCGGCGACCGCGTGCCCGGGCACCGT
>DATHTV010000031.1:0-3611 GCA_035462845.1 Jiangellales bacterium
TCGCGACCCAGGTACCCTGCGGCCAGTTCTGACCACCTGCACGCATGGCCGGCGGCCACCCCGGCCGCAGGTCCGGCAGCCGCCCGCGCGGGTCGGGCCCCAGGCGGTCAGCGGAGGTGTCCGTCAGCTGGCGCCGCCGGCTCGCCGGTCCACCGTCTACGTGGGCACCTCGGCCGAGGACACCCCGCACACGGCGACGCTCACGGTCGGCTGAGGCCCGGGCGCCGAGGTGTCCGCGCCGGCCGGTCCGCCTCTTGCGTCAAGATTTCTTGGCGTTAGAGTGGGAGCATGGAACGGTCGGTGACGGACCGGATGGCAGCGGTCAGCCCTCGCCAGCTCGGGCCACGCTGACATGGACTGGGCCGGATGGGCGCTGTTCGGGGTGATCGGCACCACCACCCTCACCGCCGTGATGATCGCCGCCCAGCTGGCCGGGCTCACCCGACTCGACCTGCCCCTGGTGCTCGGCACGCTGGTCACCGTGGATCCCGACCGCGCCCGGGTCGCCGGGTTCTTCCTCCACCTCACCGCCGGGCAGGGCTTCGCCCTCGGCTACGCGGCCACCTTCGCCCTGGTGGACCGGGCCACCTGGTGGCTCGGCGCGCTGCTCGGTCTCCTGCACGTCACGGTCGCCCTGACGGTGCTGCTGCCGCTGCTCCCGGGCGTCCACCCGCGCATGGCGTCGCACCGGGCAGGGCCGTCCAGCACCGCCGTGCTGGAGCCGCCTGGCCTCCTCGGCCTCAACTACGGCATCCAGACCCCTGCGGTCGCGATCGTCGCCCACCTCGTCTACGGGAGCGTGCTCGGCGTGTTCCTCCAGGCCCGCTGACGTGCGGCGGTCCCAGCCCTCCGCGCAAGCCGAGACCGACGGCCCCCCGCCGCTGCCGTCGATCGGGGACTACGGGCTGATCGGCGACACCCGCACCGCGGCTCTCGTCTCCGGCGACGGCGCGATGGACTGGCTCTGCGTGCCCCGCTTCGACGGGCCGCCGGTCTTCGGCCGCCTCGTCGGCGGCCGCCCGGCCGGAACGTTCCGGGTGGGGCCGGCACGGGCCGCGGCGGTCGTCGGGCGCCGGTACCGGCAGCACACGGCCACGCTGGAGACCACCTGGGCGGTGGGCGAACGCCGACTCACCCTCACCGAGGCGATGGTGGCCGAGGTGACCGGGCGCCTCCTCCCGGCAACCCTCGTGGTCCGCCGCCTGTCGGCCGAGCACGGAGCCGTCGACGCCGTCGGCGACTTCGACCCGCGCCTCGGAGAGCATCACCAGCCGCCCCGGGTCCGACGTGACCGCCGTGCGGTGGTGTGCCAGTGGGGGTCGCTGGCGGTCTCCCTGGGCTGCACTCCGGAGCTTCCCGTCGAACCGGGCCGGACCACGTCGATCACGGTGACGCCGGGCCGACCGGTCACCCTCGTGCTGGCCGTGGCCAACCGCGAGCCGCTCGTCCACGTCGACCCGGCGGCCGCCTGGGATCTCCTCCTGCGGGACGAAGCCCGCTGGCGGGCCTGGTCCGCGCGGATCGACGAGTCGGTGCCGTTCCGCGACGCCGTCGAGCGCAGCCTGCTGACGCTGCGGCTGCTGACCTACTCGCCCTCGCGAGCTCCCGTCGCCGCGCCCACCACTTCGCTGCCCGAGGATCCGGGCGGCGTGCGGAACTGGGACTACCGCTACGTCTGGCCCCGCGACGCAAGCATCGGCGTGGGCGCTTTCCTCGGCGTCGGCAAGCCCGACGAGGCTCGAGGGTTCCTCGGCTGGCTGCTGCACGCCAGCCGGCTCGAGCGGCCCCGCCTGCCGGTGCTGCTGACCCTGGACGGCCGGCACGCCCCGGCGGAGCGCGAGCTGCCGGGCTGGGCCGGCTACGCCGGCAGCGTCCCGGTGCGCACCGGCAACGGCGCATCCGACCAGCACCAGCTCGACGGCTACGGCTGGGTGGTCGACGCGGCCTGGGTGCTCGAGCAGGCGGGGCACCGCCTCTACTCCGAGACCTGGCGGGCGGTGCGCGGCTTCGCCGACCTGGTCGCCCGCCGCTGGCAGGAGCCCGACGCCGGTATCTGGGAGATCCGCGACGACATCGCGCAGCACGTGCACTCCAAGCTGATGGGCTGGCTCGCCCTGGACCGTGCCCTCCGCATCGCCGAGACCCACCGGACACCCGACCGACAGCTCCGGCGCTGGCGGACCGCACGGGACGCCGTCGCCGCCGAGGTCCGGGCGCGGGGCTTCGATCCGGTCAAGGAGACCTACACCCGCAGCTACGGCTCCGAGGACCTCGACGCGGCGCTGCTCGTCCTGCCGCTGCTGGGCATCGAGGACGTCGACTCCCCGCGCGTGCGCGGCACGATCGACGCCATCCGGGACGAGCTGTCCGCGGGCGGCCCCTTCCTGTACCGCTACCCACCCGGCCGCGACGGCCTGCCCGGCGCCGAAGGCGCGTTCCTGCCCTGCTCGTTCTGGCTCGTCCAAGCTCTCGCCGGCACCGGACGACACCCCGAAGCGGTCGAGCTGTTCCAGGCGCTGCTCAGCCACGCCAGCCCGCTCGGCCTGTACGCCGAGGAAATGGACCCCGCCACGGGAACCCACCTCGGCAACTTCCCCCAGACGCTCACCCACGCCGCGCTGATCCAGGCCGCACTGTCCTTACGAGACAGCACGTCGAGCCAAGCCTCCGGGGCGACCCGGTAGGGGAGTCCGGGCGGTCAGAGCCGCGCGCACTGGTCCTCCTTGTTGCCCTCGACCCGGTTGCGCGAGCCGGTGGGCGGAGGGGTGTTGGACTGGCACTGCAGGTTTCCGTCGATACGGGTGCGGCTCACGGTGGACGAGCCGCCCTGCTCGACCTGGATGTTGCCGTCGACCGACGAGGACATGGTGACGTTGACGGCCCAGGCACCCCTCGTCGCCGCGGGCGACGAACTGGCCGGCGTCGATCAGCTCGACGACCTGGCGCTGCTTGGCCGCCGCGTAGTCCTCCGCGCGGCGGTCGGTGTCGGGCACGCCGAAGTGCTCCAGCGCGGCCCGGGCTCCGGACCGGGTCGACTCGGCCCACCCGGGCAGGAGCAGTCGGGTGCCGTGACCGCTAGGCCGGCATCACGTCGTGCGGGAGCGGGCTTCGTCCCGGCGGTTGCTGCGGTCGGGGGAGCAGCGGCTCGAGCCGGACGACCGGGCGTACGGCCGGCTCGGCGGGGGCCACGTCGACCGGCTCGCCGTACAGCAGGATCCGCACCCGGGCGTCCGTCCCGTCCCGCAGGCTGCACCGCACCTCGTCGTGGTCGACCTCCACCAGCAGTCGCTTGCCGTGCCGGCGCAGCCGGAACGTCAGCCGGGTGATCCCGTCCGGGAGCCGCGGGTCCAGCGACAGCACCTCGCCGCGCTCGCGCAGCCCACCGAAGCCTTCGACGATCGCCGACCAGGACCCCGCCAGCGAGGCGAGGTGCAGGCCGTCGCGGGTGTTGGAGTGGGCGTCGCGCAGGTCCACCAGCGCGGCCTCGTGGGCGTAGTCGTGCGCCAGAGCGAGCTGGCCCACCTCGGCGCACATCACCGCCTGCGTGCACGCGGACAGGGAGGAGTCCCGCAGGGTGATGCGCTCGTAGTAGTCGACGTTGCGGGCCTTCT
>DATHTV010000032.1:0-10307 GCA_035462845.1 Jiangellales bacterium
CGGGGAGGCAGGCATGATCACAGTCTAGCATTTAGTTGACGCTGGGACTATCTCGTCCGCGTCCGCGTCGGCGTCGAGCGCGGGATGCGGTGGCTTGGTACCTGAACGCTCAAAATTTGTCCGGTGGAATATCCTCGGGTACGTTGTTGCTGACCGGAACGCAGACATCCGCCCTCAGACCAGCACCCCCGGAGGAAGACATGACCGACACCCTCGGCGCCCGCGAGTGGCAGGGCACCGCCGTCCCCACGCCCGGCACCTTCGTGCTCGACCCCAGCCACACGACCGTCGGCTTCGTCGCGCGTCACCTGATGGTGACCAAGGTGCGCGGCCACTTCGCCGAGTTCGAGGGCAGCATCACGGTCGGCGAGGACCCGCTGGCCTCCTCGGCTCAGGCGAGCATCGCGACCGCCAGCCTCACCAGCGGTTCCGCCGACCGCGACGGCCACGTCAAGAGCGCTGACTTCCTCGCCGTCGAGGAGTACCCGCGGATGACCTTCGTCTCCCGCAGCGTCAGCCACGTCCGTGGCGACCGGTTCACCGTCGTCGGCGACCTCACGGTCAAGGACGTCACCCGCCCGGTCGAGCTCGACGTGACCGTCGACGGCGTGGCCCGCGACCCGTGGGGCGGCGAGCGCCTCGCCGTCACGGCGACGGCCGAGATCGACCGCGAGGAGTTCGGCATCACCTGGAACGTCGCGCTGGAGAGCGGCGGCGTCCTGGTCTCCAAGAAGGTCAAGATCGAGATCGAGGCGCAGGCCGTCCGGCAGGTCTGAGCGAGCCGGGTCGACCCGGATCTCGGCGTAGGCCTGGGCCGGTCTCAGCAGGAACCGAACCAGGTGTCCGCCGGACCGGGCCTGATCTCCGCGGCGCCGGCCCGAGCATCACGAGGCCAGTGGGGCCATCGCCAGTCGTCGACGGCTGGTGGTGGCCCCATCGGCATGGTGAACGTGGTCATTCGGGGCGCCCGGCGCGCGGGTAGCCTCGGGGCCCGTGACCCTGCGCGTACGCACCCTGTCCCGGGACGAGCACCTGGCCTTCGTCGCCGGGCAGCCCTCGGTGAGCTTCCTGCAGACCCCGGCGTGGGGGGACGTGAAGTCGGACTGGCGCTCGGAGTCGCTCGGCTGGGTGGACGACGCGGGGGAGGTCGTCGGCGCCGGCCTGGTGCTGTACCGCCAGGTGCCGCGGCTCAAGCGATACCTCGCCTACCTGCCGGAGGGCCCGGCGATCGACTGGGCCGGTGCCGTCCAGGACGGGACGCTCGCCGCCTGGCTCGAGCCCATGGCCGCCCACCTGGCCGACCAGGGCGCCTTCGGCATCCGGATGGGCCCGCCCGTCGTCACCGCCAGGTGGGACGCCGACACCCTCAAGGCCGCGATCGCGGCAGGTGGCGCGACCCGGCTGGCGGACCTCCCGCCGGACGAGACGACTGCGGTCGGTGCCGCGGTCACGGCCCAGCTGGCCGCGCTCGGCTGGCGACCGCCGGCCGACGAGGGCGGCTTCTCCGCGGGTCAGCCCCGCCACGTGTTCCAGGTCCCGCTGGCCGGCCGCAGCGAGGACGACGTCCTCAAGGGCTTCAACCAGCTGTGGCGGCGCAACGTCAAGAAGGCCGCCAAGTCCGGGGTCGACGTGACCCACGGCGGCGCGGAGGACCTGCCGGCCTTCCACGCGCTGTACGCCGAGACCGCCCGGCGGGACGGCTTCACGCCACGCCCCCTCTCGTACTTCCAGGGCATGTGGAAGGCGATGCGCGCCGAGGCGGACGACCGGCTGCGCCTCTACCTGGCCCACCACGAGGGCGAACTCGTCGCCGCCACGACCCTTGTGCGGGTCGGCGAGCACGCCTGGTACTCCTACGGGGCGTCGTCCACCGCGAAGCGCGAGGTGCGCGGGTCCAACGCCGTGCAGTGGCAGATGATCCGGGACGCGCTCGCCGACGGCTGCACCGTCTACGACCTGCGCGGCATCACCGACACCCTGGACGAGGAGGACCCGCACTTCGGCCTGATCCGCTTCAAGCTCGGCACCGGCGGCCAGGCCGTCGAGTACGCCGGAGAGTGGGACCTGCCGATCTCGCGGCTGCTGCACGCGGCGTTCGACCTCTACATGAAGCGGCGGGGGTGAGCCGCCCGTGCCGCTGACGCTGCACGTCGACGCGGCGCGCTGGCGTGAGCACGTCCGCGCGTACGTCGCCTCGCACGCCGGCGTGGTGCCCGTCGTCAAGGGCAACGGGTACGGCTTCGGGAACGCCGTCCTGGCTGGCGAGGCCGCCCGCCTGGGCGTGCAGACGCTCGCCGTCGGCACCTACGACGAAGTGGCCGAGGTCGAGCGCGCCTTCCCCGGCGACCTGCTGGTGCTCTCGCCGTGGCGACCCGGGTTGCCCGCGGCGCGGCTCGACGACGACCGGGTCGTGCACACCGTGTCGCGGCTCGCGGACCTGCGTACCCTCGCCGCCTCGCGGGACCGGCCCCGGGTGGTGGTCGAGGTGCTGACCTCGATGCGCCGGCACGGTATCGAGGTGGCCGAGATCGACGCCGCCGTCGACCTGCTCGAGTCCGTGCGCTTCGCCGGCTGGGCGCTGCACCTGCCGCTGGCAGGAGACCACGAGCCGGAGGCGCGCTCCTTCCTGCCGCGGCTGGTGCGGACGGCGGGCTCGCCCGGTGACCGGCTCTGGGTCAGCCACCTCCCGCCGCCGGCCGCGGCGAGGCTGGCCGCCGACAGCGGGACGGAGGTGCGGCTCCGTGTCGGCACCGCGCTCTGGCTCGGCGACCGGGCCGCCCTGGCCCCGCGGGCCACCGTCCTCGACGTGCACCGGCTGTCCCGGGGCGACACGTACGGCTACCGGCAGCGGCGCGCCCGGGCCGACGGCTGGCTGCTCGTGCTGGCCGGTGGCACCACTCACGGCGTCGCGCTCGAGGCGCCCACTGCCGCGGCGACCGTGCGGCAGCGGGTGGTGGCCCTCGGGCACGGCGGCCTCTCGGCGGCCGGGCGGGCGCTCTCGCCGTACCGTGTCGGCGGCCGGCAGCGGTGGTTCGCGGAACCCCCGCACATGCAGTGCTCGCTGGTGTGGCTGCCGGGCTCGGTGGAGCCGCCGGCCGTGGGGGACGAGGTGCCGCTGGAGGTGCGGTACACGACGACCGCGTTCGACCGGATCAGCTGGGACTGACCGGGCGTCAGCCGGCCCAGCGTCCGGTGAGGTACGTCGCCGCCCACACGACCATGAGCGGCCCGCTCACCGACACGTACACCCACAGCACCCAGCGCCGCTGCAGGGTGAGCACGGCGAGCCCGACCCACAGCGGCCACCACAGCAGGGTGGCCCGGGGAACCGAGAAGAACCACTCCGAGCTGGCGAAGGCGCCGACCTGGAGCCCCACCCAGGTCGCCTCGCCCCAGCGGGCCCGGCGGACCAGCAGCACGGTGACCAGCACACCGATCAGGAGGGCGACGAGCTCGGCCCGGAACATCCAGGCGAAGTTCGGCGTCTGCCCACCGCCGAACGCTGCGTCCCAGGTCGTCGTCCACGCGTCCCAGGGCCAGGTGAAGTCGCGGTTCCACTCCTCGGCCTGGGCGTCGAGCCACCCGGTCCACGATCCGGTGACGGACCGCACGTACGCGGTCCACGCCAGCACCGGGAGCGCCGGCAGCGCCAGCCACGCGGCGTCGGGCCACCGCCGCCGGGACGCGGTGAGGCACTGCACGGCCAGCGCCACCGCCAGGAAGATCCCGCTGACCCGGACCGTGCAGGCGCCCGCGGCGAGCACCCCCGCCAGCGCCCAGCGGTCCCGTCGGGCGGCCAGCCAGGCCGGCAGCGCCAGGGCCAGGAACAGCGACTCGGTGTACGGCGCGGCGAGGAACACCGCCGGGGGCGCGAGCAGCCACACCAGCACGGTCCGCGGTCCGGTGCCGGGCCCGCCGTCGAGCTCGCCGAGCCGGCCCAGCGCCACCGCCGCCACGGCTCCGGCCAGCACCGAGACCAGCAGCCCGGTCACCACGTGCCGGACTCCCAGCTGCCCGCCGCTCCAGAGCAGCCCCGGAAAGGCAGGGAAGAAGGCCTCGTTGGGGACGCCGGTGGGTTCGCCGCCGTAGCCGTAGAGGGCGATCCCCCAGAAATGGTGGAAGTCCCACTGCTGCCAGCGGTCCAGCACCGGCGGCACGTCGCCGCCCGCGGGCGGGAACAACCAGCCCACCGCGCCCGCGACGACCCACAGGCCGAGCCGGCTCGCCGCCCACAGGGCCAGCGCCTCCCGGTCCGTGGCCGGCAGCAGGGCCGTCCGGTCGCGAACCCGCTGCAGGGTGCCGGTCACGACGCCGACCGGATGGCCGGCGGGCCCTCGTGCTGGTCCCCGTGCCAGCCCTCGTACGGGCCCTCGTACGGGCACTCGTACGGGCGCACGGGGTCGTGCTCGGGCCGCAGCACGTCACGCACCACGACCGCCACGAGCCACAGCAGCCCGGCGGCCCGCAGGGCGACGACGGTGGCGTACCCGTTGTCGGTCACGAGCCGCTCGGTGGCGCCGAGGCGGCCGGCGATGAAGAGCCACACGACGACGAAGTGCACGGCCTCCGCCGCCTGCCACACCAGCAGGTCGCGCCACCGCGGCCGGGCGAGCACGGCGAGCGGCAGCAGCCACAGCGCGTACTGCGGGGACCAGACCTTGTTCGCGAGCACGAAGATCGCCAGGGTGAGGAGGGCCAGCTGGGCCAGCCGGGGGGGTCGCGGGGCGGCGAGGGCCAGCACCGCGACCAGCCCGAGCCCGACCGCGGTGACCCCCGCCGCCGCGATGTCGAGACGGTCGGCCGGGACGCCCCGGCCCACCAGGTCGAGCGCGAACCACGGTGAGCCGAACTCCGCGGCCCGGTCGGCGTTGAAGGTCCAGAAGAACCGCCACCCCTCCGGCGCCAGCGCCGCGACGGGGAGGTTGACGACGGCCCAGGAGACGACCGCCGCGACGGCCGCCGCCGCACCGCGCCGCAGTGCCGGGCCGCGCGGCCGCTCCTGCCAGCAGACCAGCAGCACGGGCAGAAGCAGCAGCGCCGGGTAGAGCTTGGCCGCCGCCCCGAGGCCCAGCATCGCTCCCGCCAGCACGGGCCGGTCCCGCGACCAGGCCAGCAGGGCGACCGCGGTGAGGGCCACCGGCAGCAGGTCCCAGTTGATGGTGGACGTGAGGAGCAGGACCGGTGCGGCCGCGACCAGCAGGCCGTCCCACGGCCGGCGGCGGACGGTCCGCGACGTCGCCGCCACGGCGACCAGGGCGGCGGCCGCCATCAGCAGCGCGGTGAGGTCGTAGAAGCGGACGCCGCCGGCCAGGTCGGCCGCCTGCCGATCCGCCGGACCGGCGTCGGCACCGCCGTCGGCGACCCACCCCAGCGCCCGCACCGCCCACGCGGACACCTGGGCCACCGCCCCCGTGAGCACCGGGTACTCGAGCAGGGTGTCGCGGTAGGCGACGGCGTCCCCGGACAGGCCGCGCTCCCGGTACAGGAACGGCACGTCGCTGTAGCACTGACCGGTCCACAGCTCGGCGTCGCCGCGGTCGGCCCACTGGGTGCTACGGCAGGGGGCGTCGGCGATCACGCCGAGGGCCAGCACCAGGCAGGCCACGGCGAGCGCAACCCGTACCGGGGTCCACCAGCCGCCACCCGGGGCCACCCGGCTACCGGCCGGACCCCCGAGCCACTCGCTGGACGCCGCCGCAACCGGGTCTTCCCGCGTGGGAAGCGCCACCGGCGTCGGCGGTCGGGGCTCGGCGGGCACGCGCCCCATGGTGACCTACGGGCCTGGTCGTCTCGGGCCCGGTCGCCCAGCGCCCGTCCGGTGGGCGAGCAGGGCGCCACCCGGACGACCGGCACGGCGTCGTGGCTAGCCGGTTCCGATCAGGTCGGCGAGCGAGATGTCGCCCTCGCCCTGGCCCCCGCCGCCCTGGCCGGGTGGCCCGTTGCCGCCCGGGCCCTGGCCGCCGCCCGGCGGCGCGGGCACGGTCGGCGGAGCCGGCGGCGTGGGCACCGGCGGCTCAGGCTCCACGGTGGGCTCCGGCTCGACGGTGGGCTCCGGCTCGGGCTCGACGGTGGGCTCCGGCTCGGGGGCGGGAGCCGACGGCGGGGCAGGCTGCGAGGTCCGCGTCGGGGTCGGGTTGACCGCCTCGCCGAGGTTGGCCGGAGGCGGGAAGTCCAGCACCTCGGTGCCCTCGAGCGCACCGGCCATGAAGGCGGTCCAGAGCCGGGCCGGGTAGGCGCCCCCGGTGAAGGTCGACATCCCGGCGGTCCCGTCGAGCGACTCGGTGCCGTCGCCCTTCCAGAAGGCGACCGCGGCGGCCAGCTGCGGGGTGTAGCCGGCGTACCAGGCGGTCAGGTCCTCGGCGGTCCCCGTCTTGCCGGCCGACGGGCGGCCCAGGTCCTGCGCGGCCTCGCCGGTGCCGTTCTCGACCACCTCGGTGAGCGCGTACGTGACGTCGGCCGAGACGTCCGCCTCGAAGGCGCGCTCGGGGGCGACCTCCGCGGCGTACCGGACCGCCCCGGACGGGTCGCGCACCTCGGCCACGGTGTACCAGTCCGCTTGCTCGCCCTGCGCCGCGAACGTCGCGTACGCGTCGGCCAGCTGCACGGGAGTGACCGACGAGGTGCCCAGGGTGACCCGGGCGTCCGGGTTGAGCCCGGGGGCGGTGTCGGGGATGCCGGCGCGCACGGCGGCGTCGACCACCTTGGCGGGCCCGATCTCCATGGTGAGGTCGACGAACGCGGTGTTGATCGACTTGCGCGTGGCCTCCAGCATGTCGACGCGCTCCCCGTAGGAGGCGTTGCCCTGGTTGTTCACCGGGCGGCCGATGGCCGGGTTGTCGTACGGCGAGTTGCCGGCGAAACGGCTCTTGAGGGACACGCCCTCCTCGAGCGCCGCGGCCAGCGTGAAGGCCTTGAACGTGGAGCCGGGCTGGATCGAGGCCTGGGTGGCGTTGTTGCGCGGCTGGGCGACGAAGTCGGGGCCGCCGTACATCGCGACGACCGCGCCGTCCCCGGGTCGCACGGCCGCCAGTCCAACGTTGAGCCCCTCGGCGTTCTCGGTCGGGAACTCCGCGGCCACCGCGTTCACCGCGGAGTCCTGGGCCTGCTGGACGAACGTGGTGGTGACCCGCAGGCCGCCGGTGTCGATCTCGGTGTCGCTGAAGCCGCGAGCGACCAGCTCGCGACGCACCTGGTCGAGCAGGTAGCCGTTGGTGCCGCCGAGCTTGTTCTCGGTCGACAGCGGGGTCACCTCGGGCAGCTGGGCCGAGGACGCGGTCGCCGCGTCCGTCCAGCCCTGCTCGGCCATGCCGTCCATCACGTAGGTGAAGCGCTCCTGGAGGCGGGCGGCGTTGGCCTCGTCCGCGGCGGGGTCGTAGCGGCCGGGCGACCGGATGACGGCGGCCAGCACCGCCCCCTCCTCCATCGTCAGCTCGCTCACCGGCTTGCCGAAGTACGCGCGGGACGCGGTCTGGATGCCGTACGCCCCGCGCCCGAAGTAGATGGTGTTGAGGTAGTCCTCGAGGATCTGGTCCTTGTCCAGCTGACCGTCGATCTTCACCGACAGCAGGATCTCCTGGATCTTGCGGGTGTAGGTCCGGTCCTGGGTCAGGTAGTAGTTCTTGACGTACTGCTGGGTGATCGTGGACGCGCCCTGGAGGGAGTCGCCGCGCAGGTTGTTCCACGCCGCGCGGACGATGCCGGTGGGCGAGATGCCCTGGTTCTCGTAGAACCCGCGGTCCTCGGCTGCCAGGACGGCCTTCTGCACGTGGTCCGGGACGTCCTCGATGCTGATGATCTCGCGGTTCTCCGCGTTGAACCGGCCGAGCTCGGTCTGCCCGTCCGCCCACGTGACGATGCTGGCCTCCGACTGCGCGAAGTCGTTGGGGGCCGGGACGTCGACGCTGGCGTAGGCGATGCCGATCCCGATGACCCCGAGCAGGCCCAGCACGAGGGCGGTGATGCCGAGGCCCTTCCAGCTGAGGACCTTGCGCCAGCCGCGCCGGCCGTTCTCGGCGTCCCGGGCGGCCCGCCGCTCGCGGCGCGAACCGGTCGCGGCAGCCCCCGTCGTACCGGTGGGGGACGAGGTGGGCGGGCGTCGACGGTGTTCACTCACAGGCGGGCTCGGCTCCGGTCGGGTGCAGTGGAGGGAGGCAGCGGGCCAGGTTACCCACGCTCGCGGCGCAGCCAAAACGTGCGCGCCGCCCCTGACAGGACGTCTGCGGGCGCGCCTTTGTTCCGTACGCGGGGGTGTCGCGCTGGTCACGTGGGCCTGCCGGGGCGCGGCGGTTGCGCCGTACGGGCTGGTCGACCTATGGTTCGTCCTATCCCCGCGATGTATCGAGTCGATACATCATCGTGAACCAGTCACCCCGATCGATCGAGGTCCCGTGAGCAGACGTGCCGAGGCGCTCGAGCTGGCCGTGCTCGGCCTGCTCCACGACGCGCCGATGCACGGGTACGAGCTGCGCAAGCGGGTCAACGCCCTGCTCGGCTGGGGGCGGGCCTTCTCGTACGGCACGCTCTACCCCTGCCTCAAGGACCTCGTCCGGCAGGGCTACCTGACCGAGGACGTGCCCGACCGCGCCGAGACGTCGGGGCTCGGCGGCGGGCGTCGCAGCAAGATCGTCTACAAGCTCACGCCCGAGGGCAAGGAGCGCTTCGTCGAGCTGCTGTCCAGGTGCGGGCCGGCCTCCTGGGAGGACGAGCAGTTCGGCGTGCACTTCGCGTTCTTCGGGCGTGCCGACAGCGCGACCCGGCTGCGCATCCTCGAGGGTCGGCGCACCCGGCTGCAGGAGCGGCTCGAGTCCTTCCGTTCGTCCCTGCAGCGGACCCGGGAGCGACTGGACGCGTACACCCTCGAGCTCCAGCGCCACGGCCTGGAGTCGGTCGAGCGGGAGGTGCGCTGGCTCGACGACCTCATCGACGCCGAGCGGCGCGACACCCGGCCCGACCCGGGACCGGGCGACCGCCCGTCCCGTACCCCCCACGACCTCACGCGGGGACCAGCGACCCGCTCGGGGGCCGGCGACCCGCCGGTGCACCCCGCGGAATGAGAGAGGAAGAACACGACATGGCTTCGGTCCGCGTCGCGATCGTCGGGGTCGGCAACTGCGCCGCCTCGCTCGTCCAGGGCGTCCACTACTACCGGGACGCCGACCCCACCCAGCAGGTCCCCGGCCTGATGCACGTCCAGTTCGGCGACTACCACGTCCGCGACGTGGAGTTCGTCGCGGCCTTCGACGTCGACGCCAAGAAGGTCGGGCTCGACCTCGCCGACGCCATCGGGGCCAGCGAGAACAACACCATCAAGATCACTGACGTGCCTGCCACCGGCGTGCAGGTGCAGCGCGGCCACACCCTCGACGGCCTGGGCAAGTACTACCGCGAGACCATCACCGAGTCCGACGAGGCGCCGGTCGACGTGGTCGCTGCGCTCAAGGCGGCCCGGGTCGACGTGCTGGTCTGCTACCTGCCGGTCGGCTCCGAGGACGCCGCGAAGTACTACGCGCAGTGCGCGATCGACGCCGGCGTGGCCTTCGTCAACGCGCTCCCGGTCTTCATCGCCGGCACTCCCGAGTGGGCCCAGAAGTTCACCGACGCCGGCGTGCCGATCGTCGGCGACGACATCAAGTCGCAGGTGGGCGCCACGATCACCCACCGCGTGCTGGCCAAGCTCTTCGAGGACCGCGGCGTGGTGCTGGACCGCACCTACCAGCTCAACGTCGGCGGCAACATGGACTTCAAGAACATGCTGGAGCGGGACCGCCTCGAGTCCAAGAAGATCTCCAAGACGCAGGCCGTCACCAGCAACGTCAAGCACGACCTGGGCGCGCGCAACGTGCACATCGGGCCGAGCGACTACGTGCAGTGGCTCGACGACCGTAAGTGGGCCTACGTCCGCCTCGAGGGTCGCGCGTTCGGCGACGTCCCGCTGAACCTCGAGTACAAGCTCGAGGTCTGGGACTCCCCGAACTCGGCCGGCGTCATCATCGACGCCGTCCGCTGCGCCAAGATCGCGCTCGACCGCGGCATCGGTGGGCCGATCCTGTCCGCGTCCTCGTACTTCATGAAGTCGCCGCCGGAGCAGTACGCGGACGACATCGCGGCGGAGAAGGTCGAGCAGTTCATCCGTGGAGAGGTCGAGCGCTGAAGGAGCTGCAGCGGAGGTGAGCGGCCGAGGAACGAGGCCGGTCGCCGAAGCGGAGGCGACGCGCAGCGCGAGCATGTCGTCGAGCGCTGAAGGAGCTGCAGCGGCGGTGAGCGGCCGAGGAACGAGGCCGGTCGCCGAAGCGGAGGCGACGCGCAGC
>DATHTV010000033.1:0-5124 GCA_035462845.1 Jiangellales bacterium
CCTGTCCGCGGCTGGTCACCTGGCGTGAGGAGGTGGCGGCCACACGGCGCCGGTCCTTCGCCGGCGAGCCGTACTGGGGGCGTCCGGTGCCCGGCTGGGGCGACCCGGCCCCGCGGGTGCTGGTGGTGGGGCTCGCGCCCGCCGCCCACGGCGGCAACCGGACCGGGCGCGTGTTCACCGGCGACCGCAGCGGGGACTGGCTGTACGCGGCGATGCACCGGGCCGGCCTGGCCGAGCGGCCCACCAGCGAGCACGCCGGCGACGGCCAGCGGCTGGTCGGCACCCGCGTCGTGGCGGCCGTCAGGTGCGCGCCTCCGGCCAACGCGCCCACGCCGCAGGAACGTGACACCTGCGCCGGCTGGCTGGACCGTGAGGTGACGCTGGTCCTGCCCTCGGTCCGGGCGGTGGTGGCGCTGGGCGGCTTCGCCTGGACCGCCGCGCTGGGGACGCTCGGCCGGGCCGGGCTGCCGGTGCCGCGCCCACGCCCCCGGTTCGGCCACGCGGGGGAGGTGCTGCTCGAGGTGCCGCGGGAGGCCCAGGAGCCGCCCGGGGACGTCGAGGTGCGGCCGGGTCGGGTTCTCGTCATCGGCTGCTACCACCCCAGCCAGCAGAACACCTTCACCGGCCGCGTCACCGCCCCCATGCTCGAGGCCGTTCTCACCCGCGCTGCCCGCTACGCGGCCCACCCCCGGTGATCACGGCACCCGCGTAGTTGGGCGCCTGACGCGGTGAATGCGCCGCGCTGAGGCCCCACTTACGCGGGTGACGTGATCAGTGGGGAGAGGCGTCGACGGCAGGGGAGGGGGGCGGTTGTCCAGAGGCCTCCGTCACAAACCTTGTGAATGTTTTCACAAGAGGAGTACGGTGAGCGGCATGAGCTCGAACGGCACCCCGAACGGCCACCGCCCACCGCACGTCCTCATCGTCGGCGGCGGCTACGTCGGCATGTACACGGCGCTGCGCCTGCGCAAGCGCCTCCAGCTGGGGGAGGCCCGGGTCACCGTCGTCGACCCGCGGTCCTACATGACCTACCAGCCGTTCCTGCCCGAGGCGGCGGCCGGCTCCCTCGAGCCCCGCCACGTCGTCGTCCCGCTGCGCCGGGTACTGCGCTACGTCGACGTCATCACCGGCCAGGTCACCGCGATCCGTCACCGCGACCGGGTCGCCTGCATCACGCCCAACGTCGGCGACCCCTACGAGCTCCCGTACGACGTCGTGGTCGTCGCGCTGGGGTCGGTCGCCCGGACGCTGCCGATCCCCGGCCTGGCCGAGCAGGGCATCGGCTTCAAGCAGGTCGAGGAGGCGATCAGCCTGCGCAACCACGTGCTCGACCGGCTGGACGTCGCCGAGTCCACCGACGACCCGGAGGTCCGGCGGCGGGCGCTCACCTTCGTCTTCGTCGGCGGCGGGTACGCCGGCGTCGAGGCGCTGGCCGAGCTGGAGGACATGGCCCGCTACGCCACCCGCTACTACGACGACATCCGGCCCAAGGACCTGCGGTTCGTGCTGGTCGAGGCGTCCGGCCGGATCCTGCCCGAGGTGGGTCCCGACATGGGCCGCTACACCGTCGAGCAGCTGCGCGACCGGCGCATCGACGTCCGGCTCGGCACCCGGCTGGAGTCCTGCGTCGACGGGCACGTCGTCCTGAGCGACGGCGAGGAGCTCGACAGCGACACGATCGTGTGGACCGCGGGCGTCAAGGCCCACCCGGTCCTGGCCAGCACCGACTTCCCGCTCGACGAGCGGGGCCGGCTGAACTGCCTGCCCGACCTGCGGGTCGCCACCCTCGACGGACAGGTCGTCGACGGCGCGTTCGGCGCCGGCGACTGCGCCGCCGTCCCCGACCTCACCAGCGACGAGCCCGGCGCCACCACCAGCCCGAGCGCCCAACACGCAGTGCGCCAGGCCAAGGTGCTCGCCGACAACATCGTCACCGTGCTGCGGGGCCACCAGCCCGAGCCCTACAAGCACAAGCACGTCGGCTCGGTCGCGAGCCTCGGCCTCTACAAGGGCGTCGCCCAGGTGTACGGGATCAAGCTCAAGGGCTTCCCGGCGTGGTTCATGCACCGCACGTACCACATGAGCCGCATGCCGACGTTCAACCGCAAGGTACGGGTGGTCGTCGACTGGACGCTCGCGCTGCTCTTCCGCCGTGAGGTCGTCTCGCTGGGCCGCCTGCAGCGGCCGCGCGAGGAGTTCCTCCGCGCCGCCGTCCCCGCCGAGCCGGCCGCCCAGCGTCCCGTCCCCTGACCCGGGCCGCCTGTGACCCGGGCCGCCCGTGACGCCGGTCTCGACCGCGGACGCACGGGAGCGCGGCCTGAAGTAGCGTCGGGCGCCGACGACGAGGGGGCGAGCAGATGGCCAGGAGCACCGGGCGCGTGCCCGGCCGGATCCCGGGGACGGCGGCCGAGCGGGTCGTCGTGGTGCTCGAGCGGCTGCTCGGCGCCCCGGTCCCCGTCCGCGTCCGGGCATGGGACGGCAGCACGGCCGGGCCCGACGACGACGGGCCGGTCCTCGTCGTCACCTCCCGCCGCGCCGTCCGCCGGCTGCTCTGGCAGCCGGACGAGCTGGGGCTGGGCCGGGCCTGGGTCGCCGGTGAGGTCGACGTCGAGGGCAACCTGGAGGAGCTGCTCCGCCGGCTCGCCGGGGTGGACCGTGACCTGACCAGGCGGCGCACCCTCACCCCGCAGGAGCGCTCGGAGCTGGTCCGGGCCTCGGTGCTGCTCGGTGCCGTCGGGCCCCAGCCCAAGGCACCTCCCGAGGAGGCCTCCCTCGTCGGTGACGCCCACACCCGCGGGCGGGACGCGTCCGTCGCCCGGCACCACCAGGCCGCGGGGGCCGACTTCTTCTCCCTCGTGCTGGGTGAGTCCCTCGCGTACTCCGTGGCTGCGCTCGAACCCGGCGGACCGGCCGACCTGGCCGAGGCCCAGGCGCTGGCGCACGACCGGACCTGCGACGTCCTCGACCTGCGGAAGGGCGACCGCCTCCTGGATCTGGGCTGCGGGTGGGGGTCGCTGGTCGTGCACGCCGCAGTCCACCGGGGCGCCCGCACCGTGGGGCTCACCCTGTCCCGGGAGCAGGCAGAGGTCGCCCGCAAGCGCGCGGCCGAGGCCGGGGTGGCCGACCGGGTGGAGATCCGGGTGCAGGGCTGGCGCGAGGTCGACGACGGGCCCTACGACGCGGTCGTCGCGGCCGACGCCGCCGGCCTCGTCGGGTCGGGCACCTGGCCGGACCTGGCCGCGCGGGTCCACGAACTCCTCCCGATGGGCGGGCGGCTGCTCGTCGAGCAAGTCGTCCGCAGGCCGGGCCGGCGGCGGCCCGGAGGTGCCTTCACCGACGCGTACGTGCTGCCGGACCGAGCCCTGCCCACACTGGCGGAGCTCGTCGACGCGGTCGAGGTGGCCGACCTCGAGGTGCGGCTTCTGCGGTCGCTGCGCGAGCAGTACGCCAGGACGGTGCGGCAGTGGGCGGCGTCCCTCGCCGCCCACCGCGGGCGCGCCGAGGCGGTGGCCGGTACGGGCAGGGTGCGGGCCTGGGAGGTGTTCCTCGCCGGGTCGGCCGTCGCAGCCGACACCGGCGCGCTGGGCGTGGCCCAGCTGCTCGCCGTGCGCCGGCACGCGGACGGGCGGGCCGGGCCACCCTCCGTACGGACCGTGCCGCGGCCCCATCCCGCCGGGGTCGCCGAGACCGACCATCAGGAGGGCCAGTGAGCCTCATCGCCGTCACCGTCGTCGGCCACGACCGGCCGGGGATCATCGCCGACGTCACCGGCCGCCTCGCCGACCTGGGGTTCAACCTCGAGGACTCGACGATGACACTGCTGCGCGGGCACTTCGCGATGATGCTGATCTGCGCCGGGCCGGCTGAGCCGGCCGAGGTGGAGGCCGCCCTCGCCCCGATCACGGCTGACGGGTCGCTGCTCGTCTCGGCCCGAGAGGTTCCGCCGGAGCCGGACCCCGAGTCGCTCGGGGAGGCCTTCGTGCTCACGGTGCACGGCGGGGACCGGGCGGGCATCGTGTCGGCGGTCACCGGCGAGGTGGCCCGGGTCGGCGGCAACATCACCGACCTCACCACCCGGCTGACTGGCGAGCTGTACGTCGTCGTGGCCGAGGTCGACCTGCCGCGCGGCGCCGACGTGGCCGCCCTGGCCGAGCGGCTCGCGCAGGTCGGCCGTGACCTGGGCGTCGGGGTCGGCCTCCGCCCGCAGGAGACCGACGTCCTGTGAGCCTGCGGGACTGGACCGAGCACGACCTCGGGGTGCGCGGGCGCGTGCTGCCGGTCCTGAGCGCCCCTGCGGCGGTGCTCGCCGAGCCCTGCGCCGACGCCGACCCCGCGGATCCCGTCACGGTGCAGCTCGCCGCCGACCTGGTGGCGACGATGCGGGTCTCCCCGGGCTGCGTGGGCCTGGCCGCCAACCAGGTCGGCGTGCCGCTGCGGGTCTTCAGCCTGGACGTCTCCACCCACCCGAAGGCCCGAACCCACCACGGCACGTACGTCCTGTGCAACGCGCGCATCGTCGAGGCGACCCGCAGGGAGAAGGGCCGCGAGGGCTGCATGTCCGTGCCCGACCTCACCGGGGACGTCAAGCGCGCCACCAGGCTGGTCGTGACCGGTGCCCTGCCCGGCAGCGGTGACGAGGTCGTCGTCGAGACCGACGCCTTCGAGGCGCGCGCCCTTCAGCACGAGATCGACCACACCGACGGGCTGCTCTTCCTCGACCGCGTCGCCGGCGCGCACGCGGTCTTCGCCCGCCGCACGTACCTCTGAGGGCGGCCTCACCGCCTCGCTACGCTCGCCGCAGCCCCCGTGGCCCAACCGGCAGAGGCAGGAGCCTTAAAAGCTCCGGGTTGTGGGTTCGACTCCCACCGGGGGCACGAATCACCGGGGGCTCCGGATGCCGCCGGCGCCGCCGCCACCGAGACTGGACGGGTGCCCACGCTGACCTATCCCGGTGCCGACCGGGTCGCGCGAACGTTCCGGCGCATCGTCTCCGGTGACCCCGAGGGACAGCCGGCGTGGGTGCGGGCGATGCGGGAGGGCGAGGACGAGGGGTTGTTCGGGCCGGGCTCCGCGCCCTGGGCCGTCCACGGCCACCGCCGAGCGGGAGTCCGCCCGCGTCCGGGT
>DATHTV010000034.1:0-12385 GCA_035462845.1 Jiangellales bacterium
GCTCGACACCTGGCTGGGAGTGCTGCTCGGAGCGGTGCTCTACCTCTCCGCACGGAGGTTCGCCCGGGAGGAGGAGGCCCAGCTGGCGGCCACCTTCGGCGACCGCTGGGACGCCTACGCCCGCTCGATCGCGATCCCGTGGCTGTGACCGCGACTCTCTCGCAGCCGACGACATCAGCCGACGGCGTCTGGGCGTGGTTCGAGGACGACGACGGGCGTCTCCGTCGAACGCCGGGCGGCGAAGGCGTCGAGGTCGTGGTCCAGCTGGGCCCAGCGTCGCCACAGCCGGTCCCGCTCCTCGCCGGTGGCGCGCCGGGCGCGGACCGGCCGCGGCTGCTGGTGAGCCAGCCGCACGACGGCGTCCGGGTGCGCCTCGAGGTTGAGCCACCAGGCCGGATGCCCCTCGTCCCACCCGTTCATCGCCATCGTGACGAGGTTCGCTCCGTCCTCCAGGTAGCCGAGGATGACGCGGCGCTCCCGCCCCGACTTCCGCCCGATGGTCGTGAGGTGCATCGCGCCCCAGCCGCGCTTGCTCGCGGTCGTCCAGAGGAACCGGCCGCCGCTGAGTCGGTAGAGCGCCCGGTGGACGCGCCAGAACGTGTGGATGAACCACGGGGGTGGGAGCTTCGGTTCCCGGCTCGTCGTCGTGCTCATTCCTGACACCTCCGGTTTGCGGCGGACCCCATCCCGGTCCACCCCTCATCGTCCGGCGTCACGGGGGACACCGGCAGAGGCCGAGGTCCCCGCCGAGCCTTCCGGACCGGCCGCTCCTGGTCGATCATGTGGGGACGCGACACGAAGCCAGGGGGGTCAGATGAACACGCACGGCGAGATGAGCACGCACGGCGAGATGAACACGATCATCCACGACGCGCTGCGCCGTGACCTCGACCGGCTCGAGGCCAGGCTGGCCGAGCCGTCGACCGACGAGCAGCGCACGGCGCTATGTGACCACGTGACCTGGATGCTCGACATCCTGCACCACCACCACGTCGGGGAGGACGACGGAGTGTGGCCGCGGGTGCTGACCAAGCGCCCCGACCTGCAGCCGCTGGTGGACGAGATGGAGGCGGAGCACGGGCTGCTGGCCGCGGCCTCCACCGGCCTGCGGTCCGCGGCCGCGTCGTACCGGGCGGACGGCTCCGAGCAGAACCGGCAGGCCATGGCCGCGGCCGTCCAGCGGATGAAGCAGGCGACGCTGCCGCACCTCGAGCACGAGGAGCGCGAGACGATGCCGCTCGTGGTGGCCACGCTCGACGACTCCGACTGGGCCTACCTCGCCAAGAACCACTTCCGCAAGGGCCTGTCGTTCAGCGACACCGGTCTGTACGCGATGTGGGTCCAGGACGGCCTCGACGAGCGGCGGCAAGGGGTGCTGAGGAGCAACATCCCCGGCCCGGTGCTCTGGTTCCTGTCGCGCCGCTTCGGCCGCCGCTACCGCCGGACCACCCAGCTCGCCTGGGGGGCCTGAGGCCGCTACTGCGAGATCGTCGCGGAGCCGACCACGTTCGCGCCCGGGCTGTACGTCGCACCGGCGCGCGCCAGCGACGTCACGGTGAAGGTCACGGACCACCGCTTGCCGCCGAAGTCGGCGGACTGCAGCGTCACCGACCCGTCCGACCCGGTCACCCCGGTCACCGTGCCCGAGACCGCACCGGAGAAGCTGCCGGTCACGGTGGTGCCCGGCTGGACGGCGCCGCTGGTGTCGGACACCACGACCCGCGCCCGCACCGCCGACTTGTTCTTGGGCTGGGCGAGCGCGCTCAGCCCGATCGACTGCACCCGCACGGTCTGGACCTCCGGTGGCGGCGTGCCACCGCCTCCGCCCGTCTGCGAGGTCACCGACAGCGTGTACGCGCCGAGGCTGCCGTAGTCGGAGTAGCCGCTGGTGAGCGGGCTGCCGAAGCCGACCCCGTCCACCCGGACGTAGGAGGTGCCGGCCGGGACGGTCGCGGTGAGGGACGCGCCCAGCCCGAAGGCGGTGGCGGCGGACGTCTGCCCGGACGCCGGGTCCGCCGAGGCGATCACCGCGCCGGCAGCGTCGAGCAGCTCGACCTTGGCGTCCAGGTTGGCTCCCGCCGCGGCCGGGCCGAGCGAGACCGACAGCGAGCCGGCGCCGGCCGGCACCGAGAAGACGTCGACGTCGGTTCGCGCGCCGATGACGCCCGACGCCGAGGCCGTCCCGGCGGCGAGCGGCGTCGCGGTGCCGGTGGTGTTGCCGTGGTCGTCGGCGCGCAGGGGGGCGCCCCGGCCGACCATCACCGCGATGTCGTCCTGGGTGTTGTTCGCGCCCGAGTACTCGCCCCGGCTCCACTGCGTGATCGCCTTCGAGTAGCCGACACCCATGATCGGCGCCCACGCGCCGTGGCCCGAGTAGTAGCCGGTGGAGGCCGTGCCGTCGTGGCTCAGGCCGAGGTTGTGCCCCGCCTCGTGCGAGGCCGCCTCGACGATGTTCTTGGCGCCGTTGCCGACGCCGCGGGTGAAGACGAAGGCGGGCTGGTAGTAGGCGTGGTTCGACGTGCGGTCGAAGACCCCGACGTACGCGACCCCGCCGCAGCTGCACGACGAGTAGTAGAAGCTCGTCGGACTGATCACGACGCGGGTGCCGTACACCTGGTCCGTCGAGCCGTTGCGGTTGATCGCCTCGTACGGCGGCTCCTCCGTCGTCACGTCGACGTCGAAGGGCGCGTAGTCCTCGGCGACGCGCTGCCAGACCTCCTGGACGACGTCCATCTCCGCCGGGCTGAAGCTGGCCGGATTCCCGTCGGTGTCGTACGGCTCGACCGTCGCCGACGCCTGACGGCCGACGTTCCAGGCCGTCCCCGTCACGACGTGGCCGGTGAAGTCGAGGTAGATCGTCCGCTGGGCACCCGGCCGGCTGTGCAGCGTGAAGGTCTGGTCGTACGGGTACGGGCCCGCCCCGGCTGCGGCGTCGGTCTCGCCCGTTCCGGCCGGGGCCGGGGGCTCGACGTAGTACAGCCGGCCCGAGCGGTCGAGCCAGGCAGTCCCGTCGCCGAGCAGCAGGTCCCGCAGAGCACGGCCGGTGATGCCGTTCAGTGCGGCCACCGCCGGCAGGCGGTCGCCCAGCGCCGCGACGGCGGCCGCTCCGCGGGCCGGCTCCGGCAGCACGTCCGTCGGGGGTCCGGCGGCACCGGCAGCGGGGAGGCCGGCCGCCGCGACGGCGACGGTGACGGCGAGCGCCGCGAGCGCGACGAGCGGACGAGGTGCGGACACGGTGGCTCCCCCGACGGAGTTGAGCACGTTGGGTGCTCGGTCGGGTGCAGTGTGCCACCGATCGGTAGCGGAGCGCGAGGGCTCAGTGGAGGAATCGTCAGGTTCTGGGCACCGGCCCCGGCTCCTCGCCGGCGACCCTGGTCTCCGGCATCCGTAGCGAGAGCACCGTCCCCACCAGCAGGACCGCCGCCCCCACGCCGAAGGCCGCGGGGTACGACACCTCATCGGCGAGGTAGCCCGCGACCAGCGGCCCGGCCACCGCACCGAGGTCCGCCGACATCGGGAAGGCCGCCACGACGGTGCCGCCCCGGCCACCCACGACGTCGCCCACCACGGCTGCCGGGGCGACGCCGAGGAACCCCGCGGCGACCCCGTACAGGGCCATGGAGAGCAGGAAGCCCGGGAGGGTCTCGAGCGCCACGAGCAGCACGAGGGCGAGCACGGCTACCGCCCCCCCGCCGACCATGGCCGGCTTGCGCCCGACCCGGTCGACGGTCCGGCCCGCGGGCCACAGCGTCAGCGCCTGCGTGGCAGCGCCGACGAGGAACCCGATGCCGACCCAGAAGGGCGTCCGGCCGAGCACGTCCGCGACGAAGAGCGGGATCAGCGAGGACCGGATCCCGAAGAGCACCCAGCCGGTGCCGAGGTTGGTCACCAGGGCGGCCCGGTACGCGGGGTGCGCCAGGGCCTGGCGCAGCGTGGTCCGTACGACGGGGGCGCCCGCCTCGCCGGACGGGGCGCCCGCCTGCGGGGTGTCCCGGAGGGCGACCAGCGTGATGACCAGCGCGACGCTGAGCGTGCCCGCGTAGACGAAGAACGGCGCCCGCAGCGAGATCGCCGCGAGCGCACCGCCGAAGGCGGGACCGGACACGCCGCCGACCAGGAAGCCGGCCTGGAACCACCCCGCGGCACGGCCGCGCTGGTCGGCGCGGACCAGGCGGAGGAGCAGGCTGAGCGCGGAGACGGTGAACATGGCGGAGCCGACCCCACCGGCCCCACGCAGCACCAGCAGCTGCTCGTAGGACTGGGCGAAGCCGGTGAGCAGGCTGGAGGCCGCCACGATCCCCAGGCCGGTCGCGAGCACGACCCGCTCGCCGAGCCGGTCGACCAGCCGGCCACCGAGCAGCCCAGAGGCCAGCCGCATGAAGGCGAAGGCCGACACGACGGCCCCGGCGGCCGTGCGCCCCACGCCGAACTCGCGGGCGAAGAGCGGCAGGACCGGCGCCACGATGCCGAAGCCGACGGCCACGAAGAACGAGACCGCCGCGAGGACGGCGACCTCGACCGGCAGGTCGCCGAGCACCCGCCGCAGCGGCCCGCGGCGGGGGGCGCTCCCGCTCAGTCCTGGGTCGGGGCTCACTCCGGGGTCGTGGCCGGCTCGGTCACCGGGCCGACCGGACCGGCGGTGCGACGGAGCTCCAGCTCGGGCAGGAACATCGCGAGGAGCATGGCGGCCAGCGCCACCGGGACCCCGATGAGGAACACCGTGTCCAACGCCGCGACGAACGAGTCCACGACCTGGGTCCGGACCTCGGGCGGCAGTGCCTGCACGGCCTCCGGGCCGGCCGCGATGGTGTCCGGGTCGACCCCCGGCGGGAGCGAGCCGCCGAGCCGGTCCGCGAGCTCGCTCGCGAGCCGGCTGCCCAGGACCGCGCCGAACACCGACGTGCCGAAGGCCCCGCCCATGGTGCGGAAGAACGTCGTGGAGCTGGTCGCCACGCCGAGCTCGCCCGGGTCGACGGCGTTCTGCACCGCGACGACGAGCGTCTGGATGACACAGCCCAGCCCGATGCCGAGCACGAAGACCTTGACGAGCACCGACCACAGCGGCTCGGCTGCGTCGAGGCGGGAGAGCATGAACATCGCCACGGCCACGATGCCCAGGCCGGTGATCGGCCAGGCCTTGTAGCGGCCGGTCCGGGTGATCAGGTGGCCGGACAGGTTGGCCGTGGTGAAGATGCCGAGCACGAGCGGGAGCAGCTGCAGGCCGGACTGGGTGGGTGTCGCGCCCCGGACGATCTGCAGGTACAGCGGCAGGAAGATGATCGCCCCGAAGAAGCCGAAGCCGAACAGGAAGCCCACGCCGTTGCCGATGGCGAACGTGCGGTTGCGGAACAGCCGCATCGGCAGGATCGGCTCGGGCGCCCGCCGCTCCTGCCACACGAACAGCGAGAGGAGCACGACCGCCGCCACGGAGAGGCCGAGGATCACGGGGGACGTCCACTCGTACTCCTGGCCGGCCCACACGGTCACCAGCAGCAGCGAGGTGACGCCGCCCACCATGAGCGCCGCGCCGAGGTAGTCGATCGAGTGCTCGCGCGGGGTGAACGGCGCGTGCAGCACCCGTCCGACGACGACCAGCGCGATGATCCCGAGCGGCAGGTTGACGTAGAAGATCCACCGCCAGGACAGCGTGTCGACGAAGAAGCCGCCCAGCAGCGGCCCGAGGACGCTCGCGATGCCGAACACGGCGCCGAAGTAGCCCTGGTAGCGGCCCCGCTCGCGGGGGCTCACCATGTCGCCGACGATCGCCAGGCTGAGCGAGATGAGGCCGCCGGCCCCGAGCCCCTGGATCGCGCGGGTGGCGATGAGCTGGCTCATGTTCTGGGACAGCCCGGCCAGCAGCGAGCCGGCCAGGAAGATCACGATCGCGGTCTGGAACACCGGCTTGCGGCCGTAGATGTCGGAGATCTTCCCGTACAGCGGGGTCGACGCGGTCGAGGTGAGCAGGTACGCCGTGACCACCCAGGAGAGGTGCTGCAGGCCGTTGAGCTCCTCGACGATCCGGGGGAGCGCGGTCGAGACGATGGTCTGGTCGAGCGCCGCCAGGAACAGCCCGAGCATCAGCCCGGACATGACCACGAGGATCTCGCGGTGGGTCATGCCGGACCCGGCGGTTCCCCGCACGGCGGGAGCAGCGGGGTCGCCGCCGCCGGACGTCACGGGTGGACCTCCTCGGGCGACACCGCGTCGAGGTCATCGGCCAGCCGGACCAGGAGCCGCTCGAGGGTGCGGCGATCTCGCTCGCTCCAGCCGGCCACGGCCGCGGCGACGACCGCGCGGCGCTGAGCCATGGCAGCGTCGAGCACCTCGCGCCCCCGGGCGCTGAGCGACACCCGCTGGGCCCGCCTGTCGTCGGGGTCGTCGCCCCGCTCCACCAGCCCCATCTGCTGGAGGCTGCGCAGGTGCCGGCTCACCGTCGACGCGTCCAGGCCCAGGTCGGCGGCGACGTCCGTCGGCCGGACCTCGGGCGAGCAGGAGACCCGGTGCAGCACGACCAGCCCGGCCTGGTCCACGGGGGTGTCCCCGGCAGCCCGGCGCAGCCGGCGCCCGATCGCGAAGAGAGCTGGGACGAGTCCCGGATCGGCGTGGTCACCCGTCGGTGTGCCCACGCCGCGGCCGGACGGTGCGTGCGTCATGCAAGCGAGGCTAGACCCGGCTCACTCGACCGGCGCGGGCAGCGGGTCGTCGCGACACAGGGTCGTCTCGTGGTGGTCGGCGAGGTGCCGGTGCGGGATGAGCAGGGCGGCCACCACGGCGACGAGCACGAAGGGCACGGCGGAGAGGAAGACGTCGTGCAGCGACAGCACGAAGGCCTCCACGACCTGCCCCTTGACCGGCTCGGGGAGGTCCTGGTTCACCTGCACGCTGGTCGCGAGCTCCGCCTCACCGCCGCCGCCCACCACCCCGGTGGTGTCCGCCAGGTGGTCGGCCAGGCGGCTGTTGAGCACGGCGCCGAACAGCGCGGTCCCGAACGCACCGCCCATCGACCGGAAGAAGGCCACCGACGAGGTGGCCGCGCCGAGGTCGCGGCGGTCCACCGCGTTCTGCACCGCGGTGACCACGACCTGCATCGTGAAGCCGAGGCCGGCTCCGAGGACGAAGAGGTACACCGGCCCTGCGGGGTCAGCGAGAGCAGGGTCGCCCGACGGTCCGCGGGGTCGTCGGACCCGGTGATCCGGCCGGCGTCCCGCAGCGCGCGGACGTGGCGGCTCACCGTCGACGGGTCGAGGTGCAGGCGGTCGGCGAGGTCCGTCAGCCGGACCGGTGCCCGGCAGGCGACCTCGTGCAGGACCGCGGCCGGGTGGTCCGGCCGAGGGCGACGACGAGGCCGCCCTCACGGGTGTCCAGGAGCCCGACCGCTTGCAGACAAGACAGAGTGTTTGCGCCATGCAAGTGACCTGCCACACGCTCCGAGACCACCGTGCCAGACTGCGGGCGTGGCGACGACGACGTTGCCCGTGACCCTCGCCGACGTCGAGGCAGCACGGGACCTGCTGCGTGGCGTGGTGCGCGTGACCCCCCTGGAGGGCTCGCGAGTCCTCTCCGAGCGGGTGGGCGGCCCGGTCCACCTCAAGTGCGAGAACCTCCAACGAGCCGGCTCCTTCAAGATCCGCGGCGCGTACACGCGCATCTCGCGGCTCAGCGACGCCGAGCGGGCCCGCGGAGTCGTCGCCGCCAGCGCAGGCAACCACGCGCAGGGGGTCGCGCTCGCGGCCTCGCTGCTCGGAACCAAGGCCACCGTCTTCATGCCTGCCGGTGCCCCGATCGTCAAGGAGAAGGCCACCCGCGCCTACGGCGCCGACGTGCGCTTCGAGGGCCGTACGGTCGACGACGGCCTGGTCGCCGCCACGGAGTTCGCGGAGCGGACCGGGGCGGTGCTGATCCACCCCTTCGACCACGTCGACATCGTGGCCGGCCAGGGGACCGCGGGCCTCGAGGTGCTGGAGCAGTGCGCCGACGTCCGTACGGTCCTCGTCTGTACGGGGGGTGGCGGGCTGCTCGCCGGGATGGCGGTCGCGATCAAGGCGCTGCGGCCGGACGTCCGGATCGTGGGCGTCCAGGCCGAGGGGGCCGCGGCCTACCCCGGCTCGCTGCGGGCCGGGCACCCCGTCGCGCTGGCGTCCATGTCGACCATGGCCGACGGCATCGCGGTGGGGAAGCCGGGCGAGGTCCCGTTCGCCCTCGTCCGCGAGCTCGTGGACGACGTCGTGCTCGTGAGCGAGGAGTCGATCTCCCAGGCGCTGCTGCTCATGCTCGAGCGCGCCAAGCAGGTCGTCGAACCGGCCGGCGGCGCGGGCGTGGCGGCGCTGCTCGACCACCCGTCGGCGTACGAGCCGCCCGTCGTCGCGGTGCTCTCCGGCGGCAACATCGACCCGCTGCTCCTGCTCCGGGTCATCCGGCACGGCATGGCGGCCGCCGGGCGCTACTTGTCCGTACGGGTGCGGATCCCCGACCAGCCGGGTGCTCTCGCGCAGCTGCTCGCCGAGCTGGCCGCAGCCGACGCCAACGTGCTGGACGTCGTGCACGAGCGCACGGGGGTGCGGCTGCGCATCGACGAGGTCGAGGTCGGCCTCCAGGTCGAGACGCGCGGCCACGAGCACTGCGACCGCGTCGTCGGACGGCTCCGCCAGGCCGGCTACCGGGTCGACCACCCTGGCACCTGAGACCCGCGTGTCTTCGCCCGCGCACACCTTCGCGCATGGGGCGGACCCGCCTTCATGGCTGGAACCCGCCTTCGGCGCAGGGCGGGCGAGGGCAGAAGGCGGGTTCGGGCACCGAGGGGTGGTCGGCGGCAACTCACACGACGGCTTGCGGGCAAACTGGAAAGCACATCTTGACATCCTGGCAAGTTCGAGATCACACTTGCAGACATGACAAGCGTACGAGAGATCCTGGAAGCGGTCGCGGAGGGTCGCATCGACCCTGCGGAGG
This sequence comes from Jiangellales bacterium, assembly GCA_035462845.1. Lineage (GTDB taxonomy): Bacteria > Actinomycetota > Actinomycetes > Jiangellales > Jiangellaceae > DASTQL01. Next base: position 8,950 of record DATHTV010000034.1, read on the forward strand.
CCACCCGGCTGATCGACGAGGCCCGGGCGGCCGAGGCCGGAGCCGACGGCGCAACCGGTGCGGCCACCGCGCCCGGCACCGAGCAGCCGGCCGGCGGAACGGCCCGGGCCGGCGGACCGCCCGCAGTGCCAGAGCTGCAGCGGGTGCTGGTGCGGGCGACCTCCCGCAAGGTGCGGCTGGTCGGCGACCCGTCGGTGACGACGGTCGCGGTGGAGGGGGAGCACCACCTGCGCCGCGAGGGCACCACGCTCGTGGTGACCGCCGAGGGCGAGCGGTTCCTGCCCGACGACGCCTTCACGCTGCTGTCGTCGGGCCGGTGGCGTGACGTCACCGGCCGGCTCGGGCTGGGCAACGACATCCGGGTCCGGGTGCGACCCGACCTGCCGGTCGACGTCGAGGTGATCGCCGGGTCGCTCACCAGCGAGGGCGTCACCGCCCTCGAGCGCGTCCGCGTGACCGCCGGCTCGGCCAAGGTCAGCGGGGTCGAAGGGCCCGTCGACGTGCTGGTCCAGGCCGGGTCGGCCGTCGTCGAGGGCGCCCTGCGGCGCGGCCAGTCCCGGGTGCGCGCCGAGTCCGGCTCCGTACGAGTGCACCTGCTGGCGGGAAGCGACGTGCGGATCCGGACGGACGTGCAGCTGGGCAAGGTCGTCAGCGACCCGCCGCTGCGCGACGGCGAGCTCACCGTGGGGACGGCCTTCGCCGACCTCGACGTCGAGGCGGTCATGGGCAGCGCCGTGATCAAGGTCGAGCGGTGAACGGTCACCAGCACACCGCGCCGCGCGACTGCCCGGTCTGCGGGGAGCGGCTCGCGGTCACCCGGCTCGGCTGCCCGGGCTGCGGCAGCGAGCTGTCCGGCCGTTTCGCCGCCTGCCCGTACTGCGGGCTCGGCGAGGCCGACCGGGAGCTGCTGCGGGTCTTCCTCGTCTCCCGCGGCAACATGAAGGATCTGGAGCGCTTCCTCGGGGTCAGCTACCCCACGGCCCGGCAGCGGTTCGCCGACCTGCTGGCCCGGCTGGGCTTCGAGACTCCGGCCGGGGCGGCCGACGCACCGGCTCCGGTGGACCGCGAGGACGTGCTGCGGCGCCTGGCCGCCGGCGAGCTCGGGGTCGACGACGCGGCCGGTCTGCTCGGCGGGCAGCGGGGCTGACCGCCGCCGACCGGACCGATGAGTTCCGCTGACGGTGGACGTCTTGGAAGGCGCGGGAGTGGGCGGGACTAAAAACCAGTCGCGTACGGCTTCCGAAGTACGCCACCGTTGGGGCACCGCCCCGCAGACCCAGGCCCGGCCGACGGTCGCACGTGACTGTCGGACCCCGGGTCTACCGTCCGGGCCACAGCCCAGGATCGAGCAAGGAGCACCATCATGACCGACGCCATCACCGCCGAGGGACTGGTCAAGACCTTCGGAAAGGGTGACAAGGCGGTTCATGCCCTCGCGGGCATCGACCTCGTCGTCCCGCAGGGCACCGTCGTCGGCCTGCTCGGGCCCAACGGCGCGGGCAAGACGACGACCGTGCGCATCCTCGCGACGCTGATGACCCCCGACGCGGGGCGCGCGACCGTCGCGGGCTACGACGTGGTCACCCAGGCCCAGCAGGTCCGGCAGTCGATCGGCCTGTCCGGGCAGTACGCCGCGGTCGACGAGAACCTCACCGCGCGCGAGAACCTCGTGATGTTCGGCCGGCTCTACGGCCTGGCCAAGCCGGAGGCCAAGCGGCGCGCCGGCGAGCTGCTCGAGCAGTTCGACCTCGTCGACGCGTCCGACCGGGTGGTCAAGGGCTTCTCCGGCGGCATGCGCCGCCGACTGGACCTGGCCAGCTCGCTGATCGGCCGGCCGCACCTGCTGTTCCTGGACGAGCCGACCACCGGGCTCGACCCGCGCAGCCGGATGGCGATGTGGGACATCATCCGAGGCCTGGTCCGCGGCGGCACGACGTTGCTGCTGACGACGCAGTACCTCGAGGAGGCCGACGAGCTGGCCGACACCATCGCCGTCGTCGACACCGGCCGGATCATCGCCAAGGGCACGGCCGACGAGCTCAAGGCCCAGGTCGGCGGCGAGCGCATCGAGGTGGTCGTCCACCACCGCGAGGACATCCCCGTGGCGATGGAGCTGATGGCCCGCGACTGCGCCGGCGACTGCACGCTCGACCAGCACACCCGGCGGATCACCGTGCCAGCGGCCGGCGGGGTGCAGACGCTGGTGCAGGTCGTCCGCGACCTCGGCGACGCCGGCATCGCGCTCGACGACGTCGGCCTGCGCCGCCCCACCCTCGACGACGTCTTCCTCACGCTCACCGGGCACGCCGCGGAGCAGGCCGACCAGGCCGGCGAGCAGGGCGAGCCCGTCCTCACCGGGAGCCGCTCATGACCACCACCGACCTCGCCGCACCGCAGCCCGCCCTGGCGCCGCAGCCGCAGAGCGGGTTCCGCAAGGCCCTCTCCGACGGGCTGGTCGTCACCGGCCGCAACCTGCGCCGGGTCCCGCGCATCCCCGAGCTGGCGCTCTTCGCGATCCTCCAGTCGATCATGTTCGTGCTGCTGTTCGCGTACGTCTTCGGCGGCGCGATCCCGCTGCCCGGCGGCGGCTCGTACCGCGAGTACCTGCTGCCCGGGATCTTCGTCCAGACGCTGGCCTTCGCGTCGATCGTCACGGCGATCGGCATGACCGACGACATGAACAAGGGGATCATCGACCGCTTCCGGTCGCTGCCGATGGCTCGGTCGGCGGTCCTCAGCGGCCGCACGATCTCCGACGTCGTCTACAACGCGGGCATCCTCGTCGTGCTCATGCTCTCCGGCCTGGTGGTGGGCTGGCGGGTCCACAGCAGCGTGGGCGAGTTCCTGCTCGCGGTGGCGCTGCTCATGGCGTTCACGTTCGCCATGGCGTGGATCGGGGTCTACCTCGGCCTGCGGGTGCCGACGGTCGAGGTGGCCAACCAGGTCGGCTTCATCACCATCTTCCCGCTGACCTTCCTGTCCAACGCGTTCATCCCCATCCAGACGCTGCCGGACTGGCTGCAGCCCGTCGCCGAGTGGAACCCGTTCAGCTCGCTCGTGGCGGCCAGCCGGGAGCTGTTCGGCAACCCCAACCCGTACGCCAGCGACAGCTTCCCCATGCAGCACCCGGTGCTGACGTCGGTGATCTGGATCGTCGTGATCCTGGCGGTGTTCGCGCCGCTCGGGGTGCGCCGCTACCGCTCGATCAGTCGCTGACCTGGCGCTGGGCCCTCCCCCGACGGTGATCGGGGAGGGCCCAGCGTCGGTCGCGTACTGGTGGTCACAGCAGCCGGCGATCGCCCTTCGGGACCAGCCGGTACCACGCGAAGCCGTAGGGCCGGAGCTGGAAGCGCACTTCGCCGCCCTTGCCCGCGGTCATCTCCGTGCCGCCGTCGTGCAGGTCGCGCAGGACGGTGCCCTCCGCGTCGGCGCCCAG
>DATHTV010000035.1:0-18321 GCA_035462845.1 Jiangellales bacterium
GGGGAGGGCTGGAACCTGATGGCGCGGGGGACACCGCAGGCCGGGGCGGCGTTCACCGCGGTGCTGGACCGGCTGGTCGACGAGGTGATCAGCGCGGCCCGCCGCGACGGCCGGCGCGAGCCGTATGAGGCCTACGCCCTCGATGCGTTGCTGGCGATGGCCGACCTGGCCGCCGCCGCCGATCCGCCGGCCTCGCCGCCGACCAGCGCGGAGACGACCGCGCCCGAGACGGCGGGCCCAGGCACGAGCGGCCCAGGCACGACCGGCCCAGGCACGTCAGCGCCGGAGACGGACGGCGCCGCGACGGACGGCGCCGCGACGGACGGCGCCGCGACGACGGCCCGCCCGGGGACGGCCGGGCCCGCCGCGCCGACCCCCGCTACCTGGCCCTGCTCCGGGTCGACCTGACCGCGCTGTGCCGCGGCGCCGTCGCCGGCGAGGAGCTGTGCGAGATCGCCGGGTCGGCCCGGTCCCGGTCGAGATCGCCCGCGGACTGCTCGGCCAGGCCGTCCTCCAGCTGGTCATCACCCGCGGCCTGGACGTGCTCATCGTGACCCACCTCGGCCGCGGCCCCACCGCCGCCCAACGCGTCGGGCTGGCCTGGACCTCACCCGGCCGCGCGGTCGAAGGCTGCTGGCGGCGCCGGGTCGAGATCGACCACCGCGAGGACTGGGCCCGCACCCGGCACACCCGCCTCGGCGAGCTCGACCCGCTCTGCCGAGTCCACCACGACCTCGAGACCCGCCACGGCTGGGCCCTCGTCCCCGGCACCGGCAAACGCGCCTTCGTCCCACCCCACGACCTCCGCCATCCGCGGCACCAGCGGGCGCGGGACCCGGCAGCCCAGCATCAGCCAGGTCCGGGGCGGACCGAGGACCGATGGCAGGGTCGACCAGCGGGGCCTAGCGGCGCCCGCCACCGAGTAGTCCGCCGAGGAGGTCGGTGATCGAGCTGCCGGAGGCGCCGCCTGACGCGCCGCCACCACCGCCGCCTCCGGTCAGGAGGCCACCGAGCAGGTCACCGAGGTCCGGGGCGGCGCTCGAGCCCTGGGGGGCCTTCGCCCCGGCGCCGCCGCCGGAGAGCTGCTTTGCCAGGTAGGACATGACGATCGGGGCGAGGAGGGGGAGAAGCTTGGCGATGAGGCCACCGCCGGGGGCGCCCGAGCCGCCGGAGAGCGTGGAGACGACGGCGTCACGCTGGTCGCCGAAGACGTTACCGACGATCTTGTCGCCGTCGACGACGTCGACCTCCTGGAGGTTGACGCCGCCTTCGACGAGATGGGGGTCGTGCTGGCGCACGGCTCCCGCGAGCGAAGCCGCTCCCCGGGGATCTCGGGCGTTGGCACCCATTCCGCCGAGCAGCGCCGGGAGGGCTTGGCGGGCGGCCTGCTCCGCTGTGCTCTCGTCCACGCCGAGCTGGGCGGCGAGCTGGCTCAGCGGGATCTGGCCGAGGATGTCGTCGACGGCGGTCATGCCAGCTCCCCTGTCGGTCGGCTGCTCCGGTGCAGCGGTCGGCCCGCAGGGTAACGGCTGGGACCCGGGAGAGACCGTCCGAGTGACCGACGCCCTCGTGGTGCACCGGGGCCGCCGCTGTCGGCGGGTGTGGCAGGCTCGGCGACCGCTTCCTGACCGTCCCACGGGCTCGGGCAAGCGCCCTCAGGCCTCCGAGCCCGACACAGACCCCGGGGGGACCACGGGCTCAGGCAAGCGCCGCCAGGCCTCCGAGCCCGACATAGACCCCGGCGGTCGTGCGGTCGATGCGGCGGCGGCCGGTGACAGACCTCGACAGCCGGCCGGCCAGTCCGCCCGCGACCACTGCGTAGGCGCCGTCGGTCACTGCTGCGAGAGCCACGAACAGCAGCCCGAGAGCCAGCACCTGGGTGGCCACCGCGCCGCGCGCCGGATCGACGAACTGCGGCAGGAACGCCAGGAAGAACAGCCCGGTCTTCGGGTTGAGCAGGTCGACCAGGACGCCGTCACGGAACAGCTGCAGCCGAGACGCAGCCGAGGGCACCGCGCCGTGCTGCGTCACCGCGACGTGTCGGCGGACCACCTGGCGCACGCCCATGCCGATGAGGTAGGCAGCGCCGGCGTACTTGACGACGGAGAAGGCCAGGTCCGACGACGCCAGGAGGGCGGTGAGGCCGGCAGCCGCAGCCGCGACGTGAAGCAGCGCCCCGGTCTCGATCCCGAGCATCGAGGTGAGGCCGGCAGCCCGCCCGTGCTCGAGGCTCCGCGCGACGACGTAGACGACGGACGGTCCGGGGACCAGCAGCAGGGCGAGTGTGGCGGCGGCGAAGACCAGCAGAGTGGACGCGGTGGGCATGTTGGCCACACTCCGGATCGACCGTTCGTCGACCGTGCGGCCAGCGTGAAGGTTCCGCGAATCACGGAGGGCTGGCACCGGCCAGGGCGACCAGCAGGCTGGCGCGACCCTGCTCGGCCCGGGCCAGCGCCGGCACCGCACCCATGGCCCGCAGCTCCTCCACCGCTGCTCCCAGGTGCTCCAGGCCGGCATCGAACCGGCCGGTCGCGGCGGCCAGAGCCCCGAGGTGCAGGTTGACCGTTCCCCACACGGCACCTCCGGCGCCCATCACGACGGCTCGCCCTGCGTACGGACGGAGGACCCCGTAGAGATGGGCGCAGCGGTCGGTGAGGCCGAGGCGGAGCGCGGTCAGTGCCTGGAGGACCACGGCGGGGAGCCACACGGCGTCGAACGGCAGCACCTCCTCCGGTGGCCAGGTGCGGTCGAGCTCGGCGAGCGCCTCGGTGACGCGGTCGGCATCGGCCAGGGCCAGCGCCGATGCCGTGCGCCATGCGGTGAGGGCGGGGTAGCCGTCGGCGAACCGGCGGATCGGTTCGACGAGCTCGGCCACCCGCCCGGCGTCCAGGCGGAGCGCGTCGGCGGACGACCGCTCACCGCGAGCAGCCGGGGGCATCGCAGCCGGGGGCGTCGCAGCCGCGGGCGTCGCGGTCGCCGGGGGCGTCGCACCTGCGGTGTCCGCCGACGGGTCACCGGTCGCTTCGTCGCCCGTGCGCAGGAGGCTCTCCTCGTACGCCAGCGTGACCGCGTGGACACCGATGAACTGCAGAGCATCGGCGCCACCCCGCAGGTCTCCGTACTCCGCCACGATCGCCGACTCCCGGCGGGCGTCGGGCAGCCGGCCATGGAGGATCGCCCTGGCGGTGGCGAAGACCGCCACGTACATCAGCTCGTACGGCATGCGGAGGTCGCGTGCCGTACGGGCGTGCCGTTCGGCCTCGGCGTCGGCCTCGGGCATCCGTCCCGACTCCATCAACGCCACCACCCGCCAGCGCCGGGCGAGGGCGGCCTGCTCCGGCAGGTCATGGGTCTCCGCCAGGTCGAGCAGCTCGGCGGCCGCAGCCAGCCGGTCGGCGACCCCGTCCGCATGCCACGACGCCCAGAGGCGTGCCTCCAGCGCGGCCGCCAGCAGCGCCGGGTCGGCGAGGGCGTGGGCCGCGTCGAGGGCCTCGCGGGTGAGCGTGGCGACCCGCTCCGGCTGTCGGGCGAAGTAGAGCTTGATCGCAAGCCGGGCCTGCAGGGTGGCCCGCAGCACGGCCTCGTCCGGCTCGAGGGAGGTCAACGCCTCGTCGAGGAGGGTCACGGCCTCCTCGTCGACCTGGCCGAACGTCCGCCAGGAGGGCCCGGCCACCCCGAGGGCCGCGGTCGCCAGGGCCCTCCGGTCGCCGAGCTCGCGGGCGAGGTCGGCGGTCCGGGCGAAGGCCTGCCGGGCAGCCTCGATGTCGCCCGCCCGCGAGAGCGCCTCGCCCCAGTCCACGAGCAGGCCGAGCATCTCCCGGCCGCCACGACCGGCGCGGGCGAGCGCGGCGACCGCCCGGCCCGCGGTCGCCGCCGCCTCCCCGTAGGCGAGCTGCGCCATCGCCTCCGCGTACGCCTGGCGGGAGAACTCCACCGCCCGTTCGAGAACGCTGGGGTCGGCGGCCGCCAGGTAGTGAAAGGCGAGCTCGCCGGACCGGGACGCCGCAGCGCGCGGATCGCCAAGACTGGACAGCCCCTCGAGCGCACGGGCGACCACGCCGTGCAGACGGGCCCGTCGGGTCAGCGTCAGGCTGTCGTAGAGCGCGGACCGGATCAGTGCGTGGGTGAAGGAGTATCGACCCACACCGGTCTCCTCGATGACGCTTGCCGTGACCGCCTGGTCCAGCGCACCGAGCAGGTCGTCGTCGGGGAGGTCGCTGATCCGCTCGAGCTGCCGCAGCTCGAAGTCGCGCCCCACCACGGCGGCGAGCAGGAGGGTGTCGCGCACCGGGGCGGGCAGCCTCCCGAGCCGGCGGCGGACGACGTCTTGGACGCCCTGCGGGACGTCGAAGCCCTCGGGGAGGTGCTGCGGTCCCACCCCGGCTCGCCCGGGCAGGTTGCGGAGGATCTCCTCGACGAAGAAGGGGTTCCCCTCCGTCTCCTCGTAGAGGGCTCGGACGAAGCCGTGAGCTGCGGATCCACGGCGGCGCGCGACCATCTCGCCGACGGCCGGCTCCGTCAGGCCACGGAGGGCGAGTCGGGTGAGCACATGCTCACGGTGCAGGTCGGCGAGGAGGTGGTGAAGCGGGTCGTCGGCCGACAGCTCCACGTCACGGCAGGTCAGCACGACCGTGATCGGGTCCGCCTGCCGGGCCCGTACCAGGTGCCGCAGGAGCAGCAGGGTGGAGCGGTCCGCCCAGTGGGCGTCGTCCAGGACCACCAGGACCGGCGCGCCCGCGGCCAGGCGGCCGAGAACTGAGGACACCGCGTCGAAGAGGCGCCACCTCTCGGTGTCCGGCTCGACCGGCACGGGCGGGGCCAGGTCCGGACTTCGGCGACGCAGGCCGGGCAGCAGCCGCGAGAGGTCCGGCCCGCTGTCGCCCACGAGCCGGGCGACGGCCTGGTCGTCGAGATGGGCCACGGTGTGAGCCAGGGCCTCCACCCAGGGGCCGAACGGCACGAGCCCCTCCTCGTCGCACCGACCGTGCAGGACCAGGGCACCCTTGGCGGCAGCCTGTCGCGCCGCCGCTACGGTCAGGCTGGTCTTGCCGATGCCGGCGTCGCCGCCCACGACGACCACCTGCGCGCCGGCATGGGCGCTGCGACGCCGGACGTCGTCCAGGGCCGCCAGCTCCGCACTCCGCCCGACGAGCGCCTCGTCGTGGAGCGCGACGGCCGGGGGCAGTGGGACGTGCACCGGCGCCGGCGGATCGTTCGTCCCCTCGGTGAGCGACGGCAATGCTCCCGTCCCCGTGGCTGCCGGGTCAGGGCTCGAGGGGAGCACTCCTTCCGGCGACCGAGGTACGGCGATCGCGTCGGTGCCGACGCCGGAGCCGTACGGGAGCTGCCTCGGGACCTGCTGGCCCCCGCGCAGCCGCGCCACCAGCTCTAGCGTCTCGGGGCCCGGGGTGAGGTGCAGCTCGCGGCGCAGCCGATCCGCCAGCGCCGCCGCGGTCGCCAAGGCGCCGGACCGGTCCCCGGCCGCGGCCTGCAGCCGGACGAGCTCGCGGCCGGCCTGCTCGGAGAGGGGGTCCAGCCTGACCCGCCGACGGGCGGCGTCGACCGCGACCGCGAGGTCGCCGTCGGCCTCGGCCGTGGTGGCGGCGCGCTCCAGTACCAGCAGGACGGCACGCCGGTGCTCGTCGCGGTCGGCCTCGACCCACTCGTCGTCCACCTCGGGGAGGAGACGCCCCTGCACCAGGCGCCCGGCGTCGAGCTCCAGCGCCTCCCGCCAGCGGCCGCCGGCGGCCAGCTCGGAGAGCGCATCGGTGTCCACCCACACGGCCGGACCGCGGACCAGCTCAACGGAGTCGCGCCGGGCGGACAGCACGTCGTCCGCGTCCGGTCCGAGTGCCCGCCGCAGCTCGGCCAGCGCACCGCGCAGGCTGGTGCGGGCGCTGCTGTCGAGCACGTCCGGCCAGAACATGGCGGCTACCTCGGCCCGCGGATGGGACCCCGGGTGCAGCGCCAGCCACGCCAGCAGGGCGCGGGCGCGCCGACTCGCCGGGAGTCGCGCCGGCCGCCCGTCGACCTCCAGTCCCAGCCGCCCCACCAGGCGGATGCGCACCACGGGCTCACGGTACCGGTGGAGGACCGCCCTGGTGGGCCGCTCGACACCCGGCGGCGGGATCCCGACGGCCGGGCAGCCAGGACCGGTCGGCGGGCGTTCGACGGGACCTAGTGCCCGGTCGGCTCGGCCGTCCTGCTCTGCAGCAGCCTGCAGGACCGGCCATAGCGTGCAGGACATGCAGGACATGCAGGGGACGCGGAACCGACCGGCGACGCCGGACGCCGCCGGCGTGCTGCTGACCTCGGCCCAGGTCGGAGCCGCGCTCGGCATCGACCAGTCGACCGTCTACCGGATGGCCGCGGACGGCCGCCTGCGGGCCGTCAAGGTCGGGCGCCAGTGGCGGTTCCCGGCGGGGACCGTCGACGACCTGCTGGGCATGACGGCGAACGCCACCCTGACCACGGACCAGGCCCCGACACCAGCGCCTCCTGCGAGCTGGCTGGGCCCCACCCCGGCCGCCGCCACACCCGCCGCCCACCCGATGAGCCTCGTGCCGACACGTCCAGCGCCCATCGGCACCGCAACGGACGCGTCCTCGGACGCGGCGGGCACCTCCGCCCCGGACGACCTCGACACCGCCGCCGCCCTCGCCGCAGTCGCCGTCGCCGCCGAGCTGCTCGGCGTGATGATGGTGGTGACGGACATGTCCGGCCACCCCCTCACCCCGGTCGCCAACCCGTGCCCGCGCTTCGCGGACGTCGCCGACGAGCCATCCGCCGTGGCAGCGTGCGCCGCCGAGTGGCGGGCGCTGGCCGACGAGCTCGACCTGCAGCCACGCTTCCGTCCCGGCGCCCTCGGTTTCGAGTGCGCCCGCTCGTACGTGCGGTCGGGCGACCGGCTGGTCGCGATGGTCCTGGCCGGCGGGCTCGCGCCCCGGGGAGACGACGACCCCGATCTCTACCACCTCGACCCCGAGGCCAGGGACGCCGTGCTGGCGGCCCTCCCACGCGTTGCCGCAGCGCTGTCCCGCGTCGGCGTGCGCACCCCTTGAAGGAGACACGCATGAAGAACCTGCTCGTGCTCGGCGCAGGCACCGCCGGGACCATGGCCGTCAACAAGCTGCGGCCGCGCCTGCCGCGCGACGAGTGGCGGATCACGGTCGTGGACCAGGACGACACCCACCACTACCAGCCGGGCTACCTGCTCATCCCGTTCGGTGCCTACACGCCGGACGACGTGGTGAAACCGCGCCGGCGGTTCATCCCCGACGGCGTCGACCTCGTCCTGGCGGAGATCGACCGGGTGCTGCCCGACGAGAACAAGGTCCTCCTCTCCGACGGACGGGAGCTGCCCTACGACTACCTCGTCGTCGCGACCGGCACCAGCCCCCGTCCCGACCAGACGCCGGGCATGGCCGAGGAGGAGTGGCGAAAGAGCATCTTCGACTTCTTCACGCTGGACGGGGCTACGGCGCTGCGCGACAAGCTGGCCACCTGGGACGGCGGCCGGCTCGCGGTGCACGTCGTCGAGATGCCGATCAAGTGCCCGGTCGCGCCGCTGGAGTTCACGTTCCTCGCCGACGCGTTCTTCACCGACCGAGGCATGCGGGACCGGGTGGAGATCGTCTACGTGACCCCGCTCGAGGGGGCCTTCACCAAGCCGGTCGCGTCGCGACACCTGGGGGGCATGCTCGAGGAGCGCAAGGTCACGGTCGAGCCCGACTTCATGATCGACCGGATCGACACGGAGGCCAAGACCTTGGTGTCGATGGACGAGCGCGAGGTCCCCTTCGACCTGCTCGTGACCATCCCACTCAACATGGGCGCCGACTACGTCGCTCGCTCCGGCCTCGGTGACGAGCTCAACTACGTGCCCGTCGACAAGCACACGCTGCTCTCCAAGGCGTACGACAACATCTTCGCGGTCGGCGACGCGTCGAACATCCCGGCGTCCAAGGCCGGCTCGGTCGCCCACTTCCAGATGGACCTGTTCCCGGACAACTTCGTCGAGCACGTCCACGGCCGGCCGATGACCAAGCACTTCGACGGGCACGCGAACTGCTTCATCGAGTCCGGGCACGGCAAGGGCCTACTGATCGACTTCAACTACGACACCGAGCCGCTGCCCGGCAAGTACCCGCTCCCGGGGATCGGCCCGTTCAGCCTGCTCAAGGAGTCCGAGCTGAACCACTGGGGCAAGCTGATGTTCCGCTGGATGTACTGGAACGTCCTGCTCCCCGGCAAGGAGCTCCCCCTCCCCGCGCTGATGTCGATGGCCGGCAAGGAGACGGCCGAGACCGTGGGGGCGGCGCGATGAGCACGAGCACCCAGGCCGCCGCCCAGTCAGGCCCGGACCCGCAGAACCTGACCGTCGAGGACAAGCTCGACCGGCTCACCGCCCAGGTCGACGCCATCGCGGACGAGCTCCGTCGCCAGCGGGAGGAGCGGGAGCGCTGGACCGAGCTGACCCACGACCTCGCGCCCGTGGCCCGGGACGCGTTCGCAGCGGTCTCCGACGAGCTGGAAGCGCTCAGCGCCGACGTCACCGTCGAGGACCTGGCCCGCCTGGGCCGGACCCTCGCCCGCAACGTGTCGACGCTGGAGTCCCTGCTCGCGCAGCTCGAAGGGCTGGCCGCGCTGGGCACCGACGCCACCCACCTCGCCGGCCCCGCCCTGGAGGCGCTCACGACCCGGTTGCAGGACCTCGAGGACAAGGGCTACTTCGTCTTCGCCCGCGGCGGCATGGACATCGCCGACCGCGTGGTCACCTCCTTCAGCGAGGAGGACGTCCGCGCCCTGGGGGACAACGTCGTGCTCATCCTGCAGACGGTCAAGCAGATGACCCAGCCCGAGATCATGACGATGCTGCGACGGACGATGGTCACGGTCCAGGAGGGCGAGGACCACCCGGTGGCGCCACCCTCCGTCCTGGGTCTGCTCCGCGACATGCGGGACCCGCAGACCCGTCGTGGCCTCGCCCGCCTGCTCGCGATGCTGCACACCCTCGGCGAGGCGCCGCCCGGCTCCACCGCGTACCCATCCACCACGACCCCGAAGGAGGGGCGCTGACATGCCTGTCACGACACTGAACGGCCGCGACGTCCACGTGAACGACGAGGGCTTCCTGACCGAGTACGACGAATGGGACGAGGAGCTGGCCAAGGTCCTCGCCGCCAACATCGGCGTCGACCTCACCGAGGACCACTGGAAGGTCATCCGCTTCCTGCGCGCGGACTTCAAGGAGCAGGGCGAGACCGCGACGACGCGCCGGGTCCAGACCGTCGGCGGCGTCCCCACCAAGCAGCAGTTCGCACTGTTCCCCAAGAAGCCGGCCAAGAAGATGGCCTACATCGCCGGGCTCCCCAAGCCGCACGGCTGCGTCTGACCCGGCTCTCATCCCCTGCACCCGAGAGGACCACGCACGATGACCACCGACACCACGACGCAGCCGGCTCCGATCATCCCCAGCTTCGACGACGACGAGGGGACCGAGCGCAAGCTCGCGATCATCTGCTCCAAGGGCAACCTGGACATGGCCTACCCCGGCCTGATCCTCGCCAACGCCGCACTCGGCGAGGGTGTGGAGACGCACATGTTCTTCACCTTCTGGGGCTTCGACATGATCATGAAGTCGCGGATGAACGACCTGAAGTTCAGCCCGGCCGGCAACGCGGCGATGCACCTGCCGCTCAGGGACATGCGGCTGCCGCAGGCCCTCGCGCCGATGATGACCGGCCCCGCGACCGCGATGCTCAAGAAGCAGATCGCCGACCTCGGCGTCCCCGAGGTGCCCGACTTCCTCGAGCAGATCGTGGCCGCGGGCGGCCACCTCTGGGCCTGCCGCCTCTCGGCCGACATGATGAAGCTCGACGAGGACGACCTGCGCGAGGACGTCGAGGGCATCATCAGCGCGGCCGACTTCATCGAGAAGACGGACGGCGCCCAGCTGCTCTTCATCTGAACGCCCGGCTGAACGTGCAGCTGAACGCACGGCCGTGAGGTCCCCTCGCCGGGGACCTCCGGCCGTTCCGTGGGCGAGGTGTCCGGAGTTGTCTGGGAGCCACCGACCCGGGAGCTCCCGATGACTGCCCCACCCACACGTCCCCGAACGGCCATCGACCGGGCGTTCGACACCGTGCCCGACACGCCCGCTCCGATCCGCCTCGCGCGACGCCATCCGCTCGCCGCGTTCGTCGTCCTGGCGTACGCGATGTCGTGGGCGGTGTGGGTGCCCGGGCTGGTTCTCGGCGGCGGCATGCCGGTGCTGGCCCTGGGGGCGTTCGGTCCCGCAGCGGCGGCAGCGCTGGTGACCGTCTGGACCGGAGGCTCGCTCCGCGACTGGATCCGGCCGCTGTGGCACTGGCGGGTGCCGCTGCGCTTCTGGGCGTACGCGCTGGGGCTCCCCGCCCTGCTCTTCGTCACCGTCAACGTCGTGCTTGCGGCGGTGGGCGAGCCCGTGGACACCGGCCGGCTCGGCGGGGCGCTGCTCGCGTACGCCGGCACGTTCGTCGTCGTGGCGCTCGTCGGCGGCGGCCAGGAGGAGCCCGGGTGGCGCGGCTTCGCGCTGGACCGCTTCCAGGCCGTCCACTCGCCCGTGGTGGCGACGCTGCTGCTCGGGCTGGTGTGGGGAGGGTGGCACCTGCCGATCTACGGTGCCGCGGCGGTCGGGCCGCTGCTGTTCGTCTTCTACTACACGTGGCTGTGGAACCGGACGCGCAGCCTGCTGCTGTGCGTGCTGCTGCACGGCAGCTTCACCGCCGCCCTGGACAACCTGTACCTCCTCGACGACGGGCCGGCGGTCGACCTCGCGATCCTCGGCACCCTGCTCGGCGGCGTGCTGGTGCTCCTGGTGCTCACCCGCGGGCGGCTCGGCTTCCCGGCTGGCGCCCGCTGATCCTGGACGGATCGTCGCCGAGGCCTCGCCCGGCGACGATCCGTCCGTGATCAGCAGATCGGTCAGGCCCGGGCGTCGACCACCATGTTGAAGTCGGCGGTCGCCGCGAGCCGCACGGTGCCGAAGCCCGCCCTGGTGAGGACCGAGCTCAACCGCTCGAAGCCGGCCTGGCCACCCAGGGCGTCCTGGGCCCCCTGGGCGACGGCGTCGGGCACGCACGCCAGCACGGAGGCGCCGTAGTAGGTCAGCCCGACCAGGTCGAGGTTGTCCGCCACCCGGTCCTGCGCCCGCGGCTCGACCAGCATGAGCGCGCCGCCGGGCGCGAGGGCCGCCCGGGCCCGGAGCGCCGCGGCCTCCGGGTCGCCGACGTGGTGGAAGGAGTCGAAGTAGCAGACCAGCCCGTACTGGCCCCCCGCCTCGTCCTCGGCCGACGCCACCCGGAACTCGACCCGGTCGGCGACGCCGGCCGCCTCGGCCGCTGCCCGGGCGGCGGCGATCGACTCCTCGTGCGGGTCGATGCCGACGAAGGTCGAGGCCGGGAAGGCCTCCGCCATGATCAGGACCGCGCTCCCGTGGCCGCAGCCCACGTCCAGCACGCGGGTGCCCGCGGTCAGCCGCTCGACCGCCCCCGGCACGGCCGGCAGCCACTCACCCACCAGGCTGCGCTCGTACAGCGGCCGGAAGAAGCGGTCCACGCCGCGGTGGAGGCGGGCGTCGTGCTCGCCCCACGGGATGCCGGCGCCGGTGCGGAACGCGTCCTCCACGCGGTCCACCGCCGCGTACAGCCCGACGTTGACCTCGAAGGCGAAGCCGTAGAAGGCCGGTGACGTCTCGTCCGCGAGCACCGCGGCGTGCTCGACCGGCAGCTCGAACCGGCCGGTCGCCGCGTCGTGGTCCACGTAGCCGACGGCGGCCTGGGTGGCGAGCCACTCGCGCAGGTAGCGCTCCTGCAGGCCGGTCCGGGCGGCCAGCTCGGTGCTGGTGGTCGAGCCCGCCCCCGCCAGCGCCGCCCAGATGCCGAGCCGGTCCCCGAGGTAGGCCAGGGCCCCTGCCTTGGCCGTGGCCGCGTCGCTCGCGATGCGGACGGCGAAGGCCTCCACCCGGGCGAGGTCCACCGCCGGGCCGGTCGCCTCGCCGGCGGTCGCGGTGTCCGTGGAGGTGTCGGTGGTGGTCATGTCGTGCTCTCCTCTCGTACGGTGCCGGGTCTCGGCACCGCTGCCAGACTCGGGGGAGCCGCGTGAACGGGGCTGGCACGGCGCTGTCACGGTGGCCGGGCCGAGGAGCACGAGCAGCGGACCTGCGAGAGTCGGGGGAGTGGTGGGCGAGGTCGAGGTCGGTGTGCTCGGACCGCTGCGCCTGCGCGTCGACGGCCGCGACGTCGAGGTGCCGGGTGGGCGCCGCCGGGCGGCGCTGGCCGTGCTGGCCCTGTCGGCGGGACGCACGGTCACCGTGTCCGCCCTCGTCGACGCGCTGTGGGCCGAGAACCCTCCGGCCGTAGCGGGCAACAGCCTGCAGAGCCACCTGTCGAGGCTGCGCGCCCACCTCGACCCGTACGGGGACCTGCTGGTCCGCGACCACGGCGGCTACCGGCTCGACCTGCCCCCGGACGCGGTCGACGCCCACCGGGCCGTCACCGCAGCGCGGGAGGCGAGGGCCCGCGGCGCCGATCCCGTGGCGGTGTCCCGGCTGGTCGGCGGGGTCCTGCGGGAGTGGCGGGGCCGCGCGCTGGGGGAGTTCGAGGCCGTCCCGGCCCTCGCGGCCGAGGCAGTACGGCTGGAGGAGCTGCGGCTGGACCTCGTCGACCTGCTGCTCGACGCGCGCCTGCGCAGCGAGCCGGCGGCCGCCGTCGTCGACCTGGCATCCCGGGCCGCGACCGAGCAACTGCTGCGGGAGGCGACCCTGCTGCTGCTCGTGCGCGCACTCGCCGCCTCCGGCCGGGCCGCCGACGCCCTGGCGGCTGCGCGCGGCTTCCGGCGGAGACTCGACGAGGAGGCCGGCCTGCGGCCCACGCCCGCGCTGGACGAGCTGGAACGGGCTGTGGCCGCCGGGGACCTCGACGTACCGTCCCCGCCAAGACAGGCTCCCCGCCGCGCCACGACGCGGGTGGCGACCCCGCTGACCCCGTTGCTCGGGCGCGAGGAGGACCTCCGGCGGCTCCGGCCGCTCCTCGGCTCGGAGCGGTGCGTGACCCTGGTCGGACCCGGGGGGGTGGGCAAGACGCGCCTGGCGCTCGAGCTGGCCCACCGCGTCCAGGACGACCACCCGGACGGCGTCGTCCTCGCGGAGCTGGCGCAGGTGCAGGACCCGGGTTCGATCGGCTTCGTGCTGGCCGAGCTGCTCGCGGTCCGCGGTGACGACCTGGTGGCGGCCGTGTGCGAGCACCTCGCCGCCCGACAGCTCGTGCTGGTGCTGGACAACTGCGAGCACGTGGTGGACGTGGTCGGCCGCCTCGCCGAGCGGGTCCTGGCGGCCGCCCCCGGCGTACGGATCCTCGCCACCAGCCGGGAACCGCTCGGCGTGCCGGGGGAGTGGGTGCACCGGCTCGCCCCGCTGCCGGTCCCGCCGCCCGACGACCCGGCGCTCGAGGACTCCGCCGCCGTCCGGCTGTTCCGCGACCGTGCCGCCCGCGCCACGGGATCCGCCGACGTCGGCGGGGCGACCGCCGAGGAGCTCGCCGAGGTCTGCCGTCGGCTCGACGGCCTGCCCCTGGCCCTGGAGCTGGCCGCGTCATGGCTGCCCGCGGTGGGGCTCGCCGGGCTGCCGGCCCGGCTGTCCCGGCAGCTGGACATCGGCCGCTCGCGCCGGGCCGGTGACGACCGGCACGGGACGCTGCGCGGGACGATCGCCTGGTCCTACGACCTGCTGGGGGAGGCCCAGCGGCGGCTCTTCCGGCACCTGTCCGTGGTGCCCGACCGGTTCGAGCTGTCCCTGGCCGAGTACGTGGCTGCATCGCTGGAGCCGGGGACGGACCCGGCCGCAGCGGTGAGCCGGCTCGTCGACTGCTCGATGGTGGTCGCGGAGCCGGGTGGGCCCCGGCCGTCGTTGCGGCTCCTGGAGAGCCTCCGGGCCTTCGGCCTGGAGCAGCTCTCGGGGCACGGCGAGAAGGCGTCGGCCGAGGACATGCTCTCGACGTGGGTGCTCGACCTGGTGACGCAGGCGGCCGCCGGCCTCGCCGGATCGGACGAACCGGAGTGGGAGACGCGGCTGGTCGCGGCGCTGCCCACGATCAGGGCCGCCCGCAGGTCGATGCTGGCCCGCGGCGACGTGCCCGCAGCCGCCACGCTGATGGCCCGCTTCGCCGACTTCTCGATCTGGCGGGAGCACGGCGAGGTCTGGTCGTGGGCGCTGGAGACGGCCGAGCTGCCGGGGATCGACCAGACCGCGGAGGCCGCCGGGGCGCTGACCGCCGCGGCGACGGGCGCCTGGCGACTGGGCAGGCGCGACCTGGCCCGTGCGTTGGTCACCCGGGTGCGGCGTCTCGCCCGGCCGGGCGCGGACCGCCACGCGGCCAGCCAGGTCGAGGGCGTGCTCGACCTGTTCGAGGGGCGTTTCGGCGACGCCGAGCGACACGCCCTCGCCGGCGCGGGTGACCCGCCGGAGCGCTCCGACGCGCTGGCCACCGCCGCGCTCGCCGCCGGGTACGCGGGGCGGCGGTACGAGGCCCTGCGACTGCTCGACCGGGCCGACGGCCTGGCGGCCCGCAGCGGTTCCCCGACGCTGCGGGCGTACGCGGCGTACGTCCGCGGCGAGGTCCTTGCTCTGGACCGCTCGCCGGAGGCCGCCGTCCACCTGCGCCGGGCGATCGACCTCGCCCGGCGCAGCGGCGCATCCTTCGTCGAGCAGGTCGCGCGGCTCACCCTGGCGTCCGTCGCCGCCCGCGAGGGCGACGTCCGGGAGGCGGCGTCCGCCTACGCGGAGGTCATCCACCACTGGCTGCGCACGGGGGGCTGGACCCAGCAGTGGACCACCCTGCGCAACGTCGCGATGCTGCTGGGCGGGCAGGGCGCCGAGCAGGACGCCTACCTTCTGCTGATGGTCGCCGACGCGGCGCCGGACGCCTCGGCGGTCGCGGGCTCGGGAGCCGAGCCGCTGCTGCGGGCGACCTCGAACCTGCGGAGCGCGCTGGGGCCGGACCTGGCTGCCCGGCTGACCGCTCGCGCGGCGGAGACGCCTCGGCACGAGGCGGTCGACCTCGCGCTCACCGCCCTCGCCCGGCTGGTGCCGCTCCCCGCCGGCGAGCTCAGCGGTTCCGGGTCGCCAGGAGCTGCTGCCGGACCGTCTCGGCCGACGTGACCGATCCGGCCTGGACCTGCTCGTGCGCCGCCGCCTGCCCGCTGAGCCGGGCCGTCTCGGCGGACGTCGTCCGGGTCGTCACGCCCTGCTGGTACGCCGCTGCCTGACCGGAGAGCCGGGCGGCGTCAGCGGCGAGGACCTGCGGCTGCACGGCGGACACCCAGTGCGCGTCCGCGGCCGCGGTCAGCCGGGCCGACTCCGCCGCGGTCGCGGCGCTGCCAGACGCCGGGGGAGCCGGTGAGGTGCCCGGCGTGAGCAGCGCGATGCTGCCGGCGACGACGGCGGTGGTCGCCGCGGCTCCGGCGATCGCCGCCCAGCGGCGGCCGCGCGTGCGAACCGCCCCGCTCGTCGTGGTGGTGCTGGTGCTCGTCACACCGGTGGCGCTGGTCCCGACGTAGGTCGACATCGTGTCGCTCCTCGCTGCCCTCTCGGGCTCTCCGGCCGCAGCGCCTGTGCCTGCGGCCTCTCGCAGGAGGAGGCGGGCAGGGCGCCGTGGATACCTCCGGGGCCGTACGGGCTGGAGGTCACGGACGTCGGTGGTGGGCGAGCAGGTCGGTGGCCAGGTCGACCCCGGCCGCCCGGAGCCCGTCCGGCTCCATGACGTACGCCTCGGGGCCGGCCGTGATGAGGATCAGCCCGACCCGCTGGTCGACCGGCGGCAGCATCGCTGCACGCAGCTTGACGCTGTCCTCGTCCTCCTGCAGGACCTCGACGTGCTCGGCGAAGCGGTCCACCGCCCAGCGTGCCTGCTGCGGCACCACGAGCACGACCTCGGTCCGGGCCCGGTTGACCTCGATGAGAGCGTCCACGTCGGCCGGCGGCTCGACGACCTCGGGCAGGACCTCGACCTCGCGGATCCCCGACACCAGGTACGTACGGACCCGTCCGACGTCGCCGGGGCGACCGGCGTCGAGCTCCCACCCCCGCCGGGTGCGGGTCAGCCGGTAGGGCTCCAGGACGTTCTCCCGCACGCCGGGGTGCCAGGCACGCGCGTAGACCACCCGGCAGCGGCGGTGGGCCTCGACGGCGGTGGCGAGTACCCGTGCGGTCGCGTCCTCGGCTCCCGCGGCCGGCGAGCCGGGGTCGGGGAGGAGGGAGAGCTCGAGCGCCTCCAGGGCCGCGGCGAGGTCGCTGTTGTCCGGCTCCAGCGCCAGCAGGTCGCGGCCGGCGCGGTAGAGCGTGGCGAGATCCCCGGCGCCCAGGTGCTCCACCCCGAGCTCGCGCTCCGGTCGCGGGGACGCCAGCCGAAGCACCGCCGCGCGACGCGGATCGGCCTCCTCGCCGTCGCTGCCGACGAACTCGAGGACCGGCTCCTGGTAGGCGGTCACGCCGTACTCGACCAGGTCCACCCGGTACCAGGCCAGCACGTCCTCGCGGAGCTGGTCGGGGTCGACACCCAGCTCGGCGGCCAGCTCGGCGAGTGACAATCCGTCCGGGTGGAGGGACAGCAGCCCGACCACCTGGGGGAGCCGCCCCACCCGCTCCACGTAGCGGCTGACGTTCACCGGCCACCCCGCACGATCGCCTCCAGCTCGGCGGCGACCTCGGCCCGCAGCGCGTCGGGGCCCACGAGGCGGACCCGCGGCCCCAGCTCGTACAGGCGCCAGCGGAACGGGCCCCGATGGGTCACCTCGTACTCGAGCCGGAGGCGGTCGTCGCGCTCGTCGGCTGTGCGCGCCTCGCCGAGCAGGTGCTCGACCTGCGCCCGGTGCTCCGGGCTGGTCTCCACCACCGCCGTCAGGGGCGGGTCGACCTGCCACCGCAGCGGGTCGAGCTGAGGGCGCGGGGCGCCGGCCGGCAGCTCGGCGGTCCCGGGCCGGTCGAGCACGAGGTCGCTGATCCGGCTGACGACGAACTCCTTGACCGTCTCCGAGCCGACCTCGCGTGCCCGCAGGTACCAGCCGGACGGGCCGGGGTGTACTGCCCAGGGATGCGCGACGCGCTCGACGTCCTTGTAGGTGAAGCGCACCAGGCAGTGCCGCGACACCGCCCGCAGCGCCGCCGACAGCGTCGCGCTGGTGGCCTCGTCGTCGGCCAGGACCACCGGTCCGTCGGCCCGCCACGCCTCGGCCGCCTCGGGTCCCGCGCCCAGCGGTCCGCGGAGCCCGGGCCGGCCCGCGGCGCGGGCCGCCCTGGCCAGCTCGAGTCGCTGGGCGGGGGTGAGGCGCACCTGCAGACGGTTGTCGCGGGCGTGCAGCTGCCAGCGGCCGGCCTCCCCCGGAGGGGCCACGTTGCGGATGTCCCACCCGGTCCGGTTGAGCTGGGACAGGTCCCGGCCGAGCATCCGCTTGGCGTCGTCGGGGTCGTCCGAGCCGTAGCCACCGACCTGGACGAGCTCCTCGGTCGGCACCGGCGTCGTCCGCGCGGCGAGCACGGTGATCAGCCGGATGACCCTCTCCATAGGGGCGAGCTGGTCCCGACCCGGTCCTCGTGCCACGTCCGGCTCCCTCCCTGCTCGCCAGGCTCTCTCTGCCCCGTGGCCGCCCCTGCGGCCGCACCGGTGTGCGTCGCATTGTCCGGGACGAGCGGGGGTTGTGTCCGGGGTCCCGGGCAGTCTCGGGGTGTCGGGCAGGTCCGGCCAGGGGTCCTGAGGCCAGGGACCTGGATGGGCTCCTGGATGGCAGGGTCTTGAACAGGGTCGAGACCGGGGGGACGGGCCTGCCCGACCTGTGCGCCTGCCGCGGTGGGCGTCCAGGGGCCGACGACCGCGACGGCCGGGAGCGCGTGGACGTACCCTGACCTCGTGGAGCTGGTGTTGGCCGTCCTCGCCGTCCTGGCGTTCGTCTCGTGTGCGCTCGTGACCGCGGTCGTGCTCGGCCTACGGGCCGCGCGGCGGGCCGTCGCCCCTGTGGTCGACCGCGCCGGTCTGGCGGTCCAGGCCCGCGCTCGCGGCACCTCGGGGGAGGTGGCGCGGCTGCGCCGCGACCTCGACGCGGCCGTACGACGAGGGCGGCGCGCGCTCGCCGTGGCGCTGGCCGTCGACGCGCCGGTCGGCGACGTGCCGGGGTTGCTCGACCGGATCGAGTCCGCCGCCCGCGACCTGCACGCGGAGCTGCGGGCGGTCGGGGCGGTGACGGACCCGGTCCGGGTAGCGCGGCTCATCGCCGTCCCGCGGCGCCGCGTCG
>DATHTV010000036.1:0-10131 GCA_035462845.1 Jiangellales bacterium
CAAGCCGGCGTTGAAGCGCTGCACCGCCCGCTCGGCGTCGGCGCGCAGCGCCGCGTAGTCGGCTTCGGCCCGCGCCAGCGCGGCCAGCGCCTGGGCCCGGGCGGCCTCGTCCGGGATCTGTGCCGCGGCCGCCCGGGCGGCCTCCATCGACTCCGCGGCGCGCGCGTCGGCCTGCGACGCGGCCTGGGACGGCGCGATGCCCGGGACGGACACGTCGGCGGACGCGGCTGCCTGCGCGTCCGCCTCGAGCGCGTTCTGAAGTGCCTGCTCCGCCTGCGGGGAGTCGATGCGCAGCACCACCGCCCCGGCACCGACGGGCTGCCCGTCGGGCACCAGGACCTCCGCCACCAGGCCGTCCGCCGGCGCGGTCAGCGACGCCGAAGCGCGGGCGGTCACGGTGGCCGGCGCCTCGACGACCTCGACCACCGTGCCGAGAGCCACGGGGGCGACCTCGACCCCAGGCTCGTCGTCGGCGGAGCAGCCGGCGAGCAGGACGGCCGGCACGGCCACGGCGACCGTGCCGGCCCGTACCGTCAAGGTCCACCCGCCCGCCACCGGCTCATCGTAGGTTTGCCCAGGCGTAGCGTCTCGGCGACGAGGTCGGCGGGGGGAGGCGACAGTGCGGCTGTCCGGCGTGCTCGGCCACCCCGCCCGCTTGATCCCGATGGGCTTCCTGCTCGTCATCTCGGTCGGCAGCGTGCTGCTGTCGCTGCCGTTCGCGAGCACGCCGGAGGGGCGGCCGCCGGTGCTCGTCGCCGTGTTCACCGCGGTGTCCGCCGCCTGCGTCACCGGTCTCACCGTCGTCGACACGCCCTTCTACTGGACGCCGTTCGGGCAGGGCGTGATCCTCGCGCTCATCCAGATCGGCGGCTTCGGCATCATGACCGGGGCCTCGCTGCTCGGCCTGCTCGTGGCTCGGCGGCTCGGCCTGCGGACGCGGCTGCGGACCCAGCACGAGACGCGCACCCTCGAGCTGGGCGACGTGCGCGGCGTGGTGACCCGGGTGGCGGTGCTCGTGGTCGCCTGCGAGGTCGCGCTGACCGCAGTACTGACGACCCGCTTCCTGGTCGCCTACGACTACCCCCCGCGTACGGCGCTGTGGCACGGCTTCTTCCACGCGGTCTCGGCGTTCAACAACGCCGGCTTCGCCCTGTACAGCAACAGCCTGATCCGCTTCGTGGCCGACTGGTGGGTCTGCCTGCCCATCTGCCTGGCGGTGATCGTGGGCGGCATCGGCTTCCCGGTGCTGCTGGAGCTCCGCCGGGCCTGGCGCGACCCGCGCAGCTGGACCATCCACACCAAGCTGACGGTGGGCATGACGGCACTGCTTCTGCTCGTCGGCTTCCTCGCCGTGGTGTTCTTCGAGAGCGGCAACATGGCGACGCTCGGGCACCTGGACGGCGCCGACCGGGTGCTCGCCGGGATCACCCAGTCGGTCATGCCGCGCACCGCAGGCTTCAACAGCGTGGACTACGGCTCGATGCGGTCGGAGACGCTGGCCGTCACCGACGCGTTGATGTTCATCGGCGGCGGCAGCGCCGGCACCGCCGGCGGCATCAAGGTGACGACGTTCTCCCTGCTGGCGTTCGTGATCCTCGCCGAGATCCGCGGCCAGCGGGACGTCACCGTCGGCACTCGCCGGGTCGACCCGAGGTCCCAGCGCCAAGCCCTCACCGTCGCGCTGCTCGGGCTCGCCGTGGTGGCGCTGGGCACGATGGTCCTGCTTGCCGACAGCCGGTTCTCCCTCGACGCGGTGCTCTTCGAGGCGGCGTCGGCCTTCGGCACCGTCGGCCTGTCGACCGGGATCACGGCCGACCTCGTGCCGAGCGCCCAGTGGACACTGGTCGTCCTCATGTACGTCGGCCGGGTCGGCACGATCACCGCCGCGACCGCGCTCGCGCTGCGTAGCCGCGACCGGCTCTACCGTTGGCCCGAAGAGCGACCGATCGTGGGGTAGGACTCATGCCACGCACCAACCGCACCATCCGGCCGGACCGTGACCCGGTCCTCGTCATCGGGCTCGGCCGATTCGGCCTGGCCCTGGCCAAGTCGCTCGAGACGCTCGAGCACGAGGTGCTCGCCGTCGACTCACGTCCCCAGGTGGTGCAGCGGCACGCGAACACGCTGACCCACGTCGTCGAGGCCGACTCGACCGACATCGAGGCGATGCAGCAGATCGGGGCGCAGGACTTCGGCCGGGCCGTCGTCGGCATCGGCGACCAGATCGAGGCCAGCCTGCTCACCACGGCCGTGCTCTCCGACCTGGCGATCCCCGAGATCTGGGCCAAGGCCATCAGCGCCGAGCACGGCCGGATCCTGGAACGGGTAGGCGCACACCACGTCGTCTACCCCGAGCGGGCCATGGGCGAGCGGGTCGCGCACCTCGTGACCGGCAAGATGATCGACTTCATCGAGTTCGACGACGGCTTCGCGATCGTCAAGACCCGCCCCCCTCGCGAGTCGGTCAACCGCACGCTCGCCGAGTCGGCGCTCCGCTCCCGCTACAAGATCACCGTGGTGGGGACGAAGCGTCCGGGGACCGACTTCGTCTACGCCCGGCCCGAGACGCTCGTCCGCGAGGGCGACCTGCTCATCGTCTGCGGTGACACCGTGGATTGCGAGCGCTTCGCCGCCGTCACCTGACCCCCGGCCTCGCCCTGGCCGCCGCCACAAATGATCACGGCATCCGCGTCAGTGGGTGCGCAGCGCGGTGAAGGCGCCGCGGCACGCCCCCATTCACCGAGGCGCAGGCCCATGTCGGCGGCATCCGCTCGGATGGGAGCCCGAGTCAGGTACGTGCCCCGCCGCCGGCCTCGGCTCAGTACCCGTCCTCGGTGGCACTCGACCGGACCACCGGCCCGAGGCGGGCCAGCACCAGCAGGCCCACCCCGAGGACGATCAGCCAGTACCCGAGGGCTCCGGTCACCGGTGACAGGGCGGCGTCCCAGTCCTGCACGATGAAGACGAGGCCGAGGCCCCCGATCGCCGCTGCGGCGAGACCGAGCGGCAGCTCGAGGGCCCGGCGCGGCACAGCGGGCGCTTTGACAGCGGCGACGACGGCCACGACCCCGTCGACCAGCCAGAACAGCGTGACGGGCCAGCGCTCGTAGAGGTCCGACCATGCAAGGGCCGCCATCACCAGCGCGAGGACGCCGGAGGTCATGAGCAGCACCGGCCGGAGCCCCGCCCCGCCCTCCACGGCCGACTGCACCAGCCGGAAGGCCGCGTAGATCGTGAGCTGCACGACGAGGACGAAGCCGGCCGCCTCCCACGCATCCTGGTCCCGCTCCACGAGCACGCGGTAGCCGAGGACGATGCTCGCGAGGCCGGTCGCGGCGGTGACCAGTACCGCGGCCAGGACCGGGACCGAGCCCGGACGGCGCAGCCGCTGCGGCGACCGGCCCGTCGACTCCGCCGCCCGTGCGGCGGCAGGAGGGGTCACCGGCGGCCCCGGTTCGGCTGCCCCCGGCCCCGCCGCCGGACCGGGCCGGGACCGGCCGGTCGACGAGGGTGGTGGCGCGCCGCCGGTGCCCAAACCGGGTGTCGTGGCGGCAGCTGCGCCGGCACCCACGTCGGCGGCCGCGTGCACACCGCGACCCTTCTCGACCGACCCGGGTGTCGCGCTGCCTGCCGTGGAGCCCGCCTCGCCGTGGCCCTCCTCGGCCGGCACGACCTCACCCGTCACCGCGACGACCGTCCGACCGGTCGGCCCGGTCAGCGTGACCGTCGCCTCCACCACGCCGGTACGGGTGGTGTCCAGGCCGACCCGAAGCCCGTCCGCCACCTCCTCGACGAGCACCCGCCGGTCGGACGTCTCGACCGAGCACGCGCGGGCCAGCGCAGGCCCGCCGAGCGGCACGGCCACCCGCTCGACCGTGGCCCCCTGAGGGACCCGGCCGAAGGCCACCGCGCCGACCGCGACGCCGAGGTCCGCCTCGCGCAGCGCGGCCTGCGCGGCCTCGGCCACGTACCGCACGTCGGTGCGCGCCACGTCCGCCAGCAGCTCGTACGCACCCATGGCGACGGGGACGTCGTCGGCGAGCACGCGGCTCCGCAGCTCGGCGACGGCGCCGAGGCGGGTGTAGAGGTTCGAGTCCGCCGCAGCCGCCGCGAGCTCGGCGGGCACGGGCGCGGCGACGACCCGGCGGCGACGACTGCGTGCCACGTACAACTCGCCCTGCATCTCGATGTCGCGGCTGGGTGTCTGGTTCGGGTTGCGCTCCCTGACCCGGTCGAAGACGTAGTCGTACAGCTCGTTGAGGGAGACCCACCCGTCCTCGTCGCGGTCCGCGTCCCCGGAGCGCAGCCCTTCGACCAGCGCGCCGGTGAACACCGACGGCTCGCGGCTGCGGTCGTCGGCGAGGTGGTCCCCCTCGAAGGCGTACTCCATCGCGCTGGAGGCGGTGATCACCGCTCGCCCGCGCCCGCCTCCCAGGCGCCCCCCGGGGAAGCTGTCCAGGACGTTGACGTCCCCGGCCGCGCGCACCGCCACGCCCTGGCCGAAGGCGCCGCCGTAGCAGCAGTCCAGCAGCAGGACGATGCTGCGGGAGCGGCTCGACCGCATGCACCGCTGCACGAAGTCGGCCGGCACGGCCGTGGAGCCGAGCCGGTCGGGCCGGGTGTTGCGAGCGGCGAAGAACAGCTCGCCCGACTCGCTCTTCAGCCCGTGGCACGAGAAGTGCAGCAGCACCAGGTCGTCCGGCCGGCTGTCCGCGAACAGGTCCTCGACCCTGGCCTGGACCTCGTACGAGGGCTCGTTGTGGACCACGTCGACGCTGAAGTCCCCGACGGCGGGGTCACCGAGCACCTCGGCGAGGGCGTCCGCGTCCGCGGCCGGCGAGCGAAGGTGCTGCAGACCCTCGTGGTCGTACGCGCTGTTGGCGACGACCAGGGCCCTGCGCCGCCCGGTCACCTCAGCTCCCGGCTCCCGAGTGCCGTTCGACGAAGAGCTCCACCAACCGCTCCTGATCGGCGTCGGAGGCAGCGGAGAGCTCGATGACGTCCCCGCCGATCTCCACCCGGACCGTACGGGGCGTGCCGCCGTCACCGCGGGACAGCCAGCGGCGTACGGCGGACACGACCGAGCGCAGCGCAGCGGTGTCGGCGAGCTTGACCAGCAGGCCGCCGACGACGAGGACGTCCAGGGCACGCGCCCCGGGGGGCGGCGGGCCGGCCCGGACGGCGGTGACGTCGTCAACGTCCAACTCCAGGAGCTCCTGCCGTAGGTAGCCGGTCAGCTCGTCGAGCCGCTCGGCGTCGGCGTCGAGCTCGGCGAGCTCGAGGCGTACCGGGCTGTCCATGGAATGCCTCCCCCGGCCCCGGGACGCGGGGCCACCACCCACACGATGCACCCGGCCGGGGCGCTCGGCAACGGTCCGCGACCGCGACGGAGCCGGCAGGTGCACACGTCGGTGTCGGAGGCTGCGGCTACCGTCGCGGGTGTCCGGCCCCCGACCCGAGGAGACCCGTTGGACCTCACGGCGACGGAGTACGAGTTGGTCTTCGAGGACCGCTTCCGCGGAGCCGACCTCGACCGCGAGCGGTGGCTGCCCTACCACCTGCCGCACTGGAGCAGTCGCCGGCAGTCGGCCGCCCGGTACTCGACAGGTGAGGACGGTCTGCGCCTGCGGATCGACGCCGGCCAGCCGCCGTGGTGTCCGGAGCTCGACGGCGACACCCGGGTCTCCAACCTCCAGACGGCCGTCGTCGCCGGACCGGTCGGCAGCCCCATCGGGCAGCACCGCTTCCACCCCGACGCGGTCGTACGAGAGGCGCAGGAGGATCGCCGGCTGCTCACCGTCGGGTACGGCGTCGTGGAGCTGGTGGCCCGCATGCCGATCGACCCGCGGACCATGGCCGCCCTGTGGATGATCGGGCTCGAGGACCGGCCGGAGCGCTCCGGCGAGATCTGCGTCTGCGAGGTCTTCGGCCGCGAGGCCGGCCCGGACCGCGCCCTGGTCGGGATGGGGGTCCACCCGTTCGGCGACCCGGACCTCGTCGACGACTTCGACAAGGTCGAGGTCGGGATCGACGTCACCCGGCCTCACGCGTACGCGATCGAGTGGACGTCGGACCGGATCGGCTTCCACGTCGACGGCCGGCTGTTCAAGACCGTGCGACAGTCACCGTCGTACCCGATGCAGCTCATGCTCGGCGTGTACGAGTTCGGCGGGCAGCGCCCTCACGACCGCTACCCCAAGGAGTTCCGGGTGGACCGGGTCCGGGTCTACCGAGCAGCCGGCGCCTGACCCAGCGTCAGCCGCATCGCCCGCTCGGTCTCACAGGGGTGCGACGGCAGCGGCTCCTCCCTGCCGGTATCGCGGAAGCCGTGCCGCTCGTACAGCGCGTGGGCGGCGGCGTTCGCCCGGGTCACCCACAGCAGCACCTCGGTCGCGCCGATCTCGGCCGCCCAGGCGAGCACCTCGCGCACCAGCAGGTCGCCGACGCCGCGGCCGCGCGCGGCCGGCGCCACCCACATCGAGTAGAGCTCCACCGCCCCCGGGACCTCGGGCGGCTCCCAGCCCCCGACGATCCCGGCGAGCTCGCCGTCCGCCGACCGGGCGAGCACCTTGAGGCCGCGGTCCGGGTGCAGCCAGTCGCGCCAGTCCTGCTCCGACCGGCCCGCCTCCTGCTCGTACGTGGAGGCGAAGGAGGTGGGCGCGTCCCGCAGCGCGATCAGCCGTACCTCACGCCAGCGGCGCCAGTCCGCCGGGCCGAGGCGCTCGAGCCGTACGGACCGGGCGGGGCCCAGGTCTGGGCCCCGCTCACTCATCGCCGGCGGCGAGCGCCCGGGAGCGGTCCCGCGCCGCCTCCAGCGCGGCGAGGAAGTCGGCGCGGACGCGCCCCTCCTCGAGCAGCCGCATCGCCGCGGCCGTCGTACCCGCCGGAGAGGTCACCCGCTCGCGCAGCACGGTCGGGTGCTCGCCGGTGTCGCGCAGCAGCTTGGCCGAGCCGACCAGGGTCTGGACCACGAGCTCGGTCGCCGTGGCCCGCGGCAGGCCGAGGTGGACGCCCGCCTCGATCATCGACTCGACGACGAAGAAGACGTACGCGGGGCCGGACCCGGAGATCGCGGTGACGGCGTCCTGCTGCGTCTCGGGGACGCGCACGACCTGGCCGGTGGCGCGCAGCAGGTCCTCGGCCTCGAGCAGGTGCTTCTCGTCGCAGTGCGAACCCGGCGAGATGGCGGCCATTCCCTCGTCGACGAGCGCCGGGGTGTTGGGCATGACCCGCACGACCGCCGTGCCCTCCGGCAGCCGCTGCTCGAGGAACCCGGTCGTGATGCCGGCGGCCAGCGAGACCACGAGCGTGCCGGGGCGGACGTGCGGCGCGATCTCGTCGAGCAGCGACCCCATGTCCTGCGGCTTGACCACGAGGACGAGCGTCTCGGCCCGGCCGGGCGCCTCGGCGTTGCCCAGCACTTCCACGCCGTACCGCTCGCGGAGCTCGTCGGCCCGCTCGGCGCGGCGCTCGGTGACCAGCAGGTCCTCGGCCCGGCGGCCGGCCCGCAGCAGACCCGAGAGCAGCGTCTCGCCCATGACCCCGGCCCCGAGGATCGCCACAGTCATGGAGTCAGCCCCTCGAGACCAGCGAGCGCAGGAAGAACGTGACGTTGGCAGGACGCTCCGCGAGGCGCCGGACCATGTAGCCGTACCACTCCTCGCCGTAGGGGAGGTAGACCCGCACCTTCTCCCCCGCGGCGGAGAGCCGGCGCTGCTCCTCGGGCCGGATCCCGTACAGCATCTGGAACTCGTACGACCCCTGGGCCCGGCCGTAGCGGGTGGCCAGGGCGCCGCCGATCTCGACCAGCCGCGGGTCGTGCGTGGCCAGCATGGGGTACCCCTCGCCGGCCAGCAGGACCTTCATGCACCGTACGTACGAGCGGTCGACCTCGTCCTTGCTCTGGAAGGCGACGCTGGCCGGTTCGGCGTACGCGCCCTTGCACAGCCGGACCCGGGAGCCGGCGTGCGCCAGGTCCCGGCAGTCGGCCTCGGTGCGGTGGAGGTACGCCTGGAGCACCGCCCCGGTCGCCGGGAAGTCGGACCGCAGCTCGCGCAGGATGGCCAACGTGGAGTCGGTGGTGGTGTGGTCCTCCATGTCGAGGGTGACCGTCGTCCCGTGCACGTCGGCGGCCGCGCAGATGGTCCGCGCGTTGTCCAGGGCGATCTGCTCGCCGCCACCCGGCAGCGCCTGCCCGACCGCGGAGAGCTTGACCGACACCTCGGCCGCCCCGGTCAGTCCCGCCTCCGCCAGCGCGTCGAGCAGGCGGACGTAGGCCCCGGTCACGTTCTCGGCCTGGGAGCGCTCGACGGTGTCCTCACCGAGGTGGTCGATGGTGACCAGCAGGCCCTCGTCGACCAGGTCCGCGGTGGCGCGCACCGCGTCGTCCGTCGTGTCACCCGCGATGTATCGGGCAACCACGGAGCGGGACACGGGGGCCTTCTCCACGACCTGACGCAGCGTCCCGCTCGAGGACGCGCTCAGCAGCACCTGGCGCAGCACGCGGACAGGCTACGGCAGGGGTCACGGGGTGCGGCGCCGGAGCGTGGCCGCGCCGAGCGCGAGCGCGACGACCACGAAGCCACCGACCACAGCGACGTCGCGGGCGAACTCGCCGCTCAGCTCCGGGACCTGCGTGAGGTGCTGCATGGCGTCCACGGCGTACGAGAGCGGCAGCAGGTTGGAGATCGCCTCGAGTGCCGCGGGGAGCTGGTCGCGCGGGAGGAACAGCCCGCAGAGCAGGAACTGCGGCAGGACGAAGGCCGGCATGAACTGCACGGCCTGGAACTCCGTGGCCGCGAAGGCGCTGACGAACAGACCAAGGGCGACCCCCAGCAGCGCGTCGACGACCGCGACCAGCACGAGAGCCCAGACGGGCCCGGCGAGCTGCAGGTCGAGCACGTAGACCAGGAGCACGGTCGCCAGGCCCGCCTGCAGCATGGCGAAGAGGCCGAACGCCAGCGCGTAGCCGAGCAGCAGGTCCAGCTTGGCCATCGGCATCGACAGCAGCCGCTCGAGGGTGCCGGACGTCCGTTCCCGCAACGTCGCCACGCTGGTCACCAGGAACATCACCGTGAACGGGAAGATGCCGAGCAGGGCCGGGGCGATGGAGTTGAAGACCTGCGGCTGGGCCTCGAACATCCACCAGAGCAAGGTCAGCAGCAGCAGCGGCACGCCGAGCATCAGTGCTGCCGTGCGGTGGTCGTGGCGGAGCTGGCCGAGGACCCGCCCGGCGGTGGCGAAGGTGACGCGGGGGCTCATCGCTCGTCCTCCTCGACGATGCTCAGGAACGCGTGCTCCACGTCGGCGGCGCCGGTGCGCTCGAGCAGGCGGCTCGGGGTGTCGTCGGCGATGATCCGCCCGTCGCGGACCAGCAGGAGCCGCTCGCAGCGCTCGGCCTCGTCCATGACGTGGCTGGAGACGAGCAGGGTGGCGCCGTCGTCGACGAGCCGGTGGAAGAGATCCCACAGGTCGCGCCTCAGCACCGGGTCGAGGCCGACCGTCGGCTCGTCGAGGACGAGCAGCTCGGGCGAGTTGAGCAGCGCCGTGGCGAGCGAGACGCGGCTCTCCTGACCCCCGGACAGCCGCCCGACGAGGACATCCGCGTGGTCGGTCAGGTCGACCTGCTCGATCGCCCGCTCGACGTCCGACCGCGGGGCCCCCAGCACGTCGGCGAAGTACCGGAGGTTCTGCCGCACCGAGAGGTCGTTGTAGACGCTGGGTGCCTGCGTGACGTAGGCGACCCGTCGCCGCAGCGAGCTCGACCCTGCCGGCTCGCCGAGCACGTCGATCCGCCCGCCGGCCACCCGCTGCACGCCGACGATCGCGCGCATCAGGGTCGACTTGCCACCTCCGGACGGGCCGAGCAGGCCCGTCAACGTCCCGGGCTCCACGACCAGGTCCATCCCATCGATCACCGTGCGCCCGCCTCGGACGACCCGCAGGCCCTGCACGACCACGGCGGCCGGTCCACCGGAGCCGCCGGGGACGGACCGCTCAGTCACCGGCTCGGTAGATTTCATCATGCGATGAAATCTACTCGTCGCGCCGTCCGCGTCAAGACCTCTTCGACCGCGGCTCGTGTGAACCCGGCCACCACCGCCTGCACATCCCCACGGTCGTGGAGCCGTC
>DATHTV010000037.1:0-8490 GCA_035462845.1 Jiangellales bacterium
CGACCCGCTCTCCCGAGTGCACCAGCACCACGCGCAGCACGCTCCCGCCGCCGGGCAGCCGCCCGCGGTCCGCCAGAGCGGCGGCGAGCTCGACGCCGCCGAGCCCGCCCCCGGCCACGACGACCGTGCCCAGCCCCGCTCCCGCCGACCCGGCCGCGAGGCGCCGCACGCGGTCCACGAGCTCCGGGATGTCTCCCGGTACGCGCAGCGTGCACCCGTACGTGGCCAGGCCCGGCACGTCGCGTACGGGCTCACGCGAGCCGGTCCCGACGACGAGCTCGTCGTACGCGAGCACCGCCCGTCCGCCTGCCGCCGGCTCGTACACGACCTCGCGGCGCCGCGGGTCCACGCGCAGGGCCCGACCGTGCACGACCCTGGCTCTCGGCATCGCCGGCGCCAGCGGCGTGCGGGTCAGCTCGTACGGGAGCAGCCCCGCCACCGCCTCACCGGTGAAGCCGTGGAAGCTGTGCGCGTCGTCCGCGCTGAGCACGACGACCTCGACGTCGCCGCGACGAAGCTCCCGGCGGAGCCGGCGGACGAGGGCGGCGTACGCGTGCAGGGTGACGTAGCCGCCACCGAGCAGCAGCACGCGACGTGGCCCGCTCACGCCGCCACCTCCGCGACGGAGCCCGTACGGGGGAGGGCCACCGGCTCACCGAACTGCGTCGGCGCGGCGGGGCCGAAGCCGAGGTGGCCGAAGCGCCGCGCGAGGGCGCGCACGTGGTCGATCTGGTCCAGGGACGGCGTCCCGACGGAGAAGTGGCCCGCGTGGCCGGCCAGGGCCAGCAGGGCGGTCTCGGCGAAGCAGGCGTAGGCACGGCCGTCCGGCAGCCCGATGTCTCCCCCCCGCAGGCGGAGGCCGGGCACGTCGACCACCCCACCGTCGACCACGGTCACGTCCGGGCGTGCCGTCACCAGTCCCGGCGAGGTGTTGCGGGGCTGGGTGGCGTCGAGGACGAGCGCTCCCGGTGCGAGGTGCTCCGGCCCGAGCAGCGCGTCGGCGCTGGCCGTGAGGAGCACGACCACGTCGGCCCCGCGCACCGCAGCCAGGTCCTGCGTCGCGACGGTCGGCAGCGACGCGCCGGCCTCGGTGGCGAGGGCCTGCAGCCGGGGCAGCGACCGCGCCACCAGTGTCAGCCGGTCGACGGCGCGGTCGCGGGCGAGCAGCCGCACGACCCCCGTCCCGACGCTCCCGGTGGCCCCCACGACGGCGACGTGCCCGCCATCGTTCACGTCCAGCAGGTGCCGCAGCTGGGTGTCGACCACGGCGGCCGTGTAGGCGTTGCCGTTCGTCACTCCGATGTCGGTGCGGTCCCGGAGGGCGTTCCCGCCCGCCGTGACCGTGGCCGTCAGCGCGCCGAGGCCGACGACGCCGGCGCCCAGGGCGACCGCCCGGTCCACGGCGCGGCTGACCCGCGCCCTGCCCTCGCCAGGCTGGGCCAGCAGGTGCCTGGCCCCGAACGGGACCATGACCACGTGTCCCGCGACGCGGCCGTCCAGCTCGGCTGCGGCCATCGTGACGGGGGGCAGGGGAAGGCTGCGCAGGCAGCGGTCGTAGACGGGCTCGGGCACGCGACCCAGCGGGCGCCAGATCCGGGCGAGGTCGGCGGCGAGCCGGGCTCGCGGGTGGACGAGGAAGGCGAACGTCGTGGGTACGGCGGACATGCGAGTCGGTTCCCCCCGGCTCCGGCCGCCCTGGATGGCGGCGCTGACCGAGAGGAGCCCCGCGCCTCCCGGCTGATACACCGTGCGCTGACACCCGTCCACGCCACATCAGGACGCGGCGCCGCTGCGGGGGCGCGGCCCGGGGACGTTCGGCCCTGGGGGCCCGCCGACCGCGGCGCTACCTTCGGGTCGACAGGTGGCGGTGGGACATGGGATCGGGATCGCTCGACACCAGGGTGCCGCGGGCCCGGTCCGCGGCCGACGTCGACACGCCCGGACGCGTCCTCGGTGTGCACGACGTCGCGCACTCCTTCGGACCGCGGATCGCGCTGGCCGGGGTGTCGTTCGAGGTCGCCCCCGGGGTCATCACCGGCCTGCTGGGACCGAACGGCGCCGGCAAGACCACCCTGCTCCGGGTCCTGTTCGGGGTGCTCACCGCCGACCGAGGGCACGTGACCTACGACGGCCGGCCGGTGGTGACCGATACGCGGCGGAGCTGGGGCTACATGCCCCAGGAACGAGGGCTCTACCCGGCCATGCCGGCCGGCGAGCAGGTCGTCTACTTCGCCCGGTTGCACGGGATGTCGCGTCGCGACGCCGTCGCCCGGGCCAGGACGGTGCTCGAGGAGTTCGACCTCGGCGACCGCTGGGGGGACCGCAGCGACGCTCTGTCCGGCGGCATGCAGCAGCGCCTCCAGCTGGCCGCCGCCCTGGTGCACGCGCCGGAGGTGATCGTGCTGGACGAGCCGTTCGCCGGCCTCGACCCCGTCGCGGTGGTCGGCCTGTCGGAGACGCTGCGCCGACGCGCCCGGGAGGGACGGACCATCCTGTTCTCCAGCCACCAGCTGGACCTCGTCCAGGACCTGTGCGAGGACATCGTCATGGTCGACCACGGGCGCACCGTGCTCGAGGGACGCGTGGCCCGGCTGCGCGCGGCCAGCGGCGAACGCCAGCTGAGGTTGCACGTCGACACCCCCGGCAGGGACTGGGTGCGGCGCTTCCCGGGCGTGGCGGTGGTGAGCGACCAGACCGACGAGCTGCGGCTGGCGCTGCCGCCGGACGTCGACGCCCTCGACGTCCTGGATGCGGCTCGGGGCGCGGGCACCGTCGTCGACTTCGGGCTCGACCTGCCCACCCTGTCCCACCTGTTCCTGCGGGCCGCGGGACCCTCCGCCGGTGCGAAGGCGGCGTCATGACCGGGTCGTGGTGGCGGGGGACGCGGCTGGTGGCCGGGCGCGGCATCGCCGAGACCGTACGCTCCAAGACGTTCAAGGTCGTCACGGCCCTGCTCCTGCTGATCGCCGTGGCCGCCGTGGTCCTCCCGCAGCTGCTGCGCCAGGACGAGTCGACCTACACGCTCGCCGTGGTCGGCCCGGTCCCCGAGGAGGTCAGGGCCGTCGTGGACGACGCCGTCCGAGCCGCCGACTCCGACGTCGAGTACCTCCCACTCGCCGACGAGGACGCCGTCCGGCGGGCGGTCGAGGACGGGAAGGCCGACGCCGGGCTGGTCGCAGACGTCCTCTACACGGCACTGCACGGGGACAGCACGTTCGCGGTCCTGGTGAGCCAGAGCGTGGTGGCCCTCGAGGTCACCCAGCGGCTGGCCGAGGCAGGGTTGACGCCCGAGCAGGTGGCCGCGCTCCAGACCGTGCGTCCGCCGGAGCAGGTCGTCGTCGGCGGGGCAGAGGACACCGATCGAGCGGGGGCGGGATTCCTCGTCGGGATCGTGCTCTACATCGCGGTGACCCTGGCCGGCAGCGCGATCGCCACCGCCGTGGCAGTGGAGAAGTCCACCAGGATCTCGGAGGTCCTGCTCGCCGTGCTCCGCCCCAGCCAGGTGATGGTCGGCACCGTCCTGGCCGTGGGGAGCGTCACCCTCGGCCAGCTGCTCCTCCTCACGACCCCGCTCGCCGTGGCGGTCCGGGTCACCGACGCCATCGGCCTCCCGGCCACGACCGGCACCGACCTCGCTCTCGCCCTCGTGTGGTTCCTGCTCGGCTTCCTGATGTACGGCTTCCTGTTCGCCGCGGCGGGCGCGCTGGTGAACAAGATGAACGAGGTCAGCGCGACGATCACGCCGATCACGATGATGCTGCTCGCCGGCTACCTGGTCGGGATCATGGTCACGACGGACGACAGCGAGAGCCTGACGAGCGTGGTTGCCTCGCTCTTCCCGCTCACCGCACCACTGGTCATGCCGATCCGCTGGGCCGGCGGCGAGGTCCCCGGCTACCAGCTCGTGCTGGCGATGCTGCTCACGGCGGGCGCCGCCGTCCTGCTGGCGGCCCTCGCGGCGACCGTCTACCGGCGGGCCCTGCTCGTCACGGGGCGCCGGGCGAAGCTCCGCGAGGTCGTGCGCCAGCCCGCCGCCGGCTGAGGTCCACGGGCCCGGAGAGGCCGAAGCCCCTGGCGCGCCATGGTTACCGGCCAGTAACGTCGCGGCATGCTGCTCGACCCGCGCACGTACGACCCCGCCCACCTCGACCCCGAAGCCCGCCGGCTGCTCCGCGCCACGGTCGACTTCTTCGAGTCCCGGGGCCTCCGCGCCCTCAAGCGGGACCATCACGACCGCGTCTGGTACACCGACTTCCTCGACCTCGTGAAGCGGGAGCGGCTCTTCGCCACCCTGCTCACGCCCGCTTCCGCCGCGGACGCCGGGTCGGCCGCCGACGGCGACAAGCGCTGGGACACCGCCCGGATCGCCGCCATGAACGAGCTGCTGGCCTTCTACGGCTTGTCGTACTGGTACACCTGGCAGGTCTCGATCCTCGGCCTCGGCCCGGTCTGGCAGAGCGACAACGCGGTCGCCCGCCGGCGCGCCGCGGAGCTGCTCGACGGCGGGTCGGTGTTCGCCTTCGGGCTGTCCGAGCGGGAGCACGGAGCGGACATCTACTCCACCGACATGCTGCTCACCCCCGACGGCGCCGGCGGGTTCACCGCGGAGGGCGGCAAGTACTACATCGGAAACGGCAACGTGGCCGGGATGGTGTCCGTGTTCGGCCGGCGGACCGACCTCCCGGGGCCCGACGGCTACCTCTTCTTCGTGGTCGACAGCCAGCACCCCGCGTACGAGCTCGTCCAGAACGTCGTGGCGTCCCAGATGTACGTGAGCGAGTTCCGGCTGCACGGCTACCCGGTACGCGAGCAGGACGTCCTGCACACCGGGCAGGCGGCCTTCGACGCCGCGCTCAACACGGTGAACATCGGCAAGTTCAACCTCGGATTCGCCTCCATCGGCATCTGCGAGCACGCGTTCCACGAGGCGGTCACGCACGCCGACGGGCGCATCCTCTACGGGCGCCGGGTCACCGACTTCCCGCACGTCCGGCACGAGCTCACCGACGCCTACGCCCGGCTGGTGGCGATGAAGCTCTTCGCGGAGCGGGCCGTCGACTACCTCCGGTCGGCCGGGCCGGACGACCGTCGCTACCTGCTGTTCAACCCGCTGACGAAGATGAAGGTGACGACGGAAGGCGAGCGGGTCGTCGACCTGCTCTGGGACGTCATCGCGGCCAAGGGGTTCGAGAAGGACACCTACTTCGAGATGGCCGCGACCGACATCCGCGCCCTGCCGAAGCTCGAGGGCACCGTGCACGTCAACATGGCGCTCGTCCTCAAGTTCATGCCGAGCTACCTGCTGCGGCCGGCCGACGTGCCGCCGGTCCGCACCCGCCGGGACGCGGCCGACGACACGTTCCTCTTCCACCAGGGCCCCGCGGGCGGCCTGGGCAGGGTCAGGTTCCCCGACTGGCGGTCGGCGTACGCGGCGTTCGCCGACCTGCCCAACGTGGCCCGGTTCGTGGAGCAGGCCGAGGGACTGGTCACGCTGCTCGGCGTCGCGCCGCCGGACGCCGCCCAGCAGGAGGACCTGGACTTCCTCCTCGCGCTCGGCGAGCTGTTCACCCTCGTGCCCTACGGGCAGCTCGTCCTCGAGCAGGCGCGGATCGCCGGGGTGGACCGCGACGTCGTCGACCAGGTCTTCGACGTGCTCGTCCGTGACTTCTCCGCGTACGCGGTGGACCTGCACGGCAAGGTGTCCACCACGGACCAGCAGCGGGCGTGGGCGCTCACCCAGGTGCGCGCACCGGTGGCCGACCGCGAGCGGTTCGGCCGGGTGTGGCAGCAGGTCAGGGCGCTCGCGGGGAAGTACGCCATGACACCGTGAGCCCGTGACGTCGCGATGAGCACCACGGACTCCAGCCGGGACGCGGAGGCCAAGCGCGCCCGGGCCGGCGCGGTGGCGTCCTCCGCCGGGATCGGAGGCGTCGCCGGGGCGGCCCTGACCGCCCACCGAGGCCGCCGGGCGGCGCTCGCCGGCGCACTGGTGGGCGCGGTGGGGCTCGGAGTCGCCGAGGCCGTCGCGCGGGCACGGCAGCGGCCCGACGAGATCCCGCCGCTATGGCAGCGGATCGCGGTCAGCCCCGCCCTCGCCGCCCCGCTGGGGTGGGCGGCCGAGCGGGTCACCGGGGCCGGTCCGCGGCCGCTCGGGGCGGTCGCCGGGGCCGTGGTCGGAGCCCTCGGCCTGCGGCCGCAGAAGGTGGTCATGGGGCCGCTGGTCGGCGCTGCGGTCGGGCACGCCGTCGCGTCGCGGCCCCGCGCCGCGTCCGGGGCGGCCGTCGCAGCCGGGACCGTGGCCACGTACCGGATCGTCTCTGCCGTGGTGTTCCGGGACCCGCAGCTGAGCCTGCTCGCCGAGCGGGCCGCACCGCGCGACCTGCCCTTCGTCGTGCCGTTGCCGGCCCGCTCCCGCTACGTCGGGACCGGGTACGTGCGCGACCTGGCCGAGGATCTGGGTGGCGTCTACACGGCCGACGTCCAGGACACGGGCATCGTCGACTCGCTGGACGCGCTGGCCGGTCCCTCGTTCGACCCGCGCGGGGTGGACCCGCGCGTGCGGGAGTTCTACGAGCACACCACCCGGTTCACGCTCGACATCACCCCGGAGTGGCGGGCCTGGGTGCGCCCGGGCTACCTCGTCTACCGCACTCTCGTGGCCCGCCCGCTGGGGCAGGCCAGCGTGCCCTCGACCCGGCGCGAGGCCCGGCGTGGAGTCCGCAGCCGCATCGACACCGTCACGACGGCAGCGGGGGACGTCGGCGTCCGCGGGTGGATCCGATCCTTCGTCGATGACGACGAGCCGATCTACGTGGGGATCTACACGACGTACCGGCTGGGCGAGCAGGGCTACGTCAGCGTCGGATTCCCGCTGCCGCACGCCAGCTTCACCGCCACCCTGCTGCCGCGGGCTCGCCCCGGCGGAGGCCTCACGCTCACCAGCCGGCACGACGACGGTCAGGCCGGCCACTACCTCGCGTACGTCGATCCCGTCACGGGCGACCTGACCGCCCTGGCGGTGCACGGCTTCGCCGAGCACCTCGACGTGTACGTCGAGGGCGGCGAGGTACGGGCCGACCACGCCTTCTGGGTCTTCGGGATGCCGTTCCTCGTGCTGCGCTACCGCATCCGGCCCAAGCAGCCCTCCGTACGCTCCGACCGGACCGCGCCCTAGCGGGCGACCGTCGGTCAGACCCCGGTAGCGGGGGCGAGTCCGGTGCGCAGGGTCAGCGTCGACGTGGTGCTCGAGGCGCGGTAGCAGGAGTACTCCCCGACCGGCTTGCCGTAGACCTGCTGGAGGCAGGCGCCCATGGCGCGGTGGCCGCGGCTGTTGGGGTGCATGGACTGCTGGAGGTCGCCGAAGTCGATGCCGCGGACCCACTCGTTGAGGACCGTGGCGCCGGGCGCGCAGACCTCCCGGCCGGCGAAGGCGGTGTTGAGGTCGAGGACGGAGACCCGTGGCTGACCGATCGCCGAGTTGGCCGCCCGCGCCGCCCGCGCCATCGTGCCGGCGAACTGCGGGACCACGCTCCCGTACGCCCAGCGGTGGTCCGCCTCGTAGAAGGGGCAGCCGAAGGTGAGCCGCCAGGCCGAGGAGAAGCGGTTCCGCTCGTTGATCGGCGAGGTGTAGGTCTGCACCACCAGCTGGTAGCTCCTGTCCTCGTCGCCCCGCTGCATCGCGGCGTCGATGTCGACGAGGAGCGTGGCGAGGCGCGCCTCGTTGGCCGCCAGACGGTCCGTCACGACCCTGTCCTGCGCTGTGGAGCAGGCGCCCGCGCTGAGCACCCAGCGGGTGGCGCAGTCGGTGACGAGCGAGGCGAAGCCGACGTCGTTGGCGATGACGCTGACGACGACCATCTCGACGTCGTACGACTCGAGCTTCTCCTCGAGCTGGGCGAGCTGCGCCCTCTCCCCCTTGAAGCCGTCGGCGTAGAAGTCGTTGATCTTCGCCCCGGAGCAGGCGAGGTTGAGCTTCGCGTCGACCGCGATCGCGTTGGCCGCGATCTCGGCGACCGCCGAGCGGTGGCAGAGGTTGCGGTCGGTGTACGAGCCCGCAGCCTCGCCGGAGATGAACGAGTCGCCCATCGCCACGATGGCGGTCGGCTCGGCTGCGGCCGCGGGGAGCGCACCGGCCAGCGAGCCGCCCACGAATGCG
This sequence comes from Jiangellales bacterium, assembly GCA_035462845.1. Taxonomy (GTDB): domain Bacteria; phylum Actinomycetota; class Actinomycetes; order Jiangellales; family Jiangellaceae; genus DASTQL01. The sequence continues at coordinate 8,156 of DATHTV010000037.1, forward strand.
AGGGCGGCGGCTCCCCCGAGGACGATCCGCAGGCGACGGGTACGGGACGGGACGGGACGATCGGTCACGGCTTCCCCCTTGTGTCGGGTTCGGACGCTAGACCTCCGACGGCTCCGGCGGAAGACCCCGGCCGGACCGGGCGAGGCGGTGGGCCCCCGCGTTCTGGTCCTCACGACGTTCGAGGCCGACGAGTACGTCTACGAGGCCGTCCGGCCGGCGCCAGCGGCTTCCTGCTCAAGCGAACGCCGCCGGAGGACCTCCTCGAGGGCATCCGTTTCGTCTCCGGGGGCGAGGCCCTGCTTGCACCCTCGGTCACTCGCAAGCTCCTCGCGGAG
>DATHTV010000038.1:0-19510 GCA_035462845.1 Jiangellales bacterium
TACGTGGCGGGGCTGCTCGCCGCCCGGGTCGGGGCGGTCCCGGGCGGCTCGGCGGCCGTCGTGACGCTGCGCCTGCCGCCGCCGCTGGAGACCCCGCTCGCGACCGTGGCCGACGGGGACGGCGCCGTCCGGCTGCTCCACGGGGAGGCGGTGGTGGCCGAGGCCTCGCGGTCGCGGATCGAGGTCGAGGCGGTACCGCCGGTCGACCCTGCGGCGGCAGCGGCGGCCGAGGCGGCCTACACCGGCTTCGTCACACACCCGTTCCCGGGCTGCTTCGTGTGCGGGCCTGAGCGCGACCCGGGCGACGGGATGCGGCTCTTCCCCGGCCGGCTGCCCGACGGCCGCACCGCCTGCACCTGGACGGTGGGCGACGACCTGGCCGGCCGCCCGGAGATGGTCTGGGCCGCGCTCGACTGCCCCGGCGGCTGGAGCGCGGACCTGGTCGGCCGGCCGATGGTGCTGGGCCGGATGACCGCGCAGGTGCACGACCTGCCGGCGGCCGGCGACGTCTGCGTGGTCACCGGGCAGCGGCTCGGCGGCGAGGGACGCAAGACCTGGACGGCATCGACGCTGTACGGCCCGGACGGCCGCGAGCTCGGCCGCGCCCACGCCACCTGGATCGAGATCTCGCCCCCGGAGTGACCGGCGCCTCCGCGAGACCTCAGGCGGCCTCTGGCGGGCGGTACCGGGCGAGGCCGCGGAAGCGCACCGCGAGCACTGCCGTCGCGGCCATGCAGGCAAGCCCTCCCGCGACCACCGCGACCGTCGGGCCGAGCAGCGACCCGGCGGAGCCGGCCACCACGTCACCCAGGCGCGGCCCGCCCGCCACGACCACGATGAAGACCCCCTGCAGCCGCCCACGCATGTCGTCGGGAGCCGCGACCTGCAGGATCGTCGACCGGTAGGCCGCGCTCACCATGTCGAGGGCCCCGGACAGCGCCAGGAACACGACGCCCGCCCAGAGCGACCCCGCGAGGCCGAATGCCGCCACGCTCGCCCCGTACGCGAGGACGCACACGATCACCGCGAGGCCCTGCCGCCGCACCCGGCCCAGCCAGCCGCTGGAGACCCCGGCCACCAAGGCGCCGATCGCCGGGGCCGCCTGGAGCAGGCCCACGGTGCGGCTGCCGCCGCCGAGCACACGGTCGGCGATCTCGGGGAAGAGCGCCCGCGGCTGAGCCAGCACCATCGCGCACAGGTCGACCGCGAACGTCATCCACACCGCGGTCCGCCCGCGCAGGAACTGCAGGCCCTCCCAGACCGACCCCAGCCCCGCCCGCCGCACCCGTCCCTGCGGGGGCATCGGCGGCAACCGCCACAGTGCCCACAGCGCCACGAGGAAGAGCGCGGCGTCCACCCCGTACGCGAGGGCGTAGCGCCCGCCGGCGGCGAGCAGACCGCCCAGCAGCGGACCGACGGTGAAGCCGAGGCTGAAGCTCACCGTGGTGAGCGCGTTGGCCGCCGGCAGCATCGCGGCGGGCAGGAGCCGCGGGATGATCGCCTGTCGGGCCGGGTTGTTGACGGCGAAGCAGGCCGACTGCACGGCCACGACCGCGTAGAGCAGCCAGACCAGCCGCAGGTCCAGCACCGCCTGCAACAGGAGGACGAGCGACATCAGCCAGAGGCCCGTCGAGGCCAGCAGGGCGAGGCGTCGCCGGTCCAGGGCGTCGACCAGCGCCCCGCCGTACAGGCCGGCCACCAGCAGGGGCACCACCGCGAACCCGCCGACCAGGCCGACGGCGAACGAGGACCTGGTCAGGTCGTAGACCTGGATCGCCACCACCACGGCGGTCATCTGCTGGCCGAGCTGGCCCACCGTCAGCCCGGTCCACAGCCGGCGGTAGTCGGCGGACCGACGCAGCGGCGCGATGTCGGCGACGAACGCCCGCCCCGACGACCCGGCCACGGGCGGCGACTCTAGAGCCCGATTTGCCGTTGCCCCCGGCCGCGCCGCGACCTAGGGTCGTCGGTACACGGGAAGGAGGTGGTCCAGCGCATGAGTAGCACTGGGACATGTGAGGTGGCTGCCCGCTAGGGCCGCGCCGATCGACCAACCGGACTGGTGACCCAGGCCGAGGCCTTCCGGCCCCGGTGAATACCAGGCAGTCACCCGACCCGCGGGCCCCCGGACGTCGTCCCCCCGGGCCTGTCGCCGGACACCCGGCGCAGGAAGCGGCCCGCGGGTCGTCGCGCCCACAGGCCCCCGGCAGGCCACGCCCCGCGAGGGATCCCCGCTACGGGCTGAGCCGCTCCAGCACCCAGCTCCCGGCCGCTCCCAGGGACGCGGGCGACTGGCCCGTCACCGACGAGTACCGGAGCCGGTCGTGCAGCCGCCCCGGACCGCCCTGCCAGAACTCCACGGAGTCCGGAACCACCCGGTAGCCGCCCCACCAGTCGGGCAGGGGCACCTCGTCCGGGAAGCGCTCCGCGACCTCGCGGAGCCGCACCTCCAGCTCGTCCCGCGACCCCACGACGCGGGACTGCGCGCTGGCCCACGCGCCGAGCCGGGACTCCCGCGGGCGGGTCGCCCAGTACGCGTCGGACTCCGCCCGCGTCACCCGTGACACCGTGCCGGAGACGACCACCTGCCGCTCCAGGCCCACCCAAGGGAAGCAGAGGGCGGCGGCCGGGTTCACCGTGAGGTCGGCGGCCTTGCGCGAGCCGTAGTTGGTGAAGAACACGAAGCCGCGGTCGTCGAGCTCCTTGAGCAGCACGTGCCGCGCGCTCGGCCGGCCGTGGGCGTCGGCGGTGGCGAGCACCATCGCGTTGGGCTCCGGGAGGCCGGCCCCCACCGCGTCGGCCAGCCAGCGGCGGAACTGCGTGAACGGCTCGGCGGCCACGTCCGCCTCGAGCAGCCGCCCCCGCTCGTACCGCCGGCGCATCCAGGCGAGGTCACCGGCCTCGAGGTCGCTCACGCCACCCACCCTGGCACGTACGGGAGGAACCCACCCGCTGTGGCATATCGCACCCTGTCGGTGGTGGACTTGTGACGGGTCGCGGGTCACACGGCATGATGGGCCGTCGCAGCCCCCGACCCAGGGGCAGCGCACACGCGCCACGAGCCGACCACACGAAGGAGTGTGCATGTCCGACGTCCAGCACGGCCTGGAAGGCGTCGTGGCGTTCGAGACCGAGATCGCCGAGCCGGACAAGGAGGGCAGCGCCCTCCGGTACCGCGGCGTCGACATCGACGACCTCGTGGGGCGGGTGCCCTTCGAGAACGTCTGGGGCCTGCTGGTCGACGGCGCGTTCGAGCCGGGCCTCCCGCCCGCCGAGCCCTTCCCGATCCCGGTTCACTCCGGCGACGTCCGCGTCGACGTGCAGAGCGCGCTGACGATGCTGGCCCCGGCCTGGGGCTTCCGCCAGCTGCTCGACATCTCCGACGAGCAGGCCCGCGAGGACCTCGCCCGCAGCGCGGTGATGGCGCTGTCCTTCGTCGCGCAGAGCGCGCGCGGGATCGGCCTGCCGATGGTCCCGCAGCGCGAGATCGACAAGGCCCGCACCGTCGTCGAGCGCTTCATGATCCGCTGGCGCGGTGAGCCGGACCCGGCGCACGTCCGCGCCGTCGACGCCTACTTCACCTCCGCCGCCGAGCACGGCATGAACGCCTCGACGTTCACGGCGCGGGTGGTCGCCTCCACCGGCGCCGACGTCGCCGCGTCGCTGTCCGCGGCGGTGGGCGCGATGAGCGGCCCGCTGCACGGCGGTGCTCCTTCCCGGGTCCTCGCGATGATCGAGGAGATCGAGCGGATGGGCGACGCCGAGGGCTACGTCCGCAGCGTGCTCGACAAGGGCGAGCGGCTGATGGGCTTCGGCCACCGGGTCTACCGCGCCGAGGACCCCCGCGCCCGGACCCTGCGCCGAGTGGCCCGGGAGCTCTCCGCCCCGCGCTACGAGGTGGCCGAGGCCTTCGAGAAGGCCGCGCTCGCGGAGCTCGCGGCGCGCAAGCCGGACCGGGTGCTCGCGACCAACGTGGAGTTCTGGGCGGCGATCGTGCTCGACTTCGCCGAGGTGCCCGCGCACATGTTCACCTCGATGTTCACCTGTGCCCGCACCGCCGGGTGGAGCGCGCACATCCTCGAGCAGAAGAAGACCGGCCGGCTGATCCGCCCCTCGGCCCGCTACAGCGGCCCGGACCACCGCACCCCCGACTCGGTCGAGGGCTGGAACCCGGACTGGGCCACCCCGCCGCAGACCTGAGCGACTCTGACCCCCCGCACACGAAGCGCCTGACAACGTCGTCGGCCCCCCACCCCCAGGACGAGCGACGAGAGGCCGCACCGTGACGGACCCGTCCCAGATCACCATTCCCGACCACCTCCTGCCCGGCGACGGGCGCTTCGGCTGTGGGCCCAGCAAGGTCCGTACCGAGGCGGTCCAGGCGCTGGCCGCGAGCGGCGCCACCTACCTCGGCACCTCGCACCGGCAGGCGCCGGTCAAGAGCCTGGTGCGTCGCGTACGCGAGGGGGTCGCCGACCTGCTCGCGCTGCCCGACGGCTACCAGGTCGTGCTGGGCAACGGCGGGTCCACGGCATTCTGGGACGTGGCGGCCTTCAACCTCGTCCGCCGCCGGTCCCAGCACCTGTCCTTCGGCGAGTTCTCCGCCAAGTTCGCAACGGTCACCAGGACGGCTCCGTGGCTGGAGGAGCCGACCGTCGTCAAGGCCGAGCCGGGCACCCTGGCCCAGCCCTTCGCCGAGGACGGCGTGGACGTCTACGCCTGGCCGCACAACGAGACCTCGACCGGCGTGATGGCTCCGGTCACCCGCGTCGACGGGGCCGACGAGGACGCCCTGGTGGTCGTCGACGCCACCAGCGGCGCCGGCGGCCTCCCGCTCCAGCCCGAGCAGGTCGACGTCTACTACTTCGCGCCGCCGAAGTGCTTCGCCTCCGACGGCGGCCTCTGGGTGGCGGCGATTTCGCCTCGTGCGCTGGCGCGCGTGGAGGAGATCGCGGCGGCCGGCCGCTACGTCCCGGCCTTCCTCGACCTGCCCACGGCGATCGACAACTCGGCCAAGGACCAGACGTACAACACCCCGGCAGTCGCCACGCTGTTCCTGCTCGTCGAGCAGCTGGACTGGCTGAACGGGCAGGGCGGCCTCGACTTCGCCGTCGAGCGGACGACCGACTCCTCCGCGCACCTCTACGGGTGGGCGGCCGAGAGCGAGTACGCGACCCCGTACGTGACCGACCCCGCGGCGCGCTCGCTGGTCGTCGGCACGGTCGACCTGGACGGCCGGATCGACGCGGCGGCGGTGGCCGCGGTGCTGCGGGCGCACGGGGTCGTCGACGTGGAGCCCTACCGCAAGCTGGGTCGCAACCAGCTCCGGGTCGCCATGTTCCCGGCGGTCGACCCGGCCGACGTGGAGGCCCTCACGGCCTGCGTCGACCACGTGGTGCAGCAACTGACCTGAGCAGGATCGCGCCCGGCGGTCCCACGTCCTCCGAAAAGGACGTGTGGGCCGCCGGGCGCGCCCATCCCCCCTGCCGGCCGCTCCCCCGACCTGCGAGGATCGACGTCGCAGACGGTAGCGGCGGTAGCGGGGCGGCGACATCGTCCGTTCGACCAGTTCGGCATCGTCCGCCTGGCGACCGCACCCCGTCCGTACGGTGACGTCGCAGGTCAGGACATCGCCGCAGCGACCTCGGCCGGGAGCCGGCGCTGCAGCGCCGGGGTCAGCGACCAGAGTCTCGTCAACGCTGCGTAGTCGTCTCGTTGCTCGTCGGTGACTGCCGCGCCCGTCCGGACGGCCCGCAGCAGGACGTTGCGCGGGGTGTGCGCCGACTCCACGAACTCCACGACGTCGACGCGGTAGCCCAGGAGCCGCAGCAGGGCGGCCCGCAGGGCGTCGGTGAGGACGTCCGCCATCCGCTCGCGCAGGATGCCGTGCCGGGCCACCAGCCCGTACGGGGCCGGCACGCTCCCACCGGCCAGCTGGGCCTGCACGTCGTGATGGCAGCAGGGGGCGGCCAGCACGACCGGCGCCGCCCAGCGCACGGCCCGCGCGAGCGCGTCGTCGGTGGCCGTGTCGCAGGCGTGCAGCGCGAGCACCAGGTGCGGAGGCGGGTCCAGCACGGCGCCGTCGATGGTCCCCTCGACGAAGCGCACCCGGTCAGCCCAGCCCAGCTCCGATGCGAGCGCGCTGTTGCGCTCCCGCGCCTGCGCCTTGACGTCGACCCCCACCAGCTCGACGTCCAGCCCGATGCCGTCGGTGAGCCGCCGGTACGCGGCGAGCGTCAGGTAGGCGTTGCCGCAGCCGAGGTCCACGACTCGCAGCGGCCCGCCGCCCGCCGCCTCCCGGGCCCGGTCCAGCACCGGGTCCATGGCGCGGAGGAACTCCTCGACCTGGCGGTACTTGTCCCGCCGCGACGGCTTCACGCGGCCGGCCGCGTCGCTGATACCGAGGGCACGCAGCACCGGGTCGGCCGGGTCGAGCAGCCGCGGCTTGGTCCGGTCGTGCGCCCGGTCCGGTGCCGCCGGCCCCTCCTGCGCCCGGCGGTGGACCTGCGCCTCGCCCCGCTTGGTGACCCGCAGCTGGAGCGACTCGGTCGTGGTGTCGACGTGCCAGTTGCCGAACGGCTCGGCCAGGAGCGCGTCGACGGCGGGTGCGACCTCGTCGGCTGCGACGTTGCGGGTGAACGACTGCGTCTCGTCGTGGGTGACCACCTGCAGGAGGCGCCCCTCGCGCAGGTCGACCCAGCGCAGCTCGGCGCGCCGCCACGCCGGCCGCTCCCCCTTGCGCCGTCCCGCCGCCACCGCCCGTACGAGCCCGTCGGGGTCGAGCAGGGCGGCCCGCACCCGGGCGAGGGCAGGCTGCAGGGGCTCCGGCACGCCGCCCATTGTCCCTTCCGCCGCAGCGGCCTTGCCCGCTCTCGCAGCGGTGGGCGAGGCTGCCCGCATGGAGTACACCCATCTCGGACGCTCCGGCCTGCTGGTCAGCCGCCTCGCCCTCGGCACGATGAACTTCGGACCGGCGACCTCCGAGGAGGAGTCGCACCTGGTCCTCGACCGCGCGCTCGACGCGGGGATCAACCTGGTCGACACGGCCAACGTGTACGGCTGGGGGGAGAACAAGGGGCGTACGGAGCAGATCCTCGGCGATTGGTTCGCGCTCGGGGGCCGGCGGCGGGACAAGGTCGTTCTCGCCACCAAGGTGTACGGCTCGATGAGCGACTGGCCCAACGACCGGCACCTGTCCGCCCACAACATCCGGCGCGCCTGCGAGGCGTCGCTGCGCCGGCTCCAGACCGACCGCGTGGACCTCTACCAGTTCCACCACGTCGACCGTGCCACGCCGTGGGACGAGATCTGGCAGGCCATGGAGACCCTGGTCGCCCAGGGCAAGGTCGTCTACGCCGGGTCGAGCAACTTCGCCGGGTGGCACGTCGCGCAGGCGCAGGAGACGGCGCGGGCGCGGCACTTCACCGGGCTGGTGTCCGAGCAGTCGCTGTACAACCTCTGCGAGCGCACCGTGGAGCTGGAGGTGCTGCCCGCCTGTCGGGACTACGGCCTCGGGCTGCTGCCCTGGAGCCCGCTGCACGGTGGCGTCCTCGGCGGCGTGCTGGGCAAGGAGAACCCCAGTCGCTCCGGCGAGGGCCGGGCCGCGCACTACCTGGCAGAGCACCGCGACCGCATCGAGCGGTACGAGGCGCTGTGCCACGAGGTCGGCGAGGCGCCGGCCGTGGTGGCCCTCGCCTGGCTGCTCCAGCAGGACGGCGTCGCCGCCCCGGTCGTCGGTCCGCGGTCCACCGGCCAGCTGGACAGCGCCCTGCGCGCCCTCGACGTCCGGCTCGAGCAGTCGGTCCTCGACCGCCTCGACGAGATCTTCCCGGGCCCTGGTGGCCCGGCACCGGAGGCCTACGCCTGGTGAGCGCCGCCTCGCGAGGGGCCTGGTGAGCGGCGCCCGGATCAGCGCAGCGCCCCCACGGCCACGACCAGCAGCATCAGGGCGAGCGCCGCGACCACCACGTACCGCCGGGTCCGCGCGTCCACCCCGCGAACCTACCCGGCGGCCGGGTCGACCCCTGGCCGGTGCGCCGGTTGGAGGAGGGTGGCCCTGCTCCATCCCGTGATTGCAGGAGGGTGGCCCTGCTCCCATGGGACTGGAGGAGGGTGGCCTTCCTCCAATGAGGCGTTGCATGAGGGTGGCCCTCCTCCCATCGCTGGACGTCACACCTCGGGAGGCGGGGCGAGGGGGTGCCGGCTGACCACCTCGTGCACCGCTGTGCGGCCGGGCCCCGCCCCCAGGTGCGAGCGGACGAGCACCGCCTCGTCGGCCGTCCACGCGGGGCCGGCGTAGTCGCCCAGAGCCGCCACCGCCGGACGCAGGTCGACCGTCTCGCGGGCCCGGGCCAGGGTCAGGTGCGCCCGCAGCGGTCGCTCGTCGACCGGGGCACCGGCGCGCCTGGCCGCGGCCTGAACGGAGGCCGCGAGGCGGCGAAGACCCGCCCGCTCTCCGCCGAAACCGACCCACAGCACCCGCCCGTCGAAGCGGCCCGCCCCCTGCAGCGCGACCCGGCAGGCCGGGTGCCGCGCGGCGGCCCGGGCCAGCCGCTGCTGAAGCTCGGGCAGCAGCCGGTCGTCCACGTCACCGAGGAAGCCCAGGGTCAGGTGCCAGGTCTCCGGGCGGGCCCAGCGCAGCGCGTCTACCGCGAGGTCCGGTGCCGAGCGGGCGCGCTGCACCCACGCGGCGAGGTGGTCGACGGCCTCGGGGGGAGGGACCACCGCGACGAAGAGCCGCACGTCACCGGGTCGCGGTCGGGTGCGCGGTCACTGCGTCGCCGCGGCCAGGCGGGCGCGGAGCAGGTGGCGCACGTCCGGGTCGCCCTCGACGCTGATGCGGTCCGCCTCCCCGCGCCCCCAGGCCCAGCGATAGAGCGTCACGGGGTCACCGGTGATCGTGGCATCGACGGGCAGGTCGTGCAGGGACGGCACGACCACCACGGCCTTGGGCTCGAGCACCACCCGCCACCGCCGGTCGCCCGTCGCCACCTCCACCACGGTGCCCGCGCCCTCGGCCACGGGCTCGTCACTCCAGTCCCCGGCGAGGAACCGGCGCAGCACTTCGTCGACGCCGTCGACGGCCAGGGCTGCGTCGACCGGCGTGACCTGCCCGAGGGCGATCTCGACGTCGAGCCGGTGGACGGCCGCCTCGTGGGCCATCCGGCGGCCCCAGAAGCCGACGGTCTGGTCGTCCGGCCACCAGGTCGGACACCCCTGCGCGGCGGCGCGGGTCGTCAGCTCGTGCAGCAGCGCGTCGCGCGTCGCAGCGAAGTGCTCGGCCATCGGCGTCGCGTCACGCGAGGGCGGCCAGGGCTCCGGCATCGCCCCCTCCCGCATGATCGTGGCCTTGTGCGCGAAGACCTGAGCGGTGTGCTCGACCACGTCGCGGACCGTCCACCCGGGGCAGGTGGGGACGGGGTCGTCGGGGCGGTCGGGCGCCAACGCCAGGATGCGGTCCGCGTCGGCACGGATGTGGGCGACGAAGCCGGCGTGGTCCATCGGGACAGAGTGCCATCGGACACCCGCAGCGCGGAATGCGCCGAACGGGACCGCGGCTCCGGGGGATGTCAGGCGGCCGTCCGGGGCTGCTCGACCGGCGCCGTACCGGCCGCCGACCCGGCCGATGACCGCAGCTGCGGCCACCGTCCCGGCCGGACGACCTCGCCCGTACGGCGGAGCATGACGGCGGTGGCCGCCAGGGTGCCGACGAGCGCGATGGCGCCGCCGCCGGCGACCGACCAGCGGGCACCGAACTGCTCCCCGACCCAGCCGATGACCGGTGCGCCCAGCGGCGTACCGCCCATGAACACCATGAGGTACAGCGCCATCACGCGGCCGCGGACCGCCGGTGACACGGACGTCTGCACGTACGCGTTGGCCGTGGTGATGAAGGTGAGCGCGGCCATCCCGACGGGGACCAGGGACAGGGCGAAGAGCCAGTACGTGGGCATCAGGCCGGCGGCGATCTCGAGCAGTCCGAAGGCCACGGCGGCTCCCACCACGACCCGCCGCCGGGGCCGTCCGCGCCGGGCCGCCAGCAGCGAGCCCGCGAGCGAGCCGATGGCCATGATCGAGCCGAGCAGGCCGTACGCGCCGGCGCCCAGGCCGAACACCTCGGTCGCCATCAGCGCGGTGGTGAGCTGGAAGTTGAGGCCGAACGTGCCGACGAAGAAGAGGATCGCCAGCACGCCGACGATGTCCGGCCGCCGGCGTACGTAGCGCAGCGCGTCCCGGATCATGCCGGGGCGGCGCTGCACGGTGTCGGTCACGACGGCACCCGCACCACGCATCAGGGCCAGCGCCACCAGCGGGCCGGCGAAGGTGAGCGCGTTGACCAGGAACACCGGACCGGGGCCGAAGGCCGCGATGAGCAGGCCGGCCGTCGCAGGCCCGACCATGCGGGCGGCGTTGAACGAGGCGCTGTTGAGCGCGACCGCGTTGGCCACGTCGTCGGTGCCGACGATGTCCGCGACGAAGCTCTGCCGGGCGGGGTTGTCGAGCGCGGTGCCGACCCCGAGCAGGAAGGCCAGCACGTACACGTGCCACACCTGCGCGATGCCGGTGATGGAGAGGACGCCGAGCAGGACCGCGAGGGCACCCATGAAGGCGTTCGTGCCCATGAGCAGGTAGCGCTTGGGCAACCGGTCGGCGAGCAGGCCGCCGAACGGGGCGACGAGCAGGAACGGCAGGAACTGCAGGCCCGTCGTGATGCCCAGAGCCGCGCCGCTGCCACCGGAGAGCACCAGGACCAGCCAGTCCTGGGCGACGCGCTGCATCCACGTACCGACGTTGGACACGGCCATGCCGGACCAGAAGAGCCGGTAGTCGCGGATGCGCAGGGAGCGGAAGGTGGGGCTCACCCGCGGGCCAGCCGTTCGAGGACGGGGACGGCGCGCCGCAGGGCGTCGAGGTCTCCGGCATCCAGGTCCTGGAGCTGCCGGGACAGCCAGGCGTCCCGCCGCTGCCGGTCGCGCGCGAGCAGGTCGGCCCCCGCGCCGGTGACCTGGACGACGACCTGCCGGCCGTCGCTCGGGTGCGGGCTGCGCTGGACGAGGCCGAGCCCCTCGAGGGCGGTGCACACCCGGGTCATCGACGGCGGGCGGACATGCTCGTGCGCGGCGAGCGCGGTGAGCGTGAGGGGGCCGTGGCGGTCCAGCGTGGCCAGGGCGGCGAGCTGGGTCAGCGTGAGCGCGTCGTCGTCGGCCCGCTCCGCCCGGAGCCGGCGGGCGAGGCGCATGGTGGACATCCGCAGCGTGCTCGCCAGCCCCCCGTCGGCTGGGCGGTCGGTCGGCTGAGGCATGTGCTGAGCATAAGTCATTACCTCTGCTAACGACCCGCCGCACCGTCCGCTTCCCGAGTGACCACGTTCACCACCCGACCGCGGCCATCACGAGGCGTCGACGCCGCGTGGTCCCACCACTGGCCTGGTGGTGGTCACGACAAGGGTGGTGAACGTGGTCATTCCCCGGAGGTGCCGTGTCGTAGCCTCTGGCGCATGGGAAGGCGTCGGCGACCCGAGGCGCCGGAGATCGAGCCGCTCGACGTCGACGGCGTCCGGGCGGTGGCCACCGGGACCGTCCTGTGGGCCGTCGCCTTCGTCGTGCTGGCCATCCGGCGGGACTCCCTCGAGGAGTCCGGCCACACCTGGTGGCTGTGGACCTGCCTGGCCGCGGTCGGGCTCGGCCTGCTGGGGCTGGAGTACTGCCGCAAGCGGCGCGACGTGCTCGCCAAGCAGCGGCTCGAGGCCGAGGCGGCACGGGAGTCCAAACCCGCCTACAAGCCCCGCCGCGCCAAGCGCTGAGCCGTCACCAGGACTCCTCGGCGAGCAGGTCGTCGGCCAGCTCGGGCGTGCGCAGCAGCTCGGCCACCAGCAACCGCCGGTCCCACGCTCCCGCCGCCCAGCTCACCGCCCGGGCCAGCCCGTCGGCGGTCGACGCGTGCGCCGTGCCGTCCTCGTCCACCCACCAGGTCACCGGGCGGCCCCCCACGACGAGCTCGTCGTGCTCCTCGTACGTGGCCGGGCAACCCGGCAGCAGCGAGCGGACGGCCGGAGGTACGGCGGCGGGCACCCCCGCCCCGTCCACGTCGTGGTCGAGCTCCTCGGCGGCGAGCGGCAGGTCCAGGACGTCGGCCAGCGCGAGCGGGCCCGGGAGCAGCGAGACCAGGTCGGAGCCGAGCTGGAGCCACTGCGGCGAGTCCGCGAGCACCACGTCGACGGCGTCGACGACCCGCGACCAGGCGCCCTCGGGCACGCGGACGCGCTCGGGCGACCGGACCTGCCGCGGGTCGAGCCCGGCCAGCGCCGCGTACACGTCGCGGAGGGCGGCTGCGCCGACCTCGCGCTCGGGGTCCGCGAGGCGGCGCAGCAGCAGCTCCGGGTCCCCCAGCAGGTCCGCAACCGTGCGAGGCAGCCCCAGCGCCGCCAGCACGGCCGGGTCGGCCGGCAGGTCGACAGGGTCCAGCAGGGCCCGGACTGCGGTCTCGGCATCCGGGGCGCACAGGTCGGACAGGGCGTGCCCTCCCGGGCGGGCGTGCGTGCGCACCCACCAGGCGGTGTAGGAGGGCACGTCGTACGAGCCGCCCGCCGCGGTCAGCAGCCTGGCGGGGGCGACCAGGGCGTCGCGCGTCGCGGGATCGGCGGCGAGCAGGTCGAGCGCCCGCGGCCACGCGTCGTCGGCCACCAGGTCGAGGTCGGCCACAGCCGCGAGCTCGGCCACGACGGGTGGGACGTCCTGCGGCGGGACCAGGTCCTGGCAGGCGTCCAGCCAGCCGTCGACGTCGTCGAGCACCGGGAGGGAGTCGGGCTCCATCGGCACGCCCTCGGCGCGGACCACGGAGAAGCCGTCGCGCACGCCGAGCCGCAGCAGCAGGTCGGCGCCCCAGCGCCGGACGGCGGCCTCCGCGACCAGCTCCTCGTCGGGCGCGTCGACCACCTCGGCCACCGGCGACCCGGGGAGCACCAGCTGGTCGGCGCGCGCCCACCCACCGGCACCGTCGGGTGCCGGCGTCGCGCCCAGCCACGCCTCCTCCCGTACGGACAGGGAGGACCGGTCCAGCAGGGCGAGCACGATGCCGCCGAGGGCCGCGGGGTCGCCGTCCTCGTCGTCCTCCCACGCCTGGACGGCCGCCTGCAGCGGTGGCGTACGGAGGAGGGTGTCGGCGGTCGCCTCCTCCGCGCCGAGGCGCTCGAGCAGCGGGTGCACCGCGTCCGGGTGGACCACCCGCAGCCCCAGGGTGTCGAGGCCGTCCGGCAGCGCGGGCCCGCTGGGCAGCAGCAGCCCGCGCGGCCCGCGCACCACGCGACCGTCGGCGAGCGGGACCGGCAGCGCCGCCAGTGCCTCGCGGTCGGCGCCGTCCAGGGCCGCGTAGAGGGCCCGCCAGTCGGCCGGCGGGAGCGCCAGGGCGGCCAGCTCGTCGACCACGTCTGACAGGCGGAGCTCCCGGGTCCTCAGCCGGCGCAGCAGGTCCGGACGCCACCACGCGGGGTCCGGCAGGCCGGCCACCACCCGGCCCAGGGCGGCCGGCTCGGCGGCGCCACGCAGCCCGTCGACCAGCACGGCGTCCCGCGGCCGCAGCTGCGTCCCCGTACCGTCGGCGGCGGGCAGGAACGGCGTGCCGGCGAGCACGTCGACGACGGCTTCGTGCAGCCGCGCGTCCAGGGCTCCTGCGGGCAGCGGACCCGGCACCAGGGCCAGGGAGCCGGGCCCGGACGCCGCGAGGCCGGACGCGAGCTCCCCGTAGGCCGCCGCCACCTCGCCGCACAGCAGGTCGGTGAGCGGCCCGGGGGCGACGTGCCGCCGGGACGGGTCGAGGGGGAAGCTCGCGACCACCAGGACGGGCAGCGCGGTCGGCTCGTCGGTCGGGGTGGGGGCGTGGACGACCCGGGGGACGGTCGAGGGCAGCGGCGCCGGGTCGCCGGACCCGGAGACCGGCACGGCCAGGGTCACCGACCAGCCGGGACGGCGGCGCTCCTCGACCGGGCGGTCGGCGAGCAGGTCCGGCTCCGCCGTGCCGGCACGGGTGGCCAGCCGCCAGCGCGTGCGCCGCTCCCCGTCCGCGACGACGAGAGCACGGTCGTCGCGGCCCTCGACCCGGAGCACCCGCCGGGTGCCGTGCAGGTCGACCTCGACCTCCGCCAGCGCCGGCAGTGTGAGCAGCATCGCGTCATCGACGCCCTCGAGCAGCCCGCGCACCAGCGTGTACGCCGCGTCGTCGCGGAGCGGCAGCACGACCTCGGTGTCGTACGGGGCCTCCGGGGCGACCACCCGCTCGTCGGCCGCGAGCGGCAGGCGCAGCACCGGGACGGTGCCGTGGCGCCGCTCCACCTCCTCGGCGAGTGCGGGGACCGCGGCGGCGAGGCCGTGCGCCTCGAGCGCGGACCAGCGCACGGCGCCCGTCCGCGAGGTGACGACCGGGTCGTCGGACACGGCGAGAACGGCGGCGAAGCCCACCCCGAAGCGGCCGACGGTCGCCGCCGGGTCGTCGTCGCGCTTGGCCGAGGCGCGCAACGTGGCGAGGCCCTCGACGCCGGCGGTGTCCAGGGGCGACCCGGTGTTCGCGGCGGACAGCACCCGGTCGCGGAGCCGCAGCCGCAGCCGGCCGGGAACCCCGGCGCGGGCGGCGGCGTCGGCGGCGTTCTGGGCCAGCTCCACGAGGACGCGGTCCCGGTAGCCGCCGCGCGCCAGGTCCTCCTCGGCGTTGGCGTCCTCGCGGAAGCGGGCGGGTGAGGCCGTCCAGGCGGCCAGGACCCGGTCACGCAACGCGGCGGTGCCGAAGGGGTCCACGGTCAGGAGTGGCCGAGCTCCTCGGCCGGCTCGGCCGGCGAGACCGAGCCGTGGGCGACGAGGTCCTCGTTGACCGTGTCGTGGACCGGCGCGGAGCTGGCCGAGGGCGAGGCGGCGTCGACGACCACCTCGGAGTGCGCCCCGCAGCCGTGGTCGAAGGAGACGACGTGGCCGTCGAAGGGCGCCATCGCGTTGGCGCACACCCCGAAGGCCCGGCCCAGCGGCCCGCGGACGCCGACCAGGAAGCCGCACGTCCCGCACCGGGCCGGCGCGGCCCGGGCCAGGTCGGTGTCCGGCCCGCCCTCCCCCTCGTACCACCGCTCGGCGGCCTCCTCACGGCCCTCGGCGGACAGCACGCGGGGGCGGCCCAGGCCCAGCTCGTCGACCACCTCGCGGACGGCATCGGGGTCGGGGTCCTCGTCGGCGCCGGTGTACGCGGGGACGAGCCGGGGGTCGTCCGGCTCCGTCGGGAGCAGGTCGCCGGGGCCGAGGTCCCCCGGCTCCACCCGCTCGCTCCACGGCACCCACGGCGGCGCCAGCACCGAGCCGGGCCCGGGCAGCAGGCAGGACTCGGAGACCGTCACCGCCTTGCCGCGGGAGGCGCGGGCGACCGTGACCGCCCAGCGCCAGCTCCCGTACCCCGGGACCAGGCAGGCGAAGAAGTGGGTGACGACGCGCTCGCCGTCGGCCTGGTGCCCGAGGTGCTCGCCGACCTGGTCCACGCCGGTGACCTCGACCAGGGCCTCCCGAGCCACGTCCACCGCGGCGACGCAGGCGGCGTCGGCCTTGGGCGCGCGGCTTCGGGTCGCAGTGGTCACGGTGGGGGATTGTCTCACCTGTGTCGTGGGCAGGTCACCACCGGCCGTCACCACCGGCTGCGGTTGGATGGAGGGCGATGACCCAGGGCCCGCCACCGACGCCCCCGTCGGGGCAGCGCCGGGGCGCGCGCGCCGCGCGGGCGACCTACGAGCACTCGACCAGGGCCGCGCGCGCGACGTACACGCGGGTCCGGAAGGCCACGCACGCCGGTGGGGCGGGCGAGTCGGGTCTCGCCCGGCTGATCGAGATGCATGCCGTCAACGCCGCGGGGGACGCCCTCATCGCAGTCTCGCTGGCCGGGACCCTGTTCTTCTCGGTGCCCACCGGCGAGGCCCGCAGCCAGGTCGCGCTGTACCTGGTCCTCACGATGGCGCCGTTCGCCGTGGTGGCGCCGCTCGTGGGGCCGTTCCTGGACCGCTTCCGGCACGGCCGGCGCTGGGCGATCGGGGTGTCCACGGCGGCCCGCGGCTTCCTGTGCTGGGTGATGGCGGGCGCCGTCAGCGGCGGAGGGGACATCTCGCTGTACGCGGCGGCCTTCGGCTGCCTGGTGGCCTCCCGCGCGTACGGGGTGAGCCGGGCGGCGGCGGTACCTCGCGTCCTCCCGGCCGGCACGACGCTGGTGTCGGCCAACTCGCGGATCTCCCTCGCCGGCGTGGCCGGCGCCACGCTGGCCGCACCGATCGGCGTGGGCGTGGCCGCGATCGGGGCCGACTGGGCGCTGCGGCTGGCGTTCCTCGTCTTCGTCGCCGCCACGGTGCAGGCCATCCGGTTGCCGCCGCGGATCGACTCCAGCGTCGGGGAGGAGCCGGCGTCGATGGAGGAGGGACCGCCCGGTGACGTCGGCGCTCCCGGGAACGGCACTGGTGACGGCACGGAGGCCGCCGACGGCGCCGCGGGCGTGCGGACGACCCGACCGCTGCCGATCGGGCGTCGACGAGGGCGGCGCCGGGCCGGGTACCGGGTCGGCTCGGCAGTCGTCCGCGCGCTGCGCGCCAACGTGTCGCTGCGCGGCTTCACCGGCTTCCTCACCATCTACCTGGCCTTCGTGCTGCGCGAGGTGCCGGTGGCGGGGCTGTCCCCGGAGGTGGGGATCGCCCTGGCCGCCGCCGCCGCGATGCTCGGGGGCACGGCCGGCTCGGGGGTCGGCTCCCGGCTGCGCGCCGCCCGCCCCGACCGCATCGTGCTCGCGCTCGTGGTCGTCGCGGTGGTGGCGGCGGCGCTGGCCGCGCTGCTCTGGGGGCTCGCGACGATGCTGCTGGTCGCCCTGCTGGCCGGCTTCACCCAGCAGCTGGGCCGGTTGTCCCTCGACGCCGTGGTGCAGCGGGACGTCCCGGAGCGGGTCCGGACGTCCACGTTCGCCCGCTCCGAGACGTCGCTGCAGCTGGCCTGGGTGATCGGCGGGGCGCTCGCCCTGGCCCTGCCGCTGGACCCGCTGGTCGGCTTCGGCGTGGCCGGCGCGCTGACGCTCGTGGGCCTGCTCGCCGCCGTACGGGTGCGGCTGGACTACCCGGCCGGCGAGCGGCCGGACACTCCTGCCGCCTAGGGCTCAGGCGTCGAGGTCGTCGGCGACGGCACGCAGCAGCGAGGCGATCTTCTTGGCCGAGCGCGCCTCGGGGTGCCGGCCGCGGCGGTAGGTGTTGCCGACCCCGTCCAGCAGCTTGATGAGGTCCTCGACGATGGTGGACATCTCGTCCGGCGACTTGCGCAGGGCGGTCGAGACAGAGGGCAGCGGGTCGAGCACCCGCACGGAGAGCGCCTGGTCGCCGCGCTTGCCAGCAGCCACGCCGTACTCCACCCGCATGCCCGGCTTGAGGCTCGTCACGCCCGTCGGGAGCGCGCTGGTGTGGACGAAGACGTCGCCGCCGTCGTCGTTGGAGAGGAACCCGAAGCCCTTCTCCGTGTCGAACCACTTGACCTTGCCGGTGGGCACGCTGACCTCGTTCGCCGTCGTCGGGACACGTCGGCGCCCCGGTGCAGGGCGCCCGCGCCCAGGGTAGACCGGGTCAGGGTGGACCAGCGCAGGGGTGGGCCGGCGCAGAGATGGGCCAGCGGGTCGTCCGGGCGGCCCACTCCGTACGCCGGCCGTACGCTGGCGCGGTGGACGTCCCGCCGGAGCAGCGCCGCCTCGAGCGGCTCACCGTGGCCGGTGGGGTTCTGGTGGCGATCGGGGCCGTGGCGGCGGTCGCCACCGTCGTCCCGTACGTCGTGGGCAGCGAGCCGCTCCCGGCCGCGGCGTACCTGCTGGCGATGCTGATGCCGGTCGGCTTCGGCCTGCTCCTGCTCGGGCTGTGGGGCACGGCGAGGTCCCGGTCCCGGCGGGCACGGTCGCAGGACGACGCCGACCGCCCGGGTGCCCCTGCGCCCTGAGGGGGGCGGCGGCTCAGGGTCGGGTCAGCAGCTCGTTCATCGAGCCGGAGCGGAAGCCGCGCGGGTCGACCTCGACCTCGGCGAAGCCGCTGTCACGGACGGCGGCGAGCGCCTCGGGCAGGGCGCGCACCGCGCCGACCATCCCGGTGTCGACGTCGACCCGGGCGCGGTCGCCGAGGTCACGAACCCGCAGGTCGCGGACCCGCACGCCTGCGGCCGCCAGGACGCTGCGCAGCGCGGCCTCCGCCCGCTCGACCCGGACCAGGCGGGTGGGCGTGATCGCGATCCCGTACGCCACCCGGCTCGACAGGCAGGCGGCCGCGGGCTTGTCCCACGTCGGCAGCCCCCAGCGGCGGGAGGCCTCGCGGACCTGCGCCTTGGTGAGGCCCGCGTCGAGGAGGGGGGTCATCGCTCCGCGCTCGGCTGCCGCGCGGATCCCGGGGCGGAAGCCGGCGACGGCGTCGTCGGCGTTGGTGCCCGTCGCGACGGCCGCCAGCCCGCGCTCGGCCCGCAGCGGGTCGAGCACCTCGAGCAGCTCGGCCTTGCAGAAGAAGCAGCGGTCGCCGCTGTTCGCCCGGTAGCCCTCGCGCGCCATCTCGTCGGTACGGGGGGTGAGGTGCCGGACGCCGAGTGACTGCGCGACGGCGGCTGCGGCGTCGAGCTCGGCCGCCGGGAGCGAGGCGGACACCGCCGTGGCCGCGACCACGCGCTCCGGTACGAGCGCCCGTACGGCGGCGGCGAGCACGAGCGCGGAGTCGGCGCCGCCGGAGAAGGCGACGAGCAGCGAGCCGGCCTCGCGCAGCCGCGCCTCGAGGGCCGCCAGCCGGGTGTCGAGCACGTCCCCGTCGAACCAGGCCGGGAAGTCCCGCAGGTCGCGCAGGACGACCTCGGCGCCCGCGGCGGCAAGGGCTCCGGCATCGTGTGGCCCGGTCGGCACGGCCACGGCGAGCGCCCCGGCGGCGTGCGCTCCCTCGACGTCGCCGGGGTGGTCGCCGACGTGGACGGTGGCGCCGTGCGCCCGCAGCGCGGCACCCTTCGCCGCCCCGTACCGCCCGCCCTCGACCGCGTCGACCTCGAGCCCGACGTGGGCGAGGACGGCCCGGACGGCCGGCTCCACCTTGGCGCTCACGACCACCACCCGGCCGCCGTGCGCCCGTACGGAGTCGACGGCCGCGGCGGCGCCGGGGAGCAGGGTGGTACGGGGGATGCCCAGCGACGGGTACAGCTCGCGGTAGCGGGCGACCGCTCGGCCGACGAGCTCGGGCGGCAGCCAGGACGCGCAGACGGCCTCGAGCGGGAGCCCGATGGTCGCTCGGGCGGCCTCGCGGTGCGCCGGCCGGGCCAGTGACCGGCCGAGCTCGGCGCCGACCGCCTCGAGGGTGGCCAGGATGCCCTCGGCGGAGTCGACCAGGGTCATGTCCAGGTCGAAGCCGACGACGGGGTGCACCACCACGCCGCCAGCGTACGGTGGCCGCGCCTGGCCCCGCCGCCTCCTGGGTCAGCGGTGCAGGTGACGCGACAACTGGGCCCCGAGCGAG
>DATHTV010000039.1:0-6384 GCA_035462845.1 Jiangellales bacterium
GAAGCGCTCCGCGGCCCGTTCGTCGGCGACCACGACGGTCCCCCCGGGGGCGAGCAGGGCGCGGGCGGTCCGCAGGGCCCCCGCGGGGTCGCCCATGTCGTGCAGCGCCTCGAAGACGGTGACGAGGTCGTAGCCGTCCCCCTGGTGCAGCTCGGCGGCGTCCCCGGCGAGGAAGCTCACCCGGTCCTGGAGCCCGGCGGCGACGGCGGCGGCGCGCGCCTCGGCGACCGACGCGGCGTCGAGGTCGACACCGACCACGGTCAGCCGGGGGTAGGCCCGCGCCATGGCCAGCGACGACGCGCCCGTCCCGCAGCCCAGGTCCAGCGCGGTCGCGGGAGCGGCCGAGAGCCGCTCGTGCAGCTCGGGAACCGACGCCAACCACGACGATCCCAGCTCGTGGTCGAACATCGGACGGTTGAAGCCGGCGATCCCGCGGCGCAGCTCGGGACCGAAGTCCCCGTACGCGATGCCGGTGCCGCGACGGTAGGACTCGGGCAGCCGGGTCGCGACCCGGAAGATGCCGGCCATGGAGTACGGGCCGGCAGCCGCGTAGAAGGGGCTGGTCGGGTCGGTCAGGACCTCGGCGTGGGCCGACGGCAGCTCGAAGCGCCGCCCCTCCCGCGTGCCGTCGTCCGCGACGACGGCCAGCACGCCGGCGGCCGCCTGCTGCTCCAGCCACTCGACCGCGTACCGGTGGGCCACACCGGTCCGGTCCGAGATCTCGGCCGGTGTCGCCGAGCCACCGGTGGCGAGCGCCTCGTAGAGGCCGAGCTCCACCCCGAGGTAGACGGCGACCGTCTCCATCGTGGCGGTCATGTCGGCCACCAGGCGCTCCCCGAGCGCCTCCCGTGCGTCGACCGTCTGCAGCGTGGTCATGGGTGTCCTCCTGTCGAGCGGAACCTGACCAGCGCAGCGTGCCGGCGGCAGCCGTCACCCGGCTGTCAGTCCGCTGACAGGGCCGCCCGGACCGCGTCGTCCAGGGGGTCGTCCCCGCCGACGAGCTCGAGGAGGTGCCCGCTCGCGGCCGGTGCGTCCAGGAGTCCCAGCAGCACGGCGGCGACGTCGGCCCGCGGGACCCGGCCGGGGGGTACCCGCCGCCCCAGCCGGACCCGGCCGGTCGCCGGGTCGTCGGTGAGGCCTCCGGGGCGCAGCACGATCCAGGCGAGGTCGCGCCGCGCCAGGTCGTCCTCCGCGGCCCGCTTGGCCCGCAGGTAGGCGGCGAAGACCTCGTCGGTGCCGGCCGGCGGCTCGGCCTCGACGCCCATCGCCGAGACGAGCAGGTATCGCCGCACTCCCGTCGCCTCGGCGGCGTCGGCGAGCAGGGCGGCGGCCGCCCGGTCGACCGTGTCCTTGCGTGCCGCGCCGCTGCCCGGGCCGGCGCCCGCGGCGAAGACCACCGCGTCGGCTCCCGCGACGACCGCGGCGACGTCGTCCACGCCGGCCGACTCGAGGTCCACGACCGCCGCCCGCGCTCCGACGGCCTCGAGGTCGGCCGCGTGGTCCGGGTTGCGCACGAGACCGAGCGCCTGGTCGCCGCGGGCGGCGAGCAACCCCTCCAGCAGCAGCGCGATCTTCCCGTGGCCCCCCGCCACGACCACGCGCATCCCGCTCATCCCTCGCTCGAGCGGGCCCAGAGGTTGATGCCGCTGTCGACCGCGTGCCGTTCGATCTCGGCCAGCTCGTCGTCGCCCAGCGGCGGCCCGTCGAGCGCACCCAGGCTGTCCTCGAGCTGGGCGACGCTGCTGGCACCGACCAGCACCGAGGTGACCCGCGGGTCGCGCAGCACCCAGGTCAGCGCCAGCTGGGCCAGCGTCTGGCCGCGCCGCCGCGCCACCCGGTCGAGGGCGCGGACGTGCTCGAGGGCCGCGTCGCTGAGCAGCTGCGGGTCGAGGGACTTGCCCTGGGTCGCCCGGGAGCCCTCGGGGATCCCGTCGAGGTACTTGTGGGTGAGCATGCCCTGGGCGAGCGGAGAGAAGGCGATGCAGCCGACGCCCTCCCGCTCGAGCACGTCGAGCAGGCCCTCCTCGACCCAGCGGTTGAGCATGGAGTACGAGGGCTGGTGGATGAGCAGCGGCGTCCCCAGGTCGCGCAGGATCCGCACCGCCTCCGCGGTGCGCTCCGGCCCGTACGAGGAGATGCCGGCGTACAGCGCCCGGCCCGAGCGGACTGCGGTGTCCAGCGCGCCCATCGTCTCCTCCAGCGGAGTGCGCGGGTCGAAGCGGTGGCTGTAGAAGATGTCGACGTAGTCGAGCCCCATCCGGGCCAGCGACTGGTCGAGACTCGCCAGCAGGTACTTGCGGGACCCCCACTCGCCGTACGGGCCGGGCCACATGTCGTACCCCGCCTTGGTGGAGATGACGAGCTCGTCGCGGTACGGCCGCAGGTCCTCGCGCAGCACCCGGCCGAAGTTGGTCTCGGCCGAGCCGTAGGGAGGGCCGTAGTTGTTGGCCAGGTCGATGTGGGTCACCCCGAGGTCGAACGCCCGGCGCAGGATGGCGCGCTGCGTCTCCAGCGGCTTGTCGTCGCCGAAGTTGTGCCAGAGCCCGAGCGACACGGCGGGAAGCCGCAGGCCGCTGCGTCCGCAGCGGCGGTAGGTCATGTGCTCGTACCGGTCTCCGGCGGCCAGGTAGCGGTCCAACCACGTCATGGTGGCGAGTCTGCCAGGCGGCCCGACAGCGGGATCGGCACAGGGGATCAGCGCGGCGTACCGACGACGGTGGCGGCGGTCAGCGGTTGAGGAAGCCGTCCTCGCACAGCTCGGTGGCGTCGGATGTGAGCGTCCCGTCGGCCGTGTAGGCGACGTAGACCTGCCCGACCTCGCCCGGCCGGCCGAGGTGGACCTGGGTGTGCAGCGGGTGCCGGCGGTTCTCGGGGAAACCGTCGGCGTTCGGGAGCTGGACGTACTTCTCGTTGCCGTCGGGGGCGAGCAGCACGCACTGCCCAGAGCCGGTGACCCGGAAGTGGACGTGGTCTGCATGGGCAGCCGGGGCGAGGGCGAGCAGGCCGGCGGCGGCGATCGGCACGGCGGCGACGAGTGCGGTACGGCGCATGGGTCCTCCTCAGAGCGTTGTCCCGACACCGTGCTACCCCCGGTCGCGGTGCACAACCCCCGGAGGGGAGCGTTCGGCCGCCCGAGGGGTGGGGACACCGCGGGCAGGGCAGACTCCCGGCCATGGATCTCACCGTCGCCGACGTGCCGGACCGGCAGAGGTACGAGGCCCGGGACGGCTCCGCCGTGGCCGGCTTCGCGGCGTACCAGCGGGCCGCGTCGCTCGTGGTCTTCACCCACACCGAGGTCGAGCCCGCGTACGAGGGGAAGGGCGTCGGCTCGACGCTGGTCCGGGGGGCCCTGGACCACGTCAGGGACCAGGGGCTCGACGTGCTGCCGCTCTGCCCGTTCGTCAAGGCGTGGATCGCCAAGCACCCCGAGTACCAGGACCTGGTGTACCGGAGCCCGGCCAGCACGGCCAAGGACTAGGCAGTCGGCCTAGCCATCGAGACTGGCACGGGCGCGGCCCTCCGACGGGTGGTCCAGGTACCACGGGCTGGCATAGGCGAGCGCCCGCCCGGCGACCGGCCCGGCGACGCCCGCGCCGGTGACGTCCACCTGGGGGTTCGGCCGGGCCGGGTCGGCGACGCGCAGCAGCACCCAGGGTGACCCCGCGTGGTCGAGGTCGAGCTCGACGACCTCGCTCACATCGGCGTCCAGGACCGACAACACGGTGGGCTCCGGTCCGCCGAGGTCGCCGAGCGTCTGCAGGAGCACCCGGCGCCCCTCGGGCAGGCCCGACCCGCCCAGGTCGACCCGCATCCTGAGCGGCCCGACCGGGTCGGGCAGCGCACCTCCCATCGGGACGCCGGCGAGGCTGGCGAACAGCCGCAAGCCGACCTCGCGCGTCGCGAACGTCCGGCGGGCCAGCAGGCACTCGCGGACGCCCGCCCGGGAGTGCTCGGTCACCCACAGGCCGGTGCGGCCCTTGCCGGCGAGGCCGTAGTCCCGGCCGTGCTCGTCGCTGACCCCGAGCAGGCCAGGTCGCCACCCGGCGCGCAGGCACTCGACCAGCGCGGGGGCCCGTCCGTGTCGCGGGCCGCTGTCGAGCAGGTAGTCGTCGTAGCGGTTGAACACCTCGACGCCGACCATTCGCGGCACCAGGGCGGGCTCGAGCGCGAAGCCGCCGAACCGGCCCGGTTCCCGGCCGGGGTGGTTGTACCCGAGCAGCGCGTCCGCCTCGTGATCCAGCAGCCAGCGGTGCAGGCCGCCGATCCGGCCGGGCGTGTGCACCGGGAGGTAGCCCTCGCTGAACCACACGTTGGCGTGCCCCAGCCACGGCTCCGTCCACTCGAAGCCGCGGATGGCCGTGAAGGCCCCGGGGGCGTCCGCCTCGTCGGCCAGCGCACCCGTGACGGCCCATCCCGCCCCGTCGAGGCTGTCCGGAGCCAGCCGGGCGAGGCGGAGCGCCTCGGCGTCGGGGTAGTCCGCCGGGTCCAGCCGGTCGAGGTGGTGGCGCGGGATCGACGAGTGGTCGGTGAGCGCAGCGACGTCCAGCCCGGCAGCGCGCAGCCGGGCGAACGCCTCCCCCGGGTCCCCGGCGCCGTCGGACAGCATCGTGTGGTTGTGCAGGTCCCCGTGGAGCAGGACCAGGTCGCCCGCCAGCGCGGAGCGGCGCCCGGCGTCGTCGTCGGTCATCGCGCCGCACGCTAGCGTGGCCGACCGTGCGGCTCGCGACCTGGAACGTCAACTCCGTGGCCGCGCGGCTCCCCCGGCTCCTGGACTGGCTGGAGACCCGGGCCCCCGACGTGGTCTGCCTGCAGGAGACCAAGTGCGCGACCGCCGACTTCCCGGCCGAGCCGGTGGCCCGGCTGGGGTACCGCAGCGCGGTGCACGGCAGCGGGCGCTGGAACGGCGTGGCGATCCTCTCCCGGGTGGGCCTCGCCGACGTCCGCCGAGGGCTCGACGACGAGCCCGGCTTCCCCGAGCCGGAGGCGCGAGCCCTGGCCGCGACCTGCGACGGGCTCCGGGTGCACAGCCTGTACGTGCCGAACGGCCGGACGCCGGAGGACCCGCACTACGCGTACAAGCTGGCCTGGCTGGACGCGGTGCGGGCGACCGTGGCCGCGGAGCTCGGGACGCACCCTGACCTGGTCGTCTGCGGCGACATGAACGTCGCCCCGACCGACGACGACGTGTGGGACCCGGCGGCCTTCGTCGGCGCGACCCACGTCACCGAGCCCGAGCGAGCGGGGCTGGCCGCGGTGCGCGCGCTCGGGCTGGCCGACGTCGTCCCGCGTCCCGGCAAGGGACCCCGGCCCTTCACCTACTGGGACTACCGGGCCGGGATGTTCCACCAGGACCTCGGCATGCGCATCGACCTGGTGTACGCGTCCGCGCCGGTCGCCGCCCGGGTGACCGACGCGTGGGTCGACCGTGACGCCCGCAAGGGCAAGGGGCCGTCCGACCACGCACCGGTCGTCGTCGACCTGGGCTGAGGCCGCTCCTCCGCGCTGGGAGTCAGCCGAGGTGCCGCGGCACCAGGCACCAGACCGTCTTGCCCTCGGAGTCGGCGACGACACCCCAGCGGGTCGACAGGGAGTCCACCAGCCGCAGACCGCGCCCGTCGACGGCGCTGTCGCTGTAGCCGCGCGGCGAGGGGTGCCCGCGGTTCTGGTCGGACACGGTCAGCAGGACTCCCTGAGGGAGTGGCGTCAGCCCCACGCACATCTCGGTCCGGGCGTGCTCCACCGCGTTCGTGGCCAGCTCGCTGACGAGCAGGGCGAGCACGTCCACCCGCTCCCGCGGCAGACCGGCCGCCTGCACCCGATCCACCACCCAGCGCCGAGCAGCGCGGACCGACGGTGGCTCCGGATCGAGGTGCACGTGCTCGTGCCCGTCGTGCGAGCCCAGGTCGGGCGCCACCCGACCCAGCACGCGTTCGCAGCCCACGCCGATCCCCCTCCCGAAGACACCCGGTGCCGGGTGCGCGACGGAGTGCTACCCCCAGGGGCGGGTTCCATGCGGCCGGTGGCCAACCAGCGTCCTCTCCCGGAGGATGGCTGCCTCGTCACCTACGGAAGGTCTGTCCCCATGCGTCGTTTTGGTGCCCGTCTCGCCGTGGCGGTCCTGGCCTGTGCCGGCCTGGTGGCCGCGACCTCGCCGGCCACCGCCAGCCCCTCCCGTACGGTCCCGGGCCTACCGGTCACCCTCGCCCTGGGCGACTCGGTCGCCGCCGGCGTGGGAGCGGGTGCCACCGAGGCGGAACGTCGCTCCCAGGGCTACGTGGGGCTGCTGTACGAGGAGATGCGCCGGAGCCTGGACTGCGTGCCCGCCCGCTCGGCGAGGCCGGCGGTGGGCTGCCGCCAGCTCCAGCTCGTCGACCTCTCGGTCGG
>DATHTV010000040.1:0-19423 GCA_035462845.1 Jiangellales bacterium
ACCTCAAGATCACCGTGGGGCCCGGGTCGCGCTCTGCGGCACCAACGCTCCACGCCGATCACCGACGAACTGACGGCGGGCCTCGACACAGAAGTGCCCGCCGCACCGAGGACGAACCTCGGCACGGCGGGCCTCGACACAGAGCGGAGGCGGAGGGATTTGAACCCTCGATGGGGTTGTAGCCCCAAACCCGCTTAGCAGGCGGGCGCCATAGACCGGACTAGGCGACGCCTCCACACCCGCGGACCAGCCGGGGCGCGGCAAGGGTACCGGGCGCGTCGCGAGGCGGGCAAAGTGCTCCTGTGAGGATGCGCGACCACTTCAGGCCCTGGTGGCCCGACCGGCGTGCGGCGGGCCGCGAGCTGGGCGAGGCACTCGCCGAGCGCGGCTACGGGCCGGAGTGCACGGTCCTCGGTCTCCCCCGCGGCGGGGTCGTCGTCGCGGCGGAGGTCGCCCGCGTGCTCGGCGCACCGCTGGACGCTCTGGTGGTGCGCAAGGCCGGCGTGCCGTGGCAGCCGGAGCTCGCGCTCGGCGCCGCGGGCGCCGGCGGTGTCCGGGTCCTCAACGTCACGGTGGCCGAACGAGCGGGGCTCGGCCGGGCCCAGTGCGAGGCGGCGCTCGACCGCGCCGCCGCCGAGGCGGCCCGGCGGGAGGCCGTTCTGCGGCCCGGGCGGCCGCAACCCGTCCAGGAGGGGTCGGAGGTGCTGCTCGTCGACGACGGCCTCGCCACCGGGGCGACGGCACGGGCGGCGCTGCGGGTGGCCCGGCACGCCGGGGCAGCGCGCGTCGTGCTCGCTGTCCCGGTGGCCCCGGCCGGCACCAGCGAGACCTTCCGGGACGAGGCGGACGACGTGGTCGTCCTCGCCGAACCACACGGCTTCGGGTCCGTCGGCGCGTTCTACGGCAACTTCGACCAGGTGGAGGACGCCGAGGTCGTACGGTTGCTCTCCGGCGCGTGATCTCCGACACCGCAGGGAACGCTGCACCTGCGGCAGACGTCTCCAGGTGGGGTCGGGGGGCTGTCCGCGTGCGGTTCAATGAGAGGTCGTCCCTGCGCACCCGCGCGGGGCTGGGAGAGGTGAACGCACGGTGCCGGAGGCGGCAGAGGAGTCGGGGCGTCGACGCGCCCGGCTCGACGCCCGGCGCCAGCAGCGTTCGTCCGGGTACGGGCGGTTCCTCGGCTTCACCGCCCTGGGCACGCTCATCCCGGGCGCCGGCCTCGTCGCGGCGGGCCGGCGGCGGATCGGCGCCTTCGTCCTCGCCCTCGTCGGCCTGGTCGTCGTGGCCGGGGTCGTCGTCTACCTGACCGTCCCGACCTCCCGGCTTGCGGCGATCGCCGGGGACCGCGAGCGGCTCGCCCTCGTCGGCGCGGTCGTCGGCGTGGTCGCCGTGCTCTGGCTGCTCATCGCGGTCGTGAGCCACCACCTGCTCGAGCCACGCGGTCTCGGCACCGGCCGCCGGCTCATCGGGGCGCTCGTCGTCGTCGCCGTCGCCACCACCGTGCTGGGGCCGCTGGCGGTGGCCTCGCGCTACGCGTTCGTGCAGCGCGACCTGGTCTCGACCATCACCCTCTCCGACCGCCCCCGGGTGAGCCTGACCGCGCCCGACGACGTGGAGAAGGAGGACCCGTGGGCGACCAAGCCCCGGGTCAACGTGCTGCTGCTGGGCGGTGACGACGGGGGAGGCAGCGAGGGCCGGCGCACGGACACGGTGATCCTGGCGAGCATCGACACGCACACCGGCGACACGGTGCTGTTCTCGTTGCCACGCAACCTCACCCGCGTACCGTTCGAGGACGGCAGCGCGCTGCACGACGTCTACCCGTCCGGCTTCAGCGGTCCCGACGACGAGGCGGAGTACTTCCTCAACGCGGTCTACCAGAACGCCCCCGCGCTGCACCCGGAGATCTTCGAGGGCCTCACCGACCCCGGCGCGGATGCCGTGAAGATGGCCGTCGGCGGGGCGCTCGGGATCCCGGTCGACTACTACGTCGCCGTCAACCTCACCGGCTTCTCCACCCTCATCGACGCCCTCGGCGGGATCACCGTCAACGTCAGGGAACGCCTGCCGATCGGCAACAAGCTGCTCGCGAACGGCCGCTGCTCCCAGCCCAGCGGCTGGGTCGAAGCCGGAGAGAACCAGACCCTGGACGGCTGGCAGGCACTCTGGTTCGCCCGCTCGCGCTGCACCACCGACGACTACGACCGGATGCGCCGACAGCGCTGCGTCATGGGCGCGATCATCGACCAGGCCGATCCGGTCAACGTGCTCCGCAGATACGAGGCGGTGGCCGGGGCGACCAAGGACATCGTCAGCACCGACATCCCCGAGGACCTGCTCCCCGCCTTCATCGAGCTCTCGCTCCGCGTGAAGGACGCCCAGGTCACGAGCCTGCCGTTCACCAGCGAGGTCATCAACACCGGCAACCCCGACTATGCGCTGATGCAGCAGATGGTCCAGCAGGCACTGAACCCACCACCGCCCGCCCCGTCGCCGACCGACGCCGCGACGGACGAGCCCACGGAGCCGGCGCCCGCCGGGGAGCCCGTGCCGTCCCCGACGCCGACGATCAGCGAGGCCGACGGCGCGGTGTCGCTGGACGCGGTCTGCTGAGGGCCCAACGGGCCGGCGCTCCTCCCGACTTCAGCCAATGATCCACATCGGGGACCGACTTCGTCTACTGTCCGTGACGAACTCGGGGGCGGTTCACTCATGGAGGGGTATCGCATGGCCACACCTCGCTTGGCGCACGTCCTGGGGGTAGGACTCGCCGCCGGCACGCTCGTCCTCGGAGCGGTCCCGGCCCACGCCGCGACTCTCGGGCCGCCGATCGCCGAGGGGCTCGTCGGCCCGCTCGGTCTGGCGATCGGTGACGACGGCTCGTTCCACGTCGCTGAGGCCTTCGCCGGCCAGGTCACAACGATCGGCAAGAAGGGCTCCCGTACCTCCATCCAGGCCGACGGCGGCACCGCGGGCGTCGACGCGAGAGGCAAGGGCACGCTGACGTACACCGTCACGATCTCGCCGGAGGGCGAGCCGCAGCTCTCGTACCTGTACACGACGAACCCTTCCGGCAAGTCCCGGCTGGTCGCCTCGTTGTCCGACTACGAGGCGGCGGCCAACCCGGACGCCGGCAACACCTACGGCTTCGCCAACCTGGACCCCGCGTGCGCAGCGCAGCTCCCGCCGTTCCTGCCAGCGACCTCCGAAGGCGGGATCGACTCGAACGCCTACTCCGTGGCGACCGTCCCGGGGGGGTGGCTGGTCGCCGACGCGGGTGGCAACTCCATTGTCCGGGTGCGCGCCAACGGTCAGATGTCGACGGTCGCGGTGCTGCCGCCGGTCCCCCAGCTCATCACCGACGAGATCTACCAGCAGTACGCCGAGCTCGGACTCCCCGAGTGCGTCGTCGGCCAGACGTACGACGGCGAGCCCGTGCCCACCGACGTCGAGGTCGGTCCCGACGGCAACTACTACGTGTCGTCCCTGCCCGGGTTCCCTGAGGCGCCGGGTACCGGCAGCGTGTGGCGGATCGACTCGCGGACCGGCGCGCTGACCCAGGTCGCCTCCGGCTTCTCCGGTGCGGTCGACATCGCCGTGGCGGCGGACGGGACGATCTACGTCGCCGAGCTCTTCGGCGGGCAGATCAGCGCCATCGCGCCCGACGGCTCGACCAGCGTCGTCGTCGCGGACGTCGAGCCCGGCGCCCTGGAGATCGGCCGCGACGGCACGTTGTACGCCACGCTGGGCATCTTCTCCGGCCAGGGCGTGCTGGTGCCGATCCAGCTGTAGGGAGACCTGCCCTGAGGGGGCCGCCACCGACCGGGTGGCGGCTCTCTCACGTCAACGGCCCCTCACGTCAGCGGCCGGTAGCCGTGACCGCGGTTGAGCCGCTGCCGCAGCTCGGCGGCGAGGTGCTTGGGCGGGACGGCGAGAGACCCGGTGCGGATGATGCTCTGCCGGCCACCGGCGAGCTCGACGACCACGACCGGGCCGTCCGCGCGGACCGTCCGCACGTCCTTCCAGGCGGCGCGGCGGACTCCCGCACCCGGACCGGTCGCGTTGACGAAGCCCGCGTCGTCCATCTCCAGGCGCGGACCGCGGCCGGTGAGCCGCCACAACCCGACGACCATGAAGACCAGGCCGATGAGGGCGAGCAGCGCCAGCGGGACGGTCACCAGCCAGCCGGCGGTGCCGGTGACGCCGAGCGCGCTCAGCAGCACCCCACCGACCACCGCTGTCCCGAGCAGCACCGACCCGACGCCCAGGCCGCGCAGGGCCACGGCCGGCGAGACGCCGTAACGACTGCGTCCTGCGCCGCCCTCTCCGGTCATGCCGTGCTCCTTGTCGTCGATCCGGTCCGGGCCCAGTCTCCGGCACAGCCGCGTCCGCCGCTCAGGGGGTTGCCGGCTCCAGCAGCGCGACCAGATCGCCGTACCCGCGCACCCGTGCCTGCTGCAGCGGGGTCCGGCCGTCGCGGCCGCGGATGGACGTGTCGGCCCCGGCAGCGACGATGAGCCGGACGGTCTCGACGTGGTTGGGGCCGCCGTCGCCGAGGACGACCGCCTCGTGCAGCGCGGTCCAGCCGAGGTTGTTGACGTGGTCGAGCTCGACGCCCGCGGCGAGCAGTCGCGCGACGACGACCGGGTAGCCGCGCTCGGCCGCCCTGATCAGGGCGGTGCCGTCGAACCGGTCGCGCTGCCGTACGTCGGCGCCGGCTGCCAGCGTCAGGTCCAGCAGCCGCGGGTCGTCCCCGACCTCGCTCGTCGCGATGAGGAAGGCGCTCTGCAGCGTCGAGTCCTGGTGCATGACGTCCGCACCTGCCGCCACGAGCACCTCGGCCGCCTCGACGTGGTTGCCGTACGCGGCCGCCACCAGGGCTGTACGGCCGGTGGCGTCGGTGGCGGCGACGGAGGCGCCGCGGGCGAGCAGGTCGCGGACCGCCGCGACGTCACCGGCGGCCGCGGCGTCGATGAGCGGCTGGTCCATGGAGGGGTCGGGCACGGGCGGAGCCGGTGTGGTGGGGGTAGGCGTGGTGGCAGGAGGCATGGTCGGGCTCAGCGTGGCTGTGGGCGACGCCGTCGCGAGGCTCGGGACGGCCTCCGGCTCGGCCGTCCCCGCGCACCCGGCGAGGACGCCGCACCCGGCGAGCACGGAGCCCGTCAGACCGAGGACGGCGGGGACGCCGAGCCGAGGCTTCACGAGGGAGACGGTACGACCCGGTCCCGCACCGGGCTCACCGCCGGCGCCGGGACCGGCTCCTCTACGTCGACCCTGGGCAGCCACCGGCTCAGCCAGGACGGCGCCCACCACGCCCGGTGGCCGAGCAGCGCCATGGCGGCCGGCACCAGCAGCAGCCGCACCACCGTGGCGTCGACGAGGACCGCGACGGCGAGGCCGAAGCCGAACATCTTCAGCAGCGGCTCCGGGCCGGCGACGAACGCCGCGAAGACGGCGATCATGATGGCCGCCGCCGAGGTGATGACCCGTGCGGTGCGGCCGGTGCCCTCGGTGACGGCCGCCACCGGGTCGCCCGTCCGGACGTACTCCTCGTGCACCCGCGAGAGCAGGAAGACCTCGTAGTCCATGGAGAGCCCGAAGACCACGGCGAACAGGAAGACCGGGACGAACGACGCCACCGGCTGCGGCTCAGCCAGGCCGACGAGACCGAGCCCCCAGCCCCACTGGAACACCATCACGAGCGCGCCGTACGCGGCGCCGATCGCCAGCAGGTTGAGCAGGGCCGCCTTGACCGGGATGACCACGGATCGGAACACCACGAGGAGCAGTAGCGCCGAGAGGAGCACCACCGAACCGACGACCAACGGCAGCCGGTCGGCGAGGGCGCGCCCCATGTCCAGGACGGCGGCGGTCGCGCCCGTGACGAGCACGTCGCCACCCACGGAGTCCAGGTCGGCGCGCAGACGGTGGACGAGCTCCTCGGTCGCCGGGTCCTGCGGCGCGGTGGCAGGGATGACCGGGACGACGGCCGTGTCACCGGCCGCGTTGACCTCGGGCGGCCCCGCGGCCGCGACACCCTCGTCGGCGGCGAGCAGGCCGGTGACGGCGGCGAGTCGGTCGGGGCCGTCGATCCCCGGCACGACGACGGCCAGCGGGCCGTTGGCACCCGGTCCGTACGCCTCGGCGACCAGGTCGTAGGCACGCCGCTGCGTCCCCGCCGGGTCGGTGTCCCCCGCGTCCGGCTGTCCGAAGCGCATGCCGAGAACCGGTGCCGCCAGGGTGACGAGCAGCGCGGTGCCCACGACCGCGTACGGGAGGGGGCGCCGGGTGACGCGGGCCGCCCACCGGGCAGCGAGCGGTGCCTGCCGCGGGCGGTGAGCCCGGCGGGCAGACTTGCGGCCGCGTCCAGCGAGCACCCGCATTCCGGACAGCCCGAGCAGCGCGGGCACCAGCGTGACCGAGGCCAGCACGGCCAGGGCGACGACGGCGGAGGCCGCGGAGCCGAGCGCCCCGACGAACGGCAGGCCGGTGAGCCACAGCCCGAGCAGCGCGGCGACGACGGTGCCGCCGGCGAGCAGGACCGCCCGGCCCGCGGTGGCGGTGGCCCGGCCGGCCGCCACGTCGACGGGCAGCCCTGCGCGCAGCAGCTCGCGGTGCCTGCTCACCAGGACGAGGGCGTAGTCGACGCCGACGCCCAGGCCGATCATGGACGCGATCTGCGGTGCCTCGGCCGGGACGTCGAGGACGCGCGCGGCGAGCAGCATCGCGCCGGTGCCGGCCGCGATGCCGGCGACGGCCACCGCGACCGGCAGCCCGGCGGCGACGACCGACCCGAAGGCCGCGAGCAGGACGACCAGCGCCAGGCCCAGCCCGACGGCCTCGGCCACCCCTGTCGGCGCCTCGGTGTTGGCGAAGACGACCTCGCCGCCCGCCTCGGCCACGAGTCCCTCCTCCCGCGGCCGGTCGAGCAACGCCTCCAGCTCTGCCACACCGTCCGGCCCCACCTGGGTGGCTGCCTTCGGGTAGTGGACGGTCAGGACCGCCGTGCGCCCGTCCGGCGAGGGGGCCGGAGGGCTGACCGCGTCCACGCCGGGGAGCGCGACCGCGGCGGCGCCGAGCTCGGCGACCGCGGGGTCGTCCGCCACGTCGACGGGACCGTGCACGACGAGCGTGGCGGTCGAGCCGCCCGCCTCCGGGAATCGCTCGGCGAGCAGGTCGCCGGCCGCCTGCGTCTCGCTGCCCGGAAGGGACGTCTCGCTGGAGAGCCGCCCGCCCGCGGTCCCGGCGAGCAGCAGGACGACGAGCAGGACGCCCGTCCAGGCACCGATGACCCGCCACGGCTGCCGGGCGCAGGCCCGACCCGTGCGGAACAGCAACGACGAGGAAGTGCTCATGCGGAGTAGGATATGACAGACTCTGCCAGTTGGCAATGCCTGTCTTTCTGCTGCCGCTGCCCAGTGGCAGCGACTGCCGCCGGACAAGTACGATGGAGCGGTGACCAGTCCTGCCGGCGTGCCGGTGTCGTCCCTGCGGGACCGCAAGAAGCTCCGCACCCGCCGGCTGCTGCAGTCCGAAGCGCTGCGGCTGTTCGCCGAGCGCGGGTACGAGGCGACGACGGTCGAGGACATCGCCGCCGCGGCGGAGGTCTCGCCGCGCACGTTCTTCCGCTACTTCGCCTCCAAGGAGGCGGTCGTCCTGGAGGACGAGTACGACCCGCTGCTCTTCGAGGAGCTGGCCCGGATCGACCCGGCGGAGCCGCCGATCCGGGCCATGCGACGCATCATCGACGCGCTGCTGCCCGACATCTACGCCGAGGACCGGGACCGCATCCTGGCCCGGACCACCCTCGTCTACAGCACCCCGCACCTGCGGTCGGCCGTCAACACGCAGCTGGCGGAGTTCGAGGCGGTCGTCGCGGAAACGCTGGCCGGCGTGCACGGGCGGGCGCCCGACGACCTCGAGGCGCGGGTCGTCGCTGCGGTCGCCGTGGCGGCCATGCGGTGCGCGATCGAGCAGTGGGTGGCGGGCGGCGGGGAGCCGGACCTCGGGGTGCTGCTCGACCAGGCCTTCGACGTCGTGGAGCGAGGCCTGACGCTCACCTGATCCTGGTGTGAGCGCGGCGGTGCCCTGCGCGGCTCACCTCAGTCCATGCCCCAGCCCGGCGGCGGGTCGGGTAGTGGGAGCTCGTCGCCGTCGTGCCAGGGCCGGCGGCCACCGGCCATCGCCCGGACGGCGTCAGTCGTCCGGACGCGCCCCTGGACGGGACCGGACGCCACGCGACGAGCCAGGGCGTCGACCGGGAGCGGAGCCACGGAGGCCAGCAGCACCAGGTTTCCCTGCCGGCGGCCACGCAGGACGGCGGGCTCCGACACGAGGGCGACGTGCGCGAAGACCGAGAGCAGCGTCGCGGCCTCACCGGCGGCCAGCCGGAAGGGCGCCCGGTCCGCGACGTTGAGCAGGTACGTGCCGGCGGGGCGCAGCGCCCGGGCGACCTCGCCGGCGCACTGGGCGGTCATCAGGTGCCCCGGCACCGACAGCCCGGTGAAGGCGTCCCGGACCACGACGTCCTGCGACCCGGCCGGCAGCTCGGCGATCCCCGCCCGGGCGTCGAGGACGCGGACCTTCAGCCCGCGGACGCCGCGCAGCGGGAGCTCCCGGCGGACCAGCTCCACCAGCGCTGCGTCCACCTCGTAGACCACCTGCCGGGAGCCC
Organism: Jiangellales bacterium; assembly: GCA_035462845.1. GTDB lineage: Bacteria > Actinomycetota > Actinomycetes > Jiangellales > Jiangellaceae > DASTQL01. Next base: position 8,674 of record DATHTV010000040.1, read on the forward strand.
GGCCGGGTCGCGGCGACGTAGCGGGGCAGAGTCGCCGCACCTCCGCCGAGGTGGGTGACTGCCAGCGGCTCCCCCGGCGGGGCCAGGAGGTCGACGGCGTCGCCGAGCCACCGCACGTACTCGAACTCCAGGCGGGTGGGGTCCTCGAGGTCGACGTGCGAGCTGGGCAGGCCGTCCAGCAGCAGCGTCCACCCCGCCGAGCCGGTGTCGTCGCGGACCAGCTCGGCGGTCCCGCCGTCGACGTGGTGGAGCCCGTCGGACTCACGCCGGCGGCGGGCCACCGAGCTCCTCCAGCCAGCCCGGAACGGCCGGCCACCACTCGGTGAGCTCGTCGTCGCCGGCCCCCGTCAGCGCCCGGCGCCAGGCCAGCGACCGGCCGAGCGGGGCGACGGCGACGGCGAGGTCGGCGAGGCGGCGCAGCTCTCCTGGAGCGTGCCGGTCCGTCCACGGCTCGAGGTAGGCGTCGCGCAGCCCGACCAGTCCCGTCTCGTCGAGCGGGCGGCCGGCGCGGCTCGCGATGGAGCGCAGGGTGACCAGCAGGGTCGAGAAGGGATGGGCGATGGACGTGTCGCCCCAGTCGATGACGCTCAGCGCGTCCCCCGAGACGAGCACGTTGCCGTCGTGCAGGTCGTCGTGCTGCACGCTGGGGCCGACGCCGCCGGCGGCGAGCTCGTGGCACCACCGGGCGTACGGGTCCTGGAGCGCCCTGATGCGCGCCAGCTCGCCCCCGGAGAGACCGGCGGTGACGGTCGAGTCGTCCAGGACGTCGGCGAGGAGCCGCGGGAGCCGGTCCGGCCGGGTGTCGGGGAGGCCGAGCCCGGCGAGCCGCTCCACATCCGGTGCGGCAGCACGCTGGAGCTCGGCGTACGCGGGCAGGAGGCGCTGCCAGGCTCGTACCCAGGCGTCGTCGTCGAGGTCGCGGAGGCGCCCGCCGGCGTCGGGCGACAGCATCCAGCCCCGCTCGCCGTCGACGGCGAGCGGCTCTGGTACGGAGGGGGTGAGCCGGGCCAGCTCCGCCACCAGGCGTGGCTCGAAGGCCGTCCCCGGCCCCGCCGCCTTGACCCAGACCGGACCCTGCGCCGTCTCGGCCCGCAGGGCGGTGGACCACGGACGCACGTGCGGCTGGTCCCACGGGCCGGAGACCGGGCGACGGAGCTCGGCCAGCCTGACCTCCGCCCAGCCCTGGAGGGCGGCCAGCCAGGCGGGGTCGGTCCACGTCTGCTGCACGCAGGAACGGTACGCACGCGCCACGTGGCGCGCGTGGTGGGATGGCGCCGTGCCCCACCAGCGCAGCACCGACCCGATGCCGGCGCCCGGCTCGCTCGCCCCGATGCTCGCGACGTCGGGTCCGCTGCCGTCCGAGGAGCCCGGCCGGTGGGCGTACGAGATGAAGTGGGACGGCGTCCGGGCTCTGCTGCACGTCGACGGGTCGGGGGGTTTGCGCGTGGTCAGCCGGTCGCGGCGCGACGTCACGGCCTCCTACCCCGAGCTCGCCGCACTGGGCGCGGCGCTCACCGTCCCGTGTGTGCTGGACGGGGAGGTCGTGGCCGTGGACGGGGCCGGCCGGCCCAGCTTCTCGGTGCTCCAGCGCCGCATGCACGTCCGGGCACCGGGCACCGCCCTGCTGCAGGAGGTGCCGGTGACCCTGATGGCCTTCGACGTCCTGCACGTCGACGGCACGTCCCTGCTCCACCGCCCGTACGACGAGCGGCGCGCCGCCCTGGACGACCTGCTGACACCGGGCGCTCGGTGGGTCGTGCCGCCGGTCTTCGAGGGAGACGGCGCCGCCGCCCTGGCCACCAGCGCCGCGCAGGGTCTGGAGGGTGTGGTCGCCAAACGGCGCGACAGCACGTACGAGCCCGGGCGGCGCAGCCGGTCCTGGCTCAAGGTGAAGAACCTCCGCACCCAGGAGGTCGTCCTCGGTGGCTGGCGTCCGGGAACCGGGAGCCGGGACGGGGGCATCGGGTCGCTGCTGCTCGGCGTCCCCGACCGCGCCGGCCTGCGCTACGTCGGGCACGTGGGGACCGGGTTCGACCGCGCGGCCCTCGCCGACCTGATGGTCCGGCTGCGGCCGCTCGAGCGTGCGAACCCGCCCTTCCACACCGCGCTGCCGCGGCTGCACTCCCGTGATGCCCGGTGGACCGAGCCGCTGCTCGTCGGGGAGGTCGCGTACACGGAGCGGACCCCGGACGGCCTCCTCCGGCACCCGGTCTGGCGCGGGCTGCGGCTCGACAAGGAGCCGGGTCAGGTCGTGGACGAGAACTGACTCTTGACTTCGTGGGCTAATGGTGTTAACTTTCCGCCTATGGGTACTAGCCAGATGCTCGACCGCCCCGAGGGGCGCATCGCGTACGAGGTCCACGGCACCGGCGCTCCGCTGGTCGTCTTCGTCCCGGGCATGGGTGACCTGCGCTCGACCTTCGCCGGCCTCGCCGCGCGGCTGGCCACCGACGGCTTTCGGGTGGCCCTGCTCGACCTGCGCGGCCACGGCGACAGCGACACGACGTTCACCCGCTACGACGACGTCGCGGCCGGCGAGGACGCGCTGGCCCTGGTCGAGGAGCTGGGCGGGCCCGCGGTGCTGGTCGGCAGCTCGCTGGGCGCCGGCGCGGCCGCGTGGGCAGCCGCGGAGCGGCCCGACCTGGTGGCCGGGCTGGGGCTGATCGGGCCGTTCGTCCGCGACGGTGAGCCGCGCCGGCTGCAGATGCTCGCCTTCCGGGCGATGCTGGCCAGGCCGTGGGGGCCGCGGGCGTGGGCCTGGTGGTTCGCCCGCCTGCACGTGACGCAGCCGGCCGGCCTCGACGAGCGCCTGGCCGAGGTCCGCGCGTCCCTCGCGCGGCCTGGGCGTTGGCGGGCGTTCGCCGCCACGACGCGCACCAGCCACGCCCCGGTCGAGGCCAGGCTGGGCGAGGTCCGCGCCCCGGCGCTCGTCGTCATGGGCGAGGCCGACCCGGACTGGCCGGACCCGGCCGCCGAGGCGAGGGCGATCGCCGGGCTGATCGCCGACAGCACCGTGGTCACCGTCCCCGGGGCCGGGCACTACCCGCACGTCGAGCGGCCGGAGATCGTCGAGCCACGGCTGGCCGACTTCGTCGCGGCGGCGTTCGCGCGTGCCTAGGGCGGGGCTCACCCCCGACCTGGTCGTGGCCGAGGCCGCGGCGGTGGCCGACGAGCGCGGGTACGAGCAGCTCACGCTCGCCGCCGTGGCCGGGCGCCTCGGCGTGGCCCTGCCGAGCCTCTACAAGCACGTGCGGGGCCTCGACGGCCTGCAGTCGGGGCTCGCCGTGCTGGCCACGCGCGAGCTGAGCGGGGTGCTGACCGCGGCCGCCGTGGGGCGCTCGGGCACCGACTCGCTGCACGCCCTGTGCGCTGCGTACCGCTCGTACGTGCTGGCCCACCCCGGTCGCTACGCCGCGACCGTCCGCGCCGCCGGCCCCGACGACACCGAGCACCGCGCCGCCTCCGACCAGGCCCTGCGGACGGTGCTCGCCGTCCTCCGCTCGTACGGCCTCGAGGGCGACGACGCCGTGGACGCCGCGCGGTTCCTGCGCAGCGCCCTGCACGGCTTCGCCGCGCTCGAGGCGGCCGGCGGCTTCGGCCTGCCGCGGGACGTGGCGCGCAGCTTCGAGCAGATGGTGGCGGCCCTGGACGTGGCCCTGCGCGGCTGGCCCCGCGAGGGCCGCCGATGAGTCTGGGCGCTGGTGCCGGTCTGCCCAGGAGCAACCACCATCGACCAGGAGGAGACGCCGTGCTCACCGACGCACCGACCTTCAGCAGCTTCGCCGTCGACGACGTCACCGCCGCGCGGGACTTCTACGCCGGCACGCTCGGCCTGGGCGTGACCGAGGAGCCGGACATGGGCCCCATCCTGCGGCTGCACCTCGGCGACGGCCGCGACGTCCTGGTGTACGAGAAGCCGGACTTCGTGCCCGCGACGTACACCGTGCTCAACTTCGAGGTCGGCGACGTCGACGCGGTGGCGGACGCCCTCGCCGAGCGAGGCGTGACGCTGCTCCGCTACGAGGGCTTCGACCAGGACGAGCGCGGCATCGCCCGCGGTCAGGGCCCGGCGATCGGCTGGTTCGCCGACCCGGCCGGCAACATCCTGGCGGTGCTCGAGACGGGCTGACCGGGCTCCCGACCACGAGGACCCGGGTACGGGAGGCGGGTGGCCCCCGGACCGGGCCAGGGGTCCCTGGTGGCCACACCCCCACGCCGGACACCATGCTGGGGGACGTCACCGAGGAGGACCCATGGCGATCACGTCGGAGCCGGCCACCACCGAGACCCGGGATGCCTGGCGCGGCTTCCGCGGCGACGGGTGGCGCGACAGCGTCGACGTACGCGGCTTCATCGTCGAGAACTACCGGCCGTACGAGGGGACGCACGACTTCCTCGCCGGCCCCACCGAGCGCACCCGGCAGGTCTGGGCGCACCTGCTCGAGCTGATGGTCGTGGAGCGCGAGCGTGGCATCCTCGACGTCGACACGCACACGCCGTCGACGATCACCTCGCACGCCCCGGGCCACCTGGACGGTGAGCTGATCGTGGGCCTGCAGACCGACGCCCCGCTCAAGCGCGCCATCATGCCGAACGGCGGCTGGCGGGTGGTCGAGAACGGCCTCAAGGCGTACGGCTACGAGCCCGACCCCGAGGTCCGGAAGATCTTCACCACCTACCGCAAGACCCACAACGACGGCGTCTTCGACGCCTACACCGCGCCGATCCGGGCCGCCCGGGCGAGCGGCATCGTGACCGGCCTCCCCGACGCGTACGGGCGCGGCCGGATCATCGGCGACTACCGCCGGCTCGCGCTGTACGGGCTGGACCGGCTGGTCGAGGTCAAGCGCCAGGAGCGCGCTGCCCTCGACACCGTGTTCTCCACCGACGCCGTCATCCGCGACCGCGAGGAGCTGGCCGAGCAGCTGCGCGCGCTGGAGGAGCTGCGGCAGATGGCCGCGTCCTACGGCTTCGACGTGGCGGCACCCGCCCGGACCGCGCGCGAGGCGATCCAGTGGCTCTACCTCGCCTATCTCGGCGCCGTGAAGGAGCAGAACGGCGCGGCCATGTCGCTCGGGCGGGTCAGCACGTTCCTCGACGTCTACCTCGAACGCGACATCGCCGAGGGCCGGCTGACCGAGGAGGAGGCCCAGGAACTCGTCGACGACTTCGTCATCAAGCTGCGGATCGTGCGGTTCCTCCGCACCCCGGAGTACGAGTCGCTGTTCTCCGGCGACCCCACGTGGGTCACCGAGTCGATCGGCGGCATGGGCGAGGACGGCCGGACCCTGGTGACCCGGAGCTCGTTCCGCTTCCTGCAGACGCTGTACAACCTGGGCCCGGCCCCGGAGCCGAACCTCACCGTGTTCTGGTCCCCGGACCTGCCGGAGGGGTTCAAGCGCTTCGCGGCCCAGGTCACCATCGACACCAGCGCGATCCAGTACGAGAACGACGAGCTGATGCGGCCGCGGTTCGGCGACGACACCGCGATCGCCTGCTGCGTCTCGGCGATGCCGGTCGGCAAGCAGATGCAGTTCTTCGGTGCGCGAGTCAACCTCGCCAAGACCCTGCTGTACGCGATCAACGGCGGCCGCGACGAGGTCAGCGGCAAGCAGGTCGCACCGGCCGGCCGGCCGGTGACCGGCGACGTGCTCGACTACGACGACGTGATGGCCCGCCTCGACGGGTTCATGGAGTGGCTGGCGGAGACCTACGTCAACGCGCTCAACGTCATCCACTACATGCACGACAAGTACGCGTACGAGCGGCTGGAGATGGCGCTGCACGACTACGCGCCGCACCGCACGCTGGCCTGCGGCATCGCCGGGCTGTCGGTGGCCGCCGACTCGCTGTCCGCCATCAAGCACGCCACGGTCCGTCCCGTCCGCGACGACACCGGGCTCGTCGTCGACTACGAGATCGAGGGCCAGTTCCCCACGTACGGGAACAACGACGACCGCGTCGACCAGATCGCCGTGCAGCTTGTCGAGACCTTCATGGAGAAGGTCCGGCACTACCCCGCCTACCGCGGAGCCCAGCACACCCAGTCGGTCCTGACCATCACCAGCAACGTGGTGTACGGCAAGCACACCGGCAACACCCCCGACGGCCGGCGGGCCGGGGAGCCGTTCGCCCCGGGCGCGAACCCGATGCACGGGCGCGACCACAAGGGCCTCGTGGCCGCGGCGCTGTCGGTGGCCAAGCTCCCGTACGACGACGCCGAGGACGGCATCTCGCTCACCGCCTCGGTGATGCCCGGCACCCTGGGCCGTACGGAGCAGGAGCGCATCTCCACGCTCGTGGGCATCCTGGACGGCTACATGGTGTCGGACGGCTTCCACATGAACGTCAACGTGCTCAACCGCGAGACGCTCGTGGAGGCGATGGAGCACCCGGAGAAGTACCCGCAGCTGACCATCCGGGTGTCCGGCTACGCCGTCAACTTCGTCCGTCTCACCCGCGAGCAGCAGCACGACGTCATCAACCGCACGTTCCACATGAACCTCTAGTGCCCGACTTCCGACTGCGTACGGGCACCGGGGCCACCGAGGGGACGGTGGCCCCGGACGCGGGCGCGCCCGGGGAGCGTGGCGAGGGCGCGGGGGGCGAGGGCGCGGGGGGCGAGGCCGGGCACGACGAGGCCGGGCGGGTGCTGGGGTTCATCCACTCCGCCGAGACGACGGGCACCGTCAACGGGCCCGGCGTGCGCTACACGCTCTACCTCTCCGGCTGCCCGCTGCGCTGCCTCTACTGCCACAACCCCGACACCTGGGAGATGCGGCTCGGCGAACGGGTGAGCGTGGACCAGGTGGTCGCGGACATCGAGAAGTTCCTCATCTTCCTGCGCACCACCGGTGGCGGGTTGACGGCGAGCGGCGGCGAGCCGCTGCTCCAGCCGCAGTTCCTGCTCGCGCTCTTCCGCCGGGTCAAGGAGCTGTGGGGACTGCACACCGCGCTGGACACGTCCGGCAACCTCGGGGACCGGGCACCCGACGAGCTGCTCGACGTCACGGACCTGGTGCTGCTGGACGTGAAGTCGGGGCTCCCGGACACCTACCGTCGCGTCACCGGCGCGGAGCTCGCGCCGACGCTGACGTTCGGCCGCCGGCTCGCCGCGCGCGGCAACCGGATGTGGATCCGGTACGTGCTGGTCCCCGGCTACACCGACGCACCGGACAACCTGGCGGCCGTCGCGGACTTCGTCGCCTCGCTGGGCCGGCCGGTGGAGCGGGTCGAGGTGCTGCCGTACCACGACCTCGGTGCGCACAAGTACGCCGAGCTGGGTCTCCCGTACCGGCTCGCGGGCGTGCCCGGGCCGACCTCCGAGCAGGTCGAGGCTGCTCGGGCGACCTTCCGGGACCGCGGCCTCGTCGTGCTCTGACCCCCTTGGCGTACTCTGGAGGCCGCCGTCGCCTTACGCCGTAAGCCGACGATGCGGACATGGGTGGCTTGCGGCCCCCAGCGGAGGAGTGCCGACCATGGACGAGAACCGGAGCCGAGCGATGGCCGGCAAGGCAGTCCTGGTCACGGGGGGCTCCAGCGGGATCGGCAAGGCGACCGCGGTCGGCCTCGCGACCATGGGCGCGCGCGTGGCCATCACCGGCCGCGATCGCACGCGGACCGAGGATGCCGCCCATGAGATCCGCGCAGCCGGCGGCGGCCACGTCGACGTCTTCGTCGCCGACCTGTCCTCCCAGTCGGAGGTGCGCAGGCTGGCCGACGAGGTGCTGGAGAGGCTCCCTTCGATCGACGTGCTGGTGAACAACGTGGGCGGTTACTGGAACACGCGGCACGTCACCCCCGACGGCCTCGAGCACACCTTCGCGCTGAACCACCTGGCGCCTTTCCTGCTCACCCATCTGCTGCTGGACCGGCTGGAGCAGAGCGCACCCGCTCGGGTGGTCGTCGTCTCCTCCAACGCGCAGGCCATGGGTCGCATGGACTTCGACGACCTCCAAGCCGAGACGTCATACTCCGGAGCACGCGCCTACAACCAGTCCAAGCTGGCCAACCTCCTGTTCACGTACGAGCTGGCCCGCCGCCTGCCGCCCACGGTCACCGTGAATGCGCTGCATCCTGGTCTGGTCCGGACGGGCTTCGGAGCCGAAGACCCCGGGCGGGCGCAGCGGGCGCTCGTCCCCGTCCTCAAGCTCGTGATGCGTACGCCGACGCAGGGCGCCGCGACCTCGATCCACCTGGCCTCCGCGCCGGAGCTCGCCCAGGTCACGGGCCGCTACTTCGCCCGTCGCGCGCCGCGGAAGTCGTCGAAGCGGAGCTACGACCAGGCGGCGGCCGAACGGCTGTGGGGCGTCAGCGCAGATCTCGTGGGCTTGCCTGCTGCCTAGGCGGGCCCTCAGTGCAGTCGGGCCCCCGGGCTGACGATCCTCAGCGAGCGAGCGCCGGCTCAGCGGCTCGTCTCCATGTACTCCTTGAGGCCCACCCAGTTCCTCCGCTCCCACGACGGGCCGATCAGGGCCAGCACCGGGGACAGCACCCGCATCGGTCCGAGCAGGCGCATTCCCAGTCCCACCTCAGGAGCGTCCCCCGGTCCCGCTCCTCGAAGGTCAGCGTGCCGTCGACCCGCATGTAGGAGGACCGCACGACGTTGTGGAGTCGGTGCGGGCGGTCGTACTCCAGGTCACGTGCTGGGCCTTGCGGCACGCGCTTGTCCGACGCCCCGTTCTCGGGCACGATCCGGGCCCGCAGACCACCGGGGGCGGCACCGAGCAGGGCGAGCTGTTCGCGACCTACCCGCACCACGCGTTCATCACCAACTCCACCCTCGGCACCGTCCAGGCCGACCAGGCGCACCGCGACCACGCGATCGTCGAGCAGGTCATCGCCGAGCTCAAGGACGGGCCGCTGGCGCACCTGCCCTCCGGTCAGTACGCGGCCAACGCCGCCTGGGTCGCCTGCGCGGCGATCGCCTCCAACCTGGCCCGCGCGACCGCGGTCGCCGCGGGCCTGTCCCTCGCCCGCTGGGCCACCCTCCGCACCAAGATCATCAAGGTTCCGGCGCGGATCGCCTCCACCGGCCGCCGCCTCGTCCTGCACCTCCCCACCCACTGGCCCTGGACCAAGGCCTGGCAGACCGTGCACGCCGTGGCGACCGGTCCGCCGCCCACCACCGCGACCTGACCACCCGCCCCAACGGGCACGACCGAGGACCCCGCAGTGGAAGAGCCGGCCAGACCGGCAGACCCGCCACGCCCGAGACGCTGCCCCACCGACCGCGCCTGCCGATCAGCGATCCCAAATCACGACCGGTGGATCAGGGCTCAATCGGCCGCGCGCAGCGCAACCGCCGGCGTGATGGCCGCTGCCCGCGACGCGGGCCATGCGGTGGCTGCCAGAGAGGCGACCAGGGGCAGGCCCAGGATCACGAGCAGCCCCACCCACGGGACGACGAACGGCGGCGGCACGTCGCCGAACGAGTCGGAGCCGGACAGCAGCTGACGGGTCGTGAGCAGCCCCAGGACGGCGCCGATCACCGTGCCCTGTACGGCGATGAGGCCGGACTCGGACAGCATGGCGGCCCGCACGATGCCCGTGTGGAAGCCCATCGCCCGCAGCATGCCGATCTCGTGCCGGCGCTCGCGGACCGCGCGGACCATGACGACACCCAGGCCGGCGATCCCCACGAGCAGGCCGAGGGCGAGGAAGCCCCGCAGCAGGGCGATGAAGCCCAGCATCTCACCCATCCCGGCGGTTCCCATCGTGGTGAAGGTGCGGGCGTCAGCCCCGTGCGCGAGGAGATCCGCGTTGACGGCTGCGGCCAGGGCATCGGCGTCGGCGCCGTCTGCCGCCGCGATGTAGAAGCGGTCGACGACCTGCTGGTCGCCGAACAGGGCCTCGGTCACCTCACCGTTGACCAGCGCGCCGTTGCCCAGCCAGTCCGCCTCCCCCACGCCCGCGATCGTGAGCTCGCTGCTCCGCCCGGTGGCCGGATCGACGAAGCTGAAGGTGTCGCCGATCGCCGGCGCCGCGTCATCCAGGCCCGCCACCAGGAAGTCTTCCGGCACGATGGCCAGCGACGGGTCGTCGAGAACGGCCCGGTAGGCGGCCTCGTCCGAGGCGTAGACGGGGTCGTGTCGGAACAGGCCGGGGGCGCCCTGCTCCAGCAGGTCTGCGTCGAACGACGTGACGGGCCAGGAGCGGCCGACGTCAAGGTGTGCGGCGTCGAAGGTCGCAACGCCGTGAATGAGACCCGCGACGGCCGCCACGTCGGGGCGCTCCGCCAGCGCCGCCACGGCGACCGGATTGGCCGGGTTCGTGTCGAGCACCACGTCGAAGCCGGCAGCCACCCGCTCGACGGTCGCGTCGGTGTTGCCGGCGATCGACGCCGACATCACGGTCATGATCGTCACGGTGAAGATGACGAGCGAGAACATGCCGAGCAGCATCGACGTGCGGAAGCGTCTGGCCAGCGGGTACGCGATGCCCAGGCGCGGCGCCAGACCCCGACCGCCTCGTGCGAGGCGGTCGATGGTGAAGGCCCACACGCGGTCGACGCTCGACGCGAGCGACACGGCGCCGGCGGTCAGCACGACGCCCTGCACGACGAAGACCATCATGTCGCCGGCGGCCATGACGCCGGGGAACAGCGGGTAGACGGCGAGTCCCCAGCCCAGGACCGTGCCCGCGATCACCAGTCGCGCAGGTCGTTCGGGGAGCAGGCGGCGCAGCAGCGGCGAGGCAGAGAACGCCGCGACCGGCACGCCCAGGCTCAGCGCGATCGCGTTGTCACCGA
>DATHTV010000041.1:0-5756 GCA_035462845.1 Jiangellales bacterium
CTGCTCGGTGTCCATGCCTGGCCTGTCGCTCACTCCCGACTGGAACGGTACGCCATCGCTGCGAGCGAAGCCGCCACGGCCGTCGCGGCGACCAGCGCCACGATGTGGTCGATCATCGGCTCGCCCATGAGCACCCCGAGCCCGAGCTGGGACACGTGATAGGTCGGCAGCCACACCGACAGGTCCTGCACGAACGACGGAAGCAACTCGAGCGGCATCCACAGTCCGCCGGCGATCGCCATCGGCAGGAACACGGCGTTGATGACGGCCGGTGCCGTGCGCCCTCTGGCGACGAAGCCGACGGCGATGCTGAGCAGCGCGAAGGGCAGCGATCCGAGCAGGAGCAGCCCGGCGATCTGCAGCCATGTGCGCACGTCGGCATCGAACAGGCCCATCGCGAACGCCGTCAGACTCATGGCCGCGTAGACGCCGAACGCGACCGGAAGGCTGGCGGCGACCTTGGCGGCCAGCGTCGTCCGCACGGGCACGGGTGAGACCCGCTTGACCCGCAGCCAACCCCGCTCGCGGTCCTCGGCGATGCCGATACCCGGCGTCAGGGCGACGGAGATCACCCCGAACGCACCGAACGTCGCGAGCATGAGAGTCGCGCCCGACACCGGCCCGCTCGCTTCGGTGCCGAACAACGTGGCGAACAGTGCGAACATGCCGACCGGCATCGCGATCGAGAAGACGGCCGCCGTGGGCTCCCGGATGATGGAATACAGCTCGTCGCGGATCTCGACGGCGAGGATCGAGGCGGTCATGCGGCTACCTCCTGTGACTCCTGGGTGATCATCGAGACGATGGCCTGCTCGAGCGTGGCGCCCTCGACCCGGAGGTCGCTGAGCGTCGGGTCGGCGGCGAGCAGGGCGCGGACAGTGGCCTCGGGCCTGGCGCTCGAGGCGCGCATCCGGCCGTCGGCGACGGTGACGTCGAGCACCTCGGGGAGCGCGCGCAGCTCGCGGTCGCGCAGCGCGGTCCGGGCCGTGACGGTGCGGTCGGGCAGCTGTGCGGTGAGGTCGGCCGGGGGACCACTGGCGATCACGGTTCCCTGGTGCAGCACCACGACGCGATCGGCGACCGCGGCCGCCTCCTCGATCTGGTGGGTGGTCAGCAGGACGGCGGTTCCCCGGTCCCTGCGTGCGGCCAGGGTGGCCCAGAACCGGCGGCGGGCGCCGATGTCGAGCCCGACGCTGGGCTCGTCGAGCACGAGCAGCGTCGGGTCGACAACCAGCGCCATGGCGAGCTGCAGACGCTGCTGCTGGCCGCCGGACAGCTCCGTGGCCCGACGCTTCCTCAGGTCGAGGAGGTTCACCTCGGCGAGGGCGGCGTCGGCGTCGGCGGCCGGCCGACCGGCCCGCACCGCCCACCCCGCAACGAGCTCGCCGACCTTCAGAGTGCGCGGGAACCCGGCGTGCTGGTGGACCACGCCGAGACGTCGGCGAGCCGCTGGCCGTCGGGGGTCGTTGCCGGTGATGCGGACGGTGCCATGGGCGGGCGCGAGCGCGCCAGTCAGTGCGCTGACGAGCGTCGTCTTGCCCGCGCCGTTGGGACCCAGCAGCGCGACGCACTCGCCGGAGGCGACGGTCAGGTCGACACCGCGCAGCGCGCGTGTCTCCCCGTAGCGATGATGCAGGTCACGGATCGCCACGACGTCGGTCACGGTCATCTCCCTGGTGCGAGGTGGTGATGACAGCACTGTGTCGGGGCCGGGCCGAGCCGGGTAGTGCGCCGTGTCAGGACCTGCGCATGACCGATGTCACCTGGAGGGGCGGTCGCTGGACGTGCCCCCGAGAGGATTCGAACCTCCGACACACGGTTTAGGAAACCGTTGCTCTATCCCCTGAGCTACGAGGGCGGGGACATACCGCCGGGACGCACCGGATCCCGCGGCAGCGGGTCGAGTCTAGGTCCAGCCGCCCGCCGCCCCCGCCGCCGGTGTCGCGCTCGGCGGGGTACGTGCGGATGATCCCCGTCGACGCCGCGCCCGAGCCGGCCTAGCGTCGAGCCGGGGTCCACCGGACCCCGGCTCCAACCACCAGGAGGTGCTCATGTTCGTGCAGGTGATCAGGGGCAAGGCAGCGGACCGAGACGCGCTGCGCCGGGACGCGGAGCGGTGGCGGGACGAGGTGGCCCCAGGCGCCGACGGCTGGCTGGGGTCCACCATCGGTATCGCCGACGACGGCGAGTTCGTGGCGTCCGCACGGTTCACCGACGAGGCGGCAGCGCGGGTCAACTCCGAGCGCCCCGAGCAGGGGGCGTGGTGGGCCGAGCTGACCAGCCACCTGGCGGGCGAGCCGACCGTCCACGACTGCGACGGCGCCGAGACCTGGCCGGCCGAGCCCTCGGACGACGCCGGCTTCGTCCAGGTCATCGAGGCGCACGTGGACGACCCGGACCGGGCGATGGCGATGATCCGCCAGGGGGCCGACGAGGTGGGCCGGAGCCGGCCGGACGTCATGGGCGGCCTGGTCGCCCTCGACCCCACGGGCTGGATGACCCAGGTCGTCTACTTCACGAGCGAGCAGGAGGCGCGGGCCGGTGAGGCCGCCGAGTCACCCGGGGCCGACGAGCAGATGGCCGAGATGATGTCGATGGTGTCCGACCTCCACTACGTGGACCTGCGCGACCCCTGGCTGCTGAGCCCGGTCCGGCAGGCGTGACGCGGCGCGACGGCGGGTAGGGCCAGCCCGGTACCGATCGGAAGGACGACACCATGGGCACGCTCGTCAGGCTCGCCGCCCTCGGCGGACTCGCGTACGCGGTGAAGCGGTACGTCGACCAGAACTCGGGCGCACGGCAGCGGCTGCGGGACGGCGCGAGGTCCGGCTCGGCGGACGCCGACGACGCCACGGTCGAGGCTCGGGTCCGGGCCCAGCTCGGCCCGCTGGAGAAGCGCCTGGACGTCCCCCGCGTACAGGTCGGCGTCGTCGGGGGGCAGGTCACCCTGCACGGTGAGGTGCCCACGAGGGAGGCCGCCCGCACGCTGGAGAACGCGGCGCGCGAGGTCCGAGGGGTGTCCGGGCTCGAGTCGCACCTCGCCGTGGGCCTGTCGTGGGGGGCGACGCGGCCGTCGGCCGGTCGACCGGCCCGCGACGGCGCCGTCCCGGCCGGCGTATGAGCCTCGAGGCGTTCCCGACCGACTGGCAGCGCGCTCTCGTCGTCGTCGCCCACCCCGACGACATGGAGTACGGGGGCGCCGCTGCGGTCGCCCGCTGGACCGGCGAGGGCCGGCACGTCTCGTACCTGCTGGCGACGCGCGGCGAGGCGGGCATCGACGGCATGGACCCCGCCGAGGCCGCCCACGTCCGGGACGGCGAGCAGCGCGAGAGCTGCCGGCTGGTCGGCGTCGACACGCTCGACTGGCTCGACCACCCGGACGGGCTGGTGGAGTACGGGCTGCCGCTGCGCCGCGACATCGCCGGGGCGATCCGGCGCCGCCGACCCGAGGTCGTGGTCACCGTCAACCACCGCGAGACCTACGGGCCTGGGGCGCTCAACATGGCCGACCACCGCGTCGTCGGCCAGGCCACGATCGACGCCGTCAGGGACGCCGCCAACCGCTGGTTGTTCCGTGACCTCGTGGACGAGGCCTGGGCAGGGGTCCGATACGTGGCCGTCGTCGCGTCCCCCCAGCCCACGCATGCCGTCGACGTCACCGACACCTTCGAGCAGGGTGTGGCGTCGCTGCGGGCGCACTCCGCGTACCTGGCCGGGCTCGGCGAGCACCCGATGGCCGACCCGGAGCCGTTCCTGCGCCAGATGGCCATGGCGACCGGCGAGCAGGCCGGGGCGGACCTGGCGGTGGCGTTCGAGCTGTTCCGGCTCTGAGCCGTCGCGACACCCGGCAGGCAGGTCCCGGGTCGGAGGCGGCGCGCTGGTTACCCTCGCCGGGTGACCGCCGCCCCGCCACCCACGCGACCTCGGTGAGCGAGGAGTCCGCGGGCGGCGCCGTCACGAGCCGGGCCGACCGCGCCGCCGCCGCCGCCGAGGGCTGGGCCGAGCAGCTGGCCGGCCTCGGCGGGCGCAGTACGCTGCTGCACTTCCGTGACCTCAAGACCGGCACCCTGGACCTGGCGGCCGCCGACGCCGAGGCGCGCCGTCGGCTGGTGGAGGGGCACCCGACTCCGGTGTCGCGGCTCTTCCCGCACGAGCCGCTGCGCAGCTCGGCCACCCGGTCGGCCCGGGCGGTCCGCGACAAGGCGCGCGAGCTGGCGGACGAGCGCGGCCTGCAGACCTGCTTCCTCGCCGTCGGCATCGCGACCTGGTCGGACCCGTTCGCCGCCCGGCGCCCCACCGCCCCGGTCCTCCTGCGCCCCGCCCGGCTGGCGCAGGTCGGCGGCGCGGGCAGCGACCTCCTCGTGACAGTCTCGACGGAGGCGCAGGTCAACCCAGTGCTGCTGCGGTCGATGGCCGACCAGCTGGGGCTGCGCATCGAGCCCGACGACCTCCTCGACGCCGCCGGCGAACTCCGCTACACCACCGTCGTCGAGAAGCTGCGGGAGTTCGCCCCGCCGCACGTGGTCGACGGCTTCTCGGTCGCCCATCGCGCCGTGCTGGGCACCTTCAGCAACGCCGCCGTGTCCCTGCGGGACGACCTGCTCGGAGCGGCCGGTCAGCTGGCGTCGCACGACGTCGTCTCGGCCGTCGCCGGTGACGAGTCCGCGCTGGCGGCGCTCCGGCACCGGGAGTCGCGCAGCGCCCACGGTGTCCGTGAGCTCCTCGTCGTCGACGCCGACGCCGGACAGGAGGCGGCCGTCAGGGGAGCCGCGGCGGGTGACGCGGTCCTGCTGGGCACTCCCGGCACCGGCATGACGCAGACGCTGGTCAACCTGGTCGCCACCGTCGTCGGGCAGGGCCGTCGCGTCCTGGTGGTCGCCGCCCGGCGCGACGACGCCTCGGCGCTGGTCCGGCGGCTCGACCACCTGGGTCTGGGCGGCCCGGTCCTCGACGGGGACGAGAGGCGGCCCCGCGCCGAGCTGGTCGCCGACCTGGGCGGCCTCCTGCGGCCTGTCGCGACCGGTGATCACCCGCGGACCGGCGCCAGGGCTGCGGTGAGTCTCGCCAGCAGGGAGCCGGACCTGGAGGCTGCGACCGACGCCGTCTCCGCCCGGCGGGACTCCCTGGCGGCCCACCGCGACACGATGCACCGGCCGCGCGAGCCGTGGGGGATCAGCGCGTACGCCGCCCAGGCGGCCGTCGCCGGCGCCGCCGAGGCGGTGCGCTGCGCGGCTCGCCTCGACGGGACCGCCGTGAGGCAACTGCACGGCGAGCGCCGCAGCGCCGCCCGTGCGGCGCTCCGCGAGTTCACCGACCTCGGTGGCCTCGCGCTCGGCCCGGACGACTCCCCCTGGTACGGGTCCACGCCGACCGGTCCGGCGGCCGCTCGCGAGACCGCTGACCGCGTCGTACGCCTCCGCGACCGCGGGCTGCCCGAGCTTCGTGACGTGGCCACCAGGGCAGCGGTCGAGGTCGGCCTGCCCGGGCCGGCGACGCCAGCGGAGGCCGTCGGCACGGTGCGGCTGCTCGACCGGGCGGCGGCCCTGCTGCGCACCTTCGGTCCCGAGCTCTGGGCGGCCGACCTGGACGCCCTGGTCGCCGCCACGGCGGACCGGGCGTGGCGGCGCGAGCACGGCAGCTCGCTGGGCTGGCTCACCCGCCGCCGCCTCCGGGTCGAGGCAGACGCCCTGCTGCGCCCGCACGGTGGTGCCCGTCCCGGCGGTGACCGGTCCGGACGGGCCGACCTGCACGGGCGG
>DATHTV010000042.1:0-2906 GCA_035462845.1 Jiangellales bacterium
CCCGAGGAGCCCGCGAGGCGCCCGGCGCAGGTCACCGGTGACCCGCAGGTCGAGGCGCATCCCGCACGCGGCCTCGACGGCCGACGCGACCGGCTCGTCGCCGCCGAAGACCGCCACCAGCAGGACGCGCGCCCGGTCCCCGAGCGGTGCTGCTGGCGGCAACCGCCAGGCGGGCTCGGCCTCGTGCAGCACCAGCGGGCAACCGCCCCAGGCGCGGACGGTCCGGGCCCACGGCTCGGAGGCCACGAGCACGGCCCGGGCCCGGCGGGCCAGGTGTCGGTGCAGCCACTGCACCCGCGCTGCGACCCGGTCCCCCTGCACCCCGAACCCGCCTGGGTGGCTGTCGAGGACGACCCGCGCCCCCAGCAGCGGCCGGAGCACGTACACCGTCAGCGCCAGCGCGATCGGGGGATTGGTCACCACCACGGCCGCGGGGCGGTGGCGGAGCAGGTGGACCGTGGTGAGGACCGCCGACACGAGCCAGCGGAGCGGGACGAGCCCGGCCGCGCCGAGGCGTCGCGGTCGGATCGCGCAGGCGCGGCCGCCGAGGGCGGACGCAATCTCCTGCGCCCGCTGCGGCACCGGTCCCCAGGTCACGAAGTGGACGCCGCCGGCTCCCCGGCCCGCGCCAGGAGGTCTCACCGAGCCGCTCCGCCCGCTCGGACGACCTCGGTGAGGTGGTCGCGCACCAGCAGCGGGATGTCCGACGGCGGGACGACGAAGTGCCGCGGCGGCCCCGAGAGCGACTCCGCCATCGTGTCGGGGAGGTCCAGAAGGGTGCAGACGGAGAAGCCGTGCAGGCCCGCGAGCCGGCGGGCGACCGGCCACTGGTCGTTCGGGTGCAGCGAGCGCTCGGCGCGACTGCGGGGGCGGCGCGGGACGACCACGACACGGTGGGCGTTGCGGAGCAGGTCCCCCAGCGAGCCGAAGCCGCCATGCGACACGACGAGCGCCGCCTCGCGCATGAGGGACTGGAGTCGGTCGTGCGGGACGAAGCGCGCCCACTCGATCGCCTCGGGGACGCGGCCGGCGTTGCCGACCTGCGCGAACCCCGGGAGCCGCCGAGCCCGGCAGAAGTCCTCCACGACGTCCACGAGGGCGGGCCACCCGCTGGGCGCGGTCCCGACGGTCACCAGGATCACAGCAGTGCCCCCCAGCCCCCGACCGCGCGCGGGTAGCGCACGGCCTGCTCGGGCCACTGGACGACGAAGTAGTCGCTGAACGGGTAGCAGAGCCGGCCGCTGAGGGTGGGTCCCAGCTCGCCGCCGCTCTCGATGAACACGACGTGGGCGCGACAGAGCAGCTTCGCGAGGATGACGAAAGCTACGGTCACGTCCGCTCCCGACGCGACGACGACCTGCGGGCGCTCGCGGAGCACCACGACCAGCGCCTGCAGAAGGTTGGCCGTCAGCCGCAGCAGGTTGCGGCGCGGGTGGACCAGCCAGTGGTAGCGCACGGCGTCCGGCCACTCCTCGCGCTGGTGGCCACCGGGCCGGAAGGACACGTGCACCGCCGGTGGCAGGTCGCTCTGCTCGAGCGCCTTGCGCAGCTCGGTGCAGTGCCCGCCCGGCGAGTACGCCAGGCACACCCGGACGGGTCCACCGTGGCTGCCGGGCTCCCCCGGCCGTGCGGGTCGCCGGACGGTCCAGGACGTGACGGTCATCCTCGCCTCCTCAGTAGGCCCCGGCCCGCCGGAGGACGACGAGGAGCGTCCGCCAGAGGATCGAGATGTCGAGTGCGAACGACCAGTGCTCGACGTAGCGCAGGTCCAGGCGCACGGACTCCTCCCAGCTCAGGTCGGCACGACCGCTGACCTGCCAGAGACCCGTCAGCCCCGGACGGACGAGGAACCGGCGGTGGACGTGGCCCTCGTACCGGCGCGCCTCGCCCGGGAGCGGCGGCCGCGGGCCGACCAGCGACATGGACCCGGTGAGCACGTTGAACAGCTGAGGGAGCTCGTCCAGCGACGTCCGGCGCAGCCAGGCGCCGAGCCTGGTCACCCGCGGGTCGTCCGGTGCCTTGAAGAGCACGCCCTCCCGATGCGTGTTGAGGTGCGCCACCTCAGCCAGCCGGTCCTCGGCGTCACGCACCATGGTGCGGAACTTGAGCATCGTGAACTCACGTCCGCCCAGGCCCACCCGCCGCTGCCGGAAGAGGGCCGGGCCGGGCGACGTCACCCGTACGGCGACGGCGACGCCGAGCAGCACCGGCAGTGCGAGCACGAGCAGGGCGGCCGCGCCCACCCGGTCGAGCAGCGCCCGGGCGACCCGACGCGAGCCGGAGAGCTCGGGGGTGGCCACGTGCAGCAACGGCACCCCGGACACCGGCCGGATCGTCGTCCGGGGTCCGGCCACGTCCAGCACGGCGGGCGCCATGAGCAGGTCGACGTCGCGGTCCTCGAGGGACCACGCGAGCCGGCGGAGCCGCTCCTGGCCCAGCTCGGGGCACGGGAGGACGGCCAGGACGTCGGCACCGCACCGGTCGACGGTGCTCAGGACCTCGTCCACGCCGGCCACCGTGAGCACCTCACCAGCAGTGAGCGCGTCGATCAGGGAGGCCGTGCGGTCACGCGGGTCGGGGAGGCAGGCGGCGACCACGACCAGACCGTGGTGCGGCTCCTGCCGCAGCTGCTGCACGAGGTCGGCCACCGGCCCGGCCGGGCCGACGACGACGGTCCGCTGCAGGCACTCGCCGACGGCACGTCGGCGGTGCAGCCGCCGCCGCGCCAGCCGGCGGAGCAGCACCGAGCCGACGGCCAGCACCGGGATGACCACGGCCACGTAGCTGCGGGCCACCTCGGCCTTGACCGCCCAGCTGACCGTGCCCACCGCGGCGACGAGGACGAGGGCGGCAAGCGCGACCCGGTGGTACTCCTCCGGGCCGTTGCCGAGGAAGCGCGGCTCGTA
>DATHTV010000043.1:0-2367 GCA_035462845.1 Jiangellales bacterium
GGGTGGCGCCTGGAGCGGGCGAACAGCGTCCACGAGGCAGTGTGGGGCGTGGCCTTCCTGCTGGGACCGGGGGTGGGCGGCGTCCTCATCGCGACCGTGGGGGCGGTCGGCACCCTCTGGGTCACCGCCGCCGGCTTCGCCCTCTCACTGGTGATGGTGTCCCTCGTCCGGCTGCCCGGTGCGGGCACACCGCTCCCGCGCGACCGGCCGGCAGGGATCTGGCGCGGCACCCGGGAGGGTCTCTCGTACGTCTGGGGCGACCGGCTGCTCCGGACCCTCGCCGTCTTCCTGATGGTCTTCGTCGCGGTCTACCTGCCCATCGAGGGCATCGTGCTGCCCACGTACTTCGTCGAAGCCGGCGCACCCGCCCGACTGGGCGCGGTCGTCATGGCCATGAGCGCCGGCGGGGTGCTCGGCGCGCTCGCGTACGCGGCGTGGGGGCACCTCGTGGCGCGACGTACCGCGTTCGTCGTCGCCCTGGTGGGGGCGTGCCTGGCGGTGCTCGGCATGTCGGTGCTGCCCACCTTCCCGGCGCTGCTCGCGCTCGCGGCGGCGACCGGGCTGCTGTACGGGCCGGTCGACCCGCTCGCCAACTACGCCATGCAGACGCGGACGCCCGAGCACCTGCGCGGGCGGGTCGTGGGGGTGATGACGTCGGCGCAGTACGCGGCGGGGCCGGTCGGATACCTGCTGGTCGGGCCGCTGGTCGAGCGGGCAGGGCCGGAGACGGCCTTCGTCGTACTCGCCGTCGCCCTGCTGGCGGTCGGTGTGGCCACGGCAGCGCTCCCGGTGCTGCGCGGGCTGGACGACGAGCCGCGGTACCCGCCCTCACCGGACGCCGTGCCGGCGCCGCCGGCCGGCTCGATCCGAGGGCCCCTGCCGCTGGGCGAGCAGGACGTGCCGAGGCTGCGAGCTCAGTAGGCCCCGTGCCGCTTGGCCACCGCGTGCACCGTCTTGAAGAGGATCAGCAGGTCCTGCGAGAAGGACCAGTTCTCGACGTAGTAGAGGTCGAGCCGCACCGAGTCGTCCCAGGACAGCTCCGAGCGGCCGCTGACCTGCCACAGCCCGGTCATCCCGGGCCGGACGAGCAGGCGCCGCATGGCGTCGTCGCCGTACCGCTCGACCTCCTCGGGCAGCGGCGGGCGCGGGCCGACCAGGGACATGTCGCCGGTCAGCACGTTGACCAGCTGCGGCAGCTCGTCGAGGGACCAGCGGCGCATGAACCGGCCGACCGAGGTCACCCGCGGGTCCTGGCGGATCTTGAACAGCACCCCGTTGCCCTCGTCCGCCTGGCGCAGGTCGGGCAGCAGGGACTCGGCGCCGACGACCATCGAGCGGAACTTCAGCATCGCGAACTGGCGACCGTCCGCGCCGACCCGGATCTGGCGGAAGAGCACGGGCCCGCCGTCGTGCAACTTGATCGCCGCCGCGAGGCCGAGCAGGACCGGCAAGCCCAGCACGAGGAGCAGCAGCGACCCGCACCGGTCGAAGACGGTCTTGCCCACCCGGCGCCAGCCGGTGAAGCGCGGCTCGTCCACCTGGAGCAGGGGCAGCCCGGCGAGCGGTCGGACGGTGATCCGCGGGCCCGCGACGTCGGTGAGCGACGGCGCCACCACCAGGTCGACCCCGAGGCCCTCCAGGCTCCAGGCGAGCCGGCGCAGGTAGCCGCCGCTCATGCCCTGGGTCGACACCACCGCCACGGTGTCGGCACCCGTCGCCAGCAGCGACTCCCGTACGTGCTCGAGACCGCCGACGACCGGAATGGCCGAATCGCCGTCGAGCCGCTCGCGCGGGTCCGGCAGACAGGCGCCGACCACGCGGTAGCCGGCGTACTCCTCGCGGTGCAGTACACGCACGAGGTCGAGGGCCGGCTCGGCGGCGCCGACGACGAGCACGCGGTGCAGGAAGCGCCCGGTGCCGCGGCCGTCGTGCAGGCGACGCCGGGCGACCCATCGGCCGAGGACGAGGAGGGCTGTGCCGAGCGGGAACGCGACGGCCATCCAGCCCCGGGCAAGGTCGATGCTGCCGAGGTAGCAGACGATCGCGACGGTGCCGCCGGCGAGCAGCGAGCCGTTGACGACCCGCTTGTACTCCTCGGGGCCGAGTCCGAGGACCGGCCGGCTGTACGCGCCGCGCCCGGCGAGGACGAGCAGCCAGAACAGGCCCAGCACCAGCGACGCGACGTAGTAGGACACCCCCTGGATCGGCGAGCCGACCACCTGCTCACCGGCTCCGCCGAAGCGCAACAGGGTCGCGACCGCGGTCGCCAGCACGACGGCCGCCGCGTCGACCAGGACGAGGGCGAGCACGTAGCGCGACTGCCAGCCGCGGGTGGTCTCGGGGGTCGTCGGGCGGCCCGGCGTCGCC
>DATHTV010000044.1:0-35637 GCA_035462845.1 Jiangellales bacterium
CCCCTCCCCGGAGTGCCGGAGACCGGATCACCGCGGAGGCCGAGCACCTGCTCGTAGAAGGTGCGGGCCCGGTCGATATCCCGGGTCGGCAGCATGGCGGCGATCGGTGCGCTTTGGAGCACGGGTGCCTCCGGATGGTCGGCGATGTCTGGGCCGGCTGCTACGGGTCGAGCGCCCCGGGGTCCGCCGGCACGTCGACTGCGTGCTCCCGGAGCGCGGCCAGCGTTACGACGCGCAGCACCGCCTCGTTCGTGGCCGCGAGCACCACGGGCGCGGCGACGCCGTCGGCGTGGGCCCGCGCCCAGTTCACCGCGGTCACGCACCAGCGATCACCGGGCACCAGCCCCGGGAAGCGGTACTCCGGGCGCGGCGTCGAAAGGTCGTTGCCGATGCTGCGCTGGTGCTCGAGGAACTCCGCGGTGACCACCGCGCAGATCGTGTGGCTGCCGAGGTCCTCCGGGCCGGTGCGGCAGCACCCGTCGCGGAAGAACCCGGTGAGCGGGTCGGTGCCGCACGGCTCCAGCTCGTCGCCGAGCACGTTGCGTTCCGCCACGGGACCATGATGGCCCCCGCAGGTCTGGCCGCCCATCCGGTCTGACCGCTTGACGGTCGCCGGTCGCGAGTCGACGTTGAGGACGGGGGCACGCATCGGCAACGAGGTGAGCCGCGTGGGTTCCGAGATCGACGTCGTGGTCATCGGCGCCGGCCAGGCCGGGTTGGCGGTGAGCCGGCAGCTGCTCGGCGCCGGGGTCGAGCACGTCGTGCTCGAGCGAGAAGACGTCGGTGGGTCGTGGTCACGGCGCTGGGACAGCTTCTGCCTGGTGACACCGAACCACACGATCCGGCTGCCTGACGGCGCCTACACCGGCGAGGACCCGCACGGCTTCCTGAGCGGCCCGGCGGTCAGCGCCCACCTCCAGGATTACGCGACGGTCTTCGGCGCGCCCGTACGGACCGGCGTGGACGTACGGTCACTGCGGACGCTGCCGGACGGGCGGCTGGAGCTCGACACGGCCGAGGAGAGGGCCACGGCGCGCGTGGTGGTCGTCGCGACCGGCGCGTACCAGCGTCCGCTCATGCCTGCGTCGGTGGCCGCGCTGCCCGCCTGGCTGCCGGTGCTCGACTCGGAGCGCTACCGGAACCCTCGGTCCCTGCCCGACGGGGCGGTCCTGGTGGTGGGCAGCGGACAGAGCGGGTGCCAGATCGCCGAGGAGCTCGCCCTGGCCGGCCGTGACGTGGTCCTGGCGTGCGGGCGCGCTCCGTGGATACCCCGCCGGATCGAGAGCCGCGACACGATCGACTGGCTGCTCGACACGCCCTTCTTCGAGCTCTCCGCGGCCGGTCTGCCCCACCCGACGGCCCGACTCTGGGCCAACCCGCAGGCCACG
Source organism: Jiangellales bacterium (assembly GCA_035462845.1). Taxonomy (GTDB): domain Bacteria; phylum Actinomycetota; class Actinomycetes; order Jiangellales; family Jiangellaceae; genus DASTQL01. The sequence goes on from DATHTV010000044.1 coordinate 1,389, forward strand.
GGGGTCGGCGGTGGTCATGACCTGACCCTCCGGACCCTGGACGCACTCGGGGTCCGCCTCGCGGGACGCCTCGCCGGGGCGGACGACACCACCGCGCACTTCGCCGGGGACCTAGCCGAGTCGGTCGAGTTCGGCGACGCGCGGTACGCGGACATCCGCGCGCTGATCGAGAGGACGTGCACGGCTCGCGGCGCCCCGGTCCCGGAGATGCCCGTCCCGCCCCGGTTCACGGCGGTCGGAGAGGACAGCGTGCCGCTGAGAGAGCTGGGAGCCGTCGTCGTCGCGGCCGGGTACCGGCCCGGCTACCGGTCCTGGATCCACCATCCCGCGGCCTTCGACGACCAGGGCTTCCCGCTGCACCGGGACGGTGCCAGCACGGCCGTCCCTGGCCTGTTCTTCGTGGGCGTGCACTTCCTCAGGACACGGAAGTCGTCCCTGCTGGTCGGGGTCGCCGAGGACGCGGCGGTCGTTGCCCACCAGGTCGCCGAGGCTGCTGCCGGTCGCGCTCGTGATGGGCCGACCTTCATAGCAGACCGGTCGCGCAAAATCATCATGGACGGCTCTCGGTCACAGGACTAGACCGAGGCGCGAGGGCGACGCGGCGAGCACCTGGCCTGAGCGCGAGTGGTCGATGGTCGGCCTGCCGGCGTCCCCGGGCCGACGAGTAGGCACCGGCGATGATCACTGTGGAGCCGCTGTTGCGCTGAGCGCCATGACGGCTCCACGGTGATCACGGGTCGCGGACCCCGCGGGGATGCCACAGTGGGTGGGCCGACGCCGCCCGACGTCGGTCCGACAACGGGGGTGCGCCGCCATGACCACCGACAGGGATCCGCTGCTCGACCACGGCATCACCGAGGAAGAGCTTCGGCTCTGGTACGACCTGGCGGATCTGGCCGGGCGGATGCTGGCACTCCCCGTCCAGCACCCGATGGAGCGTCAGGAGACCGCCACCGAGATCCACGCCCTGCAGCTGCGACTGCTGGCGCGTGCAGGGATCAGGGCCCAGCGTGGCTTCGTACCGCCGGAGTAGCGGGGCAGCCAGGGGGAAGCCACCGAGCCGGCAGGGACGCCTGCGCCACCGCAGTCAGCTGAGCACGTCCTTCGTCGTGAAGCGGGCCCAGGCGAGCGAGCCCAGCACGCCCACGTAGCCCAGCTGCAGCATCAGGTTCCCGCGGAGCCCGTCCCAGGCCACGGGATCCCGCAGCATGTCGGCGAAGCCGTACCAGTAGCGGGTGAGCAGCCACGGGTGCAGCCAGTCGAGCTGCGGGATGCTCCCCAGGATCTGCGCGGCGATCGCCACGATCACCGTGGCGGCCATGGCGCCGACCGGGACGTCGGTCAGCGTGGACACCAGCAGCCCGACGGCCAGCAGGCCGAGCAGGGACACCAGCGCGTACAGGCCGACGAGGGCGATCCGGCCGGAGGACTCGGCCGACCCCATGGTGGAGCCGGACAGGGTCGGGACCGGACCCACCCCGAAGAGCGCCGCCCCGAGCACCGCGCCGACGACCAGGATCGTCCCCACCGCGGCGACGGCGAAGGCCAGCGTGGCGACGGCCTTGACGAGCAGCAGCCGCGTCCGCCCGGCCGGTCCGGTGAGCAGGTAGCGCAGGGTGCCGAGCGAGGCCTCGCCGGCGACGCTGTCACCGGCGACGACGGCGGTGGTGACCGGGAGGAAGAACGGGATCGAGAACGCCAGCGCTACGACCGAGACGAAGAGCCCGCTCTGCGTGATCCGGTCGATGAACACCGGCCCCTCCCCCGGGCCCGGCTCGTCCCCCGACAGGCGCACCGCCAGGCCGAGGAAGACGGGGCCCGCGGCGAGGACGGCGAGCATCGCCCACGTCCGGCGGCGCCGGAAGAGCGTACGCAGCTCCGAGGAGAGCAAGGCGGTCACCGGGGGACCTCGAAGCCCTCGCCGGTGAGAGCGACGAACCGCTCCTCGAGACTGGGCCGCTCGATCGCGAAGCCGCGGACCCGGACGCCGGCGGCGACGAGCGCGGCGACCACGTCCTCGGCGGCCGGTGTGGCGCGGGGCAGCGGTGGTGCGGCCGACGTGGGTGCGGCCGACCGCGCAACGGCCACGCCGTCGAGCTCGGCCGTCACCACGTCGCCCGCGACCCCGGCCGTGAGGCCGAGGCCGGCGAGCACGGTCACGGCGTCGCCCGGGTCCGGCGTGCGGACGACGAACCGCGGCGACTCGGCGCCGCGGAATTCCTCCAGCGTGCCCTGGGCCACCAGCCGTCCCCGGCTCATCACGCCCACGTGCGTGCAGATCTGCTCGACCTCGGCCAGCAGGTGGCTGGAGACCAGGACCGTGCTGCCCTCGGCAGCGAGGGAGCGCACGAGGGCGCGGACCTCTCGCGTGCCCTGCGGGTCGAGCCCGTTGGTGGGCTCGTCGAGCACCAGCAGGTCGCGGGGCCGGAGGAGCGCGACGGCGATACCGAGCCGCTGCTTCATCCCGAGGGAGTAGGTCTTGGCCTTGCGGCGGGCGGCGGCCACCAGCCCGACCCGCTCGAGCGCGGACTCGATGCGCGCTGCCCTGGTGGCGGCGTCGCTGCCCGGGTCGGCGGCGTCGAAGCGCGCCAGGTTGGCGGCGCCGCTGAGGAACGGGTAGAACGCCGGGCCCTCGACGAGGGCACCGACCCGTGGCAGCACCGAGCGCGCCGCGCCCGGGATGGGGTGCCCCAGGACCGTGACCTCGCCCTCGGTCGCCGCGGCCAGGCCGAGCAGCACCCGGATCGTCGTCGTCTTGCCGGAGCCGTTGGGTCCCAGGAACCCGTACACGGCGCCGGTCGGGACGGCGAGGTCGATCCCGTCCACGGCCGCCTGGCGACCGAACCGCTTGGTGAGGCGCGACGTCTCGACGGCCAGGTCGCTCGCCGCGGTCACCGTCCGCCGGCCACGGCCTGCAGGGTCTCGACGGTGACCGCTCCCACGTACCAGCGGCCGTCGTCGGTGCGCAGCGCCGACAGCAGGGAGGTCCGCAGGACCGCCCCGCCCTCGACAGGCGTCAGCAGCGCCGCCAGCCGGTCGTCCGTACGGGGGCTGCCGGGCAGCGCGTCGTCGCCGGCCTCTGCTGGGGCTGGGATCTCGAGGACGGCGGTCCAGCCGGTCCCGATCACCTGCGGCCGGGGGGATCCAGCCGGGGCATCGCCCTGGTCGAGCCCGCCCGGGCGGGCACCGGCCCCGGCCGAGAACGACCCGGCGTCCAGTTCCTCTACGGTCGCGCCCGGCGGCGGGGTGAACCGGAAGGTCTCCGCGTCGGGCCGCTCCGGTGACCACGACGTCCAGCCGACGTCCACGGCGGGCTCGTCCTGACCGCGCGCCTCGACACGTACGCGAAGGGCGGCGCCGGTCTCCGCATCGACCGCGATGCTCGCGGTCCGGACGAGGCTGCGCGGGTCGTCGGGGCTGAGGCGGAGCTCGTACGCGCCGCGTCCGGCGACCACGACCGGCTCGCCCGCGCTGACCTCGGTCGTCGGGTCGAGCGCAACGACGACGCGGTCGGCGAGCACCTGCGGGGTCGGCGGGGTCGCCGTCGACGGCACGGGCGGAGGATCGGGCTTCTCGACGGGCAGGTCGACCCTCGTGGCGGTCGCGTCGGCCGAGCGGTAGACCCAGAGCTCGGCCCCGTCGCGGACGACGTTGGTCTCCGCCTCGGGCTCGAGCAGCTGCGCGCGCAGCCGCTCGGGACCGTCGACCCAGATGCGGACGGTGTTGTCCCCGGTCAGGAGGTCGAGCAGGTCGGCTGCCGGGCCACCGCCCGCGGTCTCGTCGTCGTCGCCGCGCCCGCTGCCTGCCACCAGAGCGCCGAGGTCGGGGAGGCCGAGGTCGACGCTGGTCCGGAGCGTGCCGGAGAAGGCCTCGACGTCGGCCTGCTGCAGCAGGACCAGGACCTCCTGCGGGCTCCTGGCCGGCAGGTCGGCGGACGCCGTCCCGCTGGTCGCGAGTGACCCCGCCGCGATCGCCGCGACCACGCCCAGCGGGACCAGCCAGCGGGGCGAGCGTGCTGCGCGACGAGTCACCACCTCAGCGTACGTCGGGGTCGGCCTGCGCACCCGCGGTGACGGGGCCCGGCTGCCTCGGGAGCACAGCGGTGAGGGGCGGCGCTGACGGCAGCGCCGGTCCGGCCGACCGCGCCTGCCGCGGTCGATGGCTGCGGTACGGGGTGCGCGACCCGACGACCCGGTCGAGCAGCCCCCGGCGCTGGGGGTCGTTGGTGCTCGCGACCATCCCCACCGCCCACACCGCGGCGAGGGGCAGGGACAGCAGGGCGCGCGTTCCGGCCCGGACGATGCCAAGTGGCCGGCCGTCCCGTCCGACGACGGCGTACCCGGCGAGGAGTCCCCCCACGGTCCGGCCGGCGAGCCGCCAGCACAGGGCGAGGTAGACGGGTGCCAGCAGTCCGGCGACGAAGGTCAGTGCCACGACGACTGGCGGCGGCACCGAGCCGAGCAGAGCACCGAGGACGCTGAGCACGGCGGAGAGCCCTTGACCCGCGAGGAAGGCGACGAGCACCACGTCGACAGCGGTGCCGACGAGCCGGCCGGCCATGCCCGCGTGCGAGCGGGTACGCCCCGGCAAGCGCGCGGGGGCCGGGACCGGGTCCTCGACGGGCCGGCGGAACGGCAGCACCCGCCGGGCGAGTCGCTCGGTGACGTCGTCCGCGTGCGCGAGGACCCGGCGGAACCGCTCGACGGCGTCGAGCACGAGGCCGAAGCTCTGCTCGCGGACCAGCTCCCGGATGCGTGGGTCGTCGACCATGCCGTCGAGGACGGCCGGGACCACCTCGGCGGTGATGCGGGGCATCAGCCCTTCGACCACCCGCGGAGCGGTGGTGTCGATGATGTGCGGGGTCACCCCGTCCACGACGGCGGGCACCAACTCCTGCTCGAGGTACGGGCGCAGCCGCTCGAGCAGCGCCGGCAGGAGCTGGTCGGCGAGCATCGGGGTGAGCTGCTCGAGAACCGCCGGTGCCGTCGTGGCCGCGAGGTGCTCGCTGACCCCGTCGACGACCTGCGGCACCACCTGCTCGACGAGGTGGGGGAGGAGGCCGTCGACCACCTCGGGCACCGTCTCCTCCACGAGGTGCGGCACGAGGGCGTCCACGATGCGTGGCACCGTCTCGGCGGCGAGGTACGGCTCCAGGTCGTCGATGACGGCCTGGGCCGTGTCGGTGACGCGGTTCTCGACACCGCCCCTGACCGCGCCGACCGTCCCGGACACCGTCCGGCGCAGGAACGACTGCCGCTGCGGCGTCTCGTCCATGATCGGAGGCTAACCGCTGGCGGCGTCCGGCGCCGCTGGTCGGCGTCAGCAGCCGCTGGGTTGCAGGTACCGACGGCACCCGGCAGGGGTCAGCTCTTCGGCCGCCGCCAGGCTGTTCGACAGGCTGAGGGCGCGCTCGACCGTATGGTCGTCGGCGGGGGCGACATACGGGCAGGCTGTGCTGTTGACTTCACCGGGCGCCCGATCTCGTGGCTGGCAGGCAAACGGCCCGTTCCCCATGCCGGGGAACGGGCCGTTGCTGTGCAGTGTCGGCGTTGCCGACTTCGCCTAGCGGTCGTTGTCGGAGGGCTGTCGCACGCCGAGCTTTGCCAGGCCGCGGCTGACGATGTAGGCGACAACCGCGAAGGCTGCGAAGCGCCAACCGTCTTCACGTGCCAGGCTGTCGGCGTCGAGGTAGGTGGCGAGGAGCACCATCACCGCGAACACGGCCGTCACGTAGAACTCGCTGGTCTTGAATCCGTTCTTGGACTCGTCGTAGTGGCGACGAGGGGTAGCGCTGTCGCCCCTTCGAGCGTCCAGAGCCGCGGACTCGGTGTAGTCAGTGTGAGCAGACATGCAGGAACGTCCTAACCGCTGAGTGTGAAAGAAGCCCGATCTCGTTGGGAGCGCGCAGCGTTGCGCGGCGGGCAAGGGTGATGTGCCCGACCCCGGCCCGGGCAAACGCCCCGTCGGATCCTCCCCCGGAGACCTACGACACAGAGGAGGAGCTCGAGCTCAGACGGTTCGGAGACCGGAGGCACTCCAAGCGCCCGCGCGCGCAATACAGGGACGGTTGGGACGCAGGCCGTGTCAGCGCGTCGCTGTTGTGCGCGGGCGCTGGGAACCCGCTGGCGATGGAGAGTCAGATCACCCGCCTCCCAGGTGCTGTCAATGGCCCCATCGGGTACAGGACAGCCATGAGCAACGACAAAGCAGCCGAAGCCCGTGAGGGACTGCTCGCCAGCGTCGCGGGCAAAGCCAAGGAGGTAGCCGGCGCCGTGACCGGCAAGGACGACCTGGTGGAGGAGGGACAGCTTCAGCAGGCCGAGGCCAAGAACCGTAAGCAGGCCGTCGCCGACGAAGCCGTCGCCGACGCCAAGCGGGAGGAGGCCCTGCACGCGATCCGTGCGGCCGACCGCAATGCAGCCCGGCAGCAGAACGCGGCCCACGTCCAGGCGCAGCAGGAGGAGGCCGACGTCGAGCGCGAGCGGGCCAGCGAGCATGCCGTTGCCGCCCGCGAGGCTGGGCGCGGAGAGGCAGCGGGCGTCGAAGCCGCCGAGGAGAAGGCCGAGGCACTCGCCGAGTCCCGGCTGCGCGAGGCCGCCGGCCTTGCCAAGGAGGCCATCAGCACCGAGCAGGAGTCCGTCGCAGAGAAGCGCCGCCTCGAGCGCGAGGCCGCCGCCGCACAACAAAGGGCCGCGCAGCTGCGCGCCGAAACCGGGAAGTGAGTGCCACCGTGATCAGCACTGTCATCGCTCTGCCTTACGAGTTCGCCCGTCTCCCTCTGGCTGTGGTCGACAAGACCCTGGGCGACCGCCTGGCGGAGACCTCTACCCCGCGCGTCACCTTTGACCGGGCCATCGGCTCGGCCGACAAGCTCGCTGGTGCCCTGCTCGGCAACGCCGCCATCGCCCAGCGGGGCGTGGACCGCATCGAGCGCTCCCGCAAGCTGCTGACGGCCGCCCGTCTCGAGCAGGAGGCCGAGGCCCGCCTGGGGCGTGCGTCGCAGACGGCTGCCTCCGGCCGCCAGGAGGCCACGACGAAGCGCCAGGCGGCCAGGGAACGTGCCTCGCTCGGGCTCGTCGAGGCCGACGCCGCCGAGGCGCGGGGCAAGCAGGATGCCAAGGCCAGGGCCGCGCGTACGGCTTCCGCCAAGAAGGCCGCTGCCGATCAGCGGGCTTCAAGGCGTACAGCCACGGTCGAGCGGCGCAAGAGTCGCGTCGACCTCGCTGCTGAGGTCAAGAGGAAGAGCGCCCAGCGCTCTGCCAAGGCCGAGCTCGACGACGCCCGCGAGACCAAGCAGTCCGCCGCAGAGGCCCGCGCCGACGCCAAGCGCCTCAGCGACCTCACCGAGGCCAAGAAGCAGGAGCGCAAGCAGGCCTGACCCACCGCAGTCGAACAACGTGCTCCGCGCACCGATACGTCATCGGGGCGCGGAGCCACGTGCTTGGGTGCCATCGCGACTCACCGGACCCCGGCTTCGACACGACCGACCCGCACGCGATGGGAAGCCCGGCTCCACGGAGCACCACCCTGTACTCATCTCGTCGTGCCAGGCCCTGCGTGATGGTCCAGCTGGCGCCGGTCGCGGCGCACTTCCGCGGCACCTGAACGGCCGCATCGGTGTCGAGGACGGCGGCATCGTGGACGGCGCAGGAGTTCGCTGACCGGCGCTCTCAGATCGCTACGCATGACGCGGACACGGGAAGATGTGAGAGCCGCCTGTCGGAATCGAACCGACGACCTACGCATTACGAGTGCGTCGCTCTAACCGTCTGAGCTAAGGCGGCGAGCACCGGCGGGCCGGTGCGGCGTCCGAGTATACGTTCCGTCCGAGCCGATCCCGGACGCCGGGCTCACTCGCAGACCAGGCCGTCCTCCGGCGGCTCGCCCTCGACGAGGAAGCGGTCGATCGCCCCGTCCACGCAGTCGTTCCCCTTGCTGTACGCGGTGTGGACGAAGCCCTCGTACGTGACAAGCACGCCGGAGGACAGCTGGTCGGCAAGGGACACCGCCCACTCGTACGGAGTGGCGGGGTCGCCCGTCGTCCCGATGACGACGATCGGTGGCGCGCCGTCGGCGGTCAGCGGTCCCGGTGCCGCCTCGGACGGCACGGGCCAGGTGAGGCACGGCAGGCCGCTCCACACCAGGTAGGGGCCGAAGCGCGGGGACACCTCGGCGAAGCGCTCCTCGGCCACCGTCAGGTCCTCGATCGTGGCCGCCTCCGGCCGGTCGACGCAGTTGACGGCGTAGAAGACCTCGTTCTGGTTGTTCTCGTAGCCGCTGCTGTCGCGGTGCAGGTAGAGGTCGGCAAGGGTGAGCAGCCCTGAGCCGTCGCCCGCGAGAGCCTGGGTCACGGCAGCGGTCAGCGCCGGGTAGCCCTGCGCAGGGGAGACGTAGAGCGGGTAGGCGACTCCGAGGACCGCGAGCGACTGGGTGAGCGGCCGGTCCTCGTCGCCGGTCGGCAGGGGCTGGGCGTCGATGACGGCGAGGAGGTTGTCCAGCGTGGACAGCGACTCGCCCAGCGTGCGCCCGAGCGGGCAGTCCCCGCCCAGGCAGTCCTCGAGGTAGCCGCGGAGCGCCCGCTCGAAGCCCGCAGCCTGGCCGAGCGCCACCTCGTCGCCCGACAGCGCGGGGTCGATGGCGCCGTCCAGGACCATCCGGCCCACGCGGTCCGGGAAGAGCTCGGCGTACGTGGCACCGATGAAGGTCCCGTACGACTTGCCGAGGTAGGCGAGCTGCTCGTCCCCCAGGACCGCGCGCAGCACGTCCAGGTCGCGCGCGACGTCCTCGGTGGAGAGGTGCGGGAGAAGAGTGCCCGATCGTTCGGCACAGCCGGCGCCCAGTGCGGCGGACAGCGACTGGAGCTCGGCAACCTCGGACTCGTCGTCCGGCGAGGCGTCGGCGGCCACGAACTCGTCCAGCTCGTCGTCGTCCAGGCAGTCGACCGGGGTCGAGCGGCCTACGCCGCGCGGGTCGAAGCCCACGACGTCGTACCGGGAGAGCACGTCGCCGCCGACGATCGCCCGCGCCGCACGCGCGTAGTCCACGCCGGAGCCCCCTGGGCCGCCCGGGTTCACCACCAGCGATCCGAGGCGCTCTGAGCCGGTCGCCGGAGAGCGGAGGACGGCCACGTCGATGACCTCGCCGTCCGGCGCCGCGTAATCGAGCGGGACCCGGAGCACCGTGCACTGGAAAGAGCCCTCGCAGGGCTCCCACACCACTCGCTGGTCGTAGAACTGCTCAAGCCCGGCGACCACGCCGACTGTGGCATCCGGCGCAGGAGTCGACGTCTCCTCGCGCTCGGCCGCGGGGGCTCCCCCGCCGGACCCGCAGGCCGCCAGCACGAGCGCAGCGGCAAACAGCGCGGATGCGCCGAGTCGCCTCACGGGCGGTCCTCGTCGGCGTCGGCTCGGGTGGCATCGGCCACTTCTGTATGGGGGTCCGTCGGCGCGGTCCCGGCCGGGTCGAGGGCTCTGGGGGTGGGGCCGGACGGTCCTGGCTGGTCAGGGCCCGGGTGGTCGGGACCTGGCCGGGCGCCGGCGGCCACCGCCTGCTCGTACTCCTGACGCGAGCCGCAGACACTCGCCTTGGGACAGGCGACCTTGCGGCCGGTCTCGCGGTCGCGCACGTACACCGTCTCGGCAGGCACGTTGTAGCCGACGACCTTCCCCTCGACGCCGTCATCGGTGGTCACTCCGCACCCGAGGGCCGGGACGCTCACCTTGAAGTCCTGGTAGAGCGGGTGCTCGTACTTGAGGCAGCACATCAGCCGACCGCAGGCGCCGGAGATCTTGAGCGGGTTGAGCGGCAGGTCCTGGTCCTTGGCCATCCGGACGCTCACTGGCTCGAAGTCGCTGAGGAACGTCGAGCAGCAGGTGTCCCGGCCGCAAGGGCCGATTCCGCCCTGTACTCGGGCCTCGTCCCTCGCCCCGATCTGGCGCAGGTCGATCCTGGCTCGCAGCGTGCGAGCGAGGTCGCGGACCAGCTCGCGGAAGTCGACTCGGTGAGGGGCGCTGAAGTAGATGATGACGAGCTCGTCGACGTCGGGACGCGTGTCGACGTAGTCGACCGCCACGACCTTCATGGGGAGGTGGTGCTCCCGGACCAGTCGCCGGGCCACGACCTTGGCCTCAGCCCGACGTCGCCGGTTCCGCTCGTCGCGGTCGAGATGCTGCTCGGTGGCGATCCCGGCGCAGAGCGGCAGGCCCCCGATGTCCTCGCTCACCCACTGCGGCGACCAGACGCACTCGGCCACCTCGGGCCCGTCGTCGGTGGGCACGAGCACCTTGTCGCCGACCCGGGGCGTGTGGGGGCCGGGGTCCAGATAGTAGAGGCGGCCGTAGCGCGTGAACGCCACCGCCATCACCATGCCCACGGTCGCCACCCTACGTGGGAGCGACTGACGGCCCAGCCGCGGCAGTCGTGGGCTGCCACTCTGAACGTGACTGCAGAGGAGCCGGTGCGACCGTCCCCGACCGCGGGGTCAACCGGTGGCCGTGCCACGCGCCTCGGTCGGTTGTCCCCAGGTGGGTTGTGGGGGTGGGTCGTGGGGGGTGGGTTGTGTCGGTGGGGGTGGCTAGTGCCGTACACGTGTTCGAGTCGATGGTGGCGCAGGTGGAGATCGACCACCGCGAGGAGGACCGGGCCCGCACCCGGCACACCCCCCTCCGCGAGCTCGACCCGCTCTGCCGCGTCCACCACGACCTCAAGACCCGCCACGGCTGGGCCCTCGTCCCCGGCACCGGCAAACGCGCCTTCGTCCCACCCCACGACCTCCGCCACCCGCGGCATGGACGTGATCAAGGTCCCTCACCCGGAGCGGAAGCCCGCAGGCAGCGGGTCGATGACCACCAAGCGGGGGGTGCCGGGTCGGCAACCCGTGCGTCCGTTAGCAGCGGGCGATCCCCTCGTGCCGCCGCACCCGATGATCGTCATGGCGGCCCGCGCTCTACTGCGAGCTCCGGGAGCAGAGCCCGGGGCAGCCCTGGACCTGGCAGACCTGCGGCCACAGGGCCGCCGCCCGTCGCCACCTGAGTGGCCAGTGGTCGCGTGCCGTCGGCCGGTAGGTCCCGGCGTGACAGCCGTGGTTGGCAGCGGGTCTGCCGGTGGGGCTGGCAGCGGGCCCGCCCGGTGTGGCTACCGGCCAGCGGCGAGCGGCCGTCCGGTCGCCGGCGAGCGGACGGTGCCACAGCCGGTGGGGCCCCTGCAGGGAGGCGCCATGGGGATTCGACGGACCGCGGGCGGCGGCCCAACGTGTGCCGTGATCAGCCCTCGCGCATGGAGAGCGCCATGGACTCGAGAGCAAGGAGAGGGGCGGCGTTGGCTTCGAGGGCTTCGCGGGCAGCGACGACGGCCTCCATGCGCCGGAGCGTCGACTCCGGCGACGACGTGTGGGCGAGCCGCTCGACCGAGGGACGGAGTTCGTCGTTGACGAGCTCCAGGCCGGAGCCGACCTGGACCACCAGGACGTCGCGGTACAGGGCCAGGACGTCGACGAGCGCGCGATCGATGGAGTCGCGCTGCACCCGGGTGCGGCGCAGCTTCTGCTCGCGCTCGAGGTCCTTGACGGCGGCATCGACGTTACGTGGGCGCCGACCGGTGCTGCCGACGCCGAGAGCCCGCTTGAGGTCGTCGACCTCCCGGGCGTCGAGGTCGTCGCAGTGCCGGTCCGCGTCCGCCTTGGCGGCCTCGACGAGCGAGGCGGCAGCATCCAGGCAGGTCCGCAGGTCGGCCAACGAGAAGGGCAGGCGGAGCACGTCCGAGCGGCGCAGTCGGACGTCCTCCTGCGTCGCGAGGGCTCGGGCTCGGCCGATGTGGCCCTGGGAGGCGCGTGCGGCGAACTCCGCCATCGGCCGGTCGACGCCGGCAGCCGCGACGAGGTGTTCGGCCACCGCAGCGGTCGGCGGAGTCCGCAACTGCACCACGCGGCACCGGGACCGGATGGTCGGCACGATGTCCTCGGCCGTGGGCGCGCAGAGCATCCAGACCGTCCGCGCCGGAGGCTCCTCCACCGACAACAGAAGGGCGTCAGCGGCATCCTCGCCGAGCCGGTCGGCGTCCTCGACGAGCACGATCTGCCACCGGCCCCTCGACGGTCGCAGGGCCGCGCGTGGCACGAGCTCGCGGACCTCCTTGACCTTGATCGACAATTGCTGGGTCGCCACGTGGTGGACGTCCGGATGGCTGCCGGCGAGCGTGTTCCGGCACTCCGCGCACTCGCCGCACCCGCCGACCGGGCACTCCAGCGCCGCGGCGAAGGCTCGGGCGATCACCGAACGTCCCGAGCCAGGCGGGCCGGTGAAGAGCCAGGAGTGCGTCATCGACCCAGCACCCGGCTCGCCCTCGAGCACGCGAGCGGCGTCGGCGACGCTGCGCTCGAGGTCGGCGACCACGGTCTGCCCGACGACTGCGTCCCAGACGCTCACCGCTCCACCGCCGGCAGTGTCCGGGTCGGGTCGGTCTCAGAGTCGAGTTCGCCGTGGATGGTGGTGGTGTCTGGCTCGCCATGGATGGCAGGGTCGCCGCGGAGATCAGAACCCCGCGGGTGAATGTCGCCAGCGCTCCGCCGCGCGCCGGTCGACGCTGCAGAGTCGCGGTCGGGCTCAGCAGCGGGTTCCTGTCCAGGTCCTCGACCGGAGAGCGGGCCGGACGCCGGACCCGGGCGCGAGCCGGAGTCCCGGTCGGGCTCAGCGGCGGGTTCCTGTCCAGGTGCCCGACCGGAGTCCTGGCCGGACGCCGGACCCGGTCGTGAGCCGGAACCGAACTCAGCGCCGGGATGTGCGCCTGGTTCGGGAACGGCTCCCGAGGCGGAGGGTGCGGGACTGGCCGAGACCGGTGCCCGCTGGGGTTCGACGGGAGGGGTCAGCATGAGCGGCCGGACAGCGTCGCGCACCGCCGCGGCCACCGCTTCCGGGGAGCCGGTGGCGTCCACGACCACGTACCGGTGGGGCGAGCGGTGAGCAAGCTCGAGGAAGGCCCGGCGGACGGACTCGTGGAACACGTCGGGTTCGCTCTCCAGGCGGTCGGCGGGACCGGTCAGACGGGTGCGTCCGACCTGGGCGGGGACGTCGAGCAGGACGGTGAGGTCGGGCTCGAGGCCTTGGGTCGCGAAGCGTGAGACCCGCGCCACGTCGTTGGCCGTGAGACCGCGACCGACCCCCTGGTAGGCGATCGAGGAGTCGACGAAGCGGTCGGTGACCACGAAGGCACCACGCTCCAGTGCCGGGCGGATCAGCGACGCCACGTGCTCGGCCCGGTCGGCGGCGTAGAGCAGCGCCTCGGCCCGCGCCGAGAGACCCGCGCTGGAGTTGTCGAGCAGGATGCGGCGGACCTGCGGACCGATCCTGGTGTCCCCCGGCTCGTGCGTGAGGACGACCTCGTGGCCGTCGCCGCCGAGCCAGTCGGCCAGCAGCCGGGCCTGCGTGGACTTCCCGGCACCGTCCCCGCCCTCGAAGGCGACGAAGAGCCCACCGAGACTGCGTCCGGACGAACGGTGCCCGATCCGCGCGCGCAACGCCCCGGCGACGTCGGAGTGCACGGGCACACCGGCCCGGTCGTCCATCTGCCGGAAGGAGAGCACGCCCACCCCCGTCGCCACGAGCCCGCCCAGGAGCATCGCGATCGCCGCACCGCGGTAGTCCAGCTCGAGGGTGCCGAGGCTCAGGCGGTGCGCACCGATCAGACCGGCGAGGAGCGGCGCGAGCGCCAGCACCGCTGCCAGGGCGATCCGGACCGCAGCCTGGACGAAGGCGAACGTGCGCCCGCGCAGCGAGTCCTCCACCTCGAGACCGAGCAGGGTCAGCGCGGTGACCCACGCGGTGCCCGCGCACATGCCGAGCGCCACGACGAGCGAGATGACGATGACGAAGTCCTGCACCAGCGCCACCGCGATGAGCAGAACCCCGGCGCTCGTGAGGGCGAGGCCGAACAGGCGGTGCCGGGAGAGGTCGCGCAGCACACGCGGACCGAGCAGCATCCCCGCGGCCAGGCCCAGGAAGACGGCACCGAAGAGCAGGCCGTACCCGGCTTCTCCGGCTCCCAGGTCTCCCGCGTAGGTGCGGCCCAGTCCGACCACCGTGCCACCGGCGGCGAACGCCCCGACGATGCCGAGGACGAGGCCGCGGACGACCGGCGTGGTGGCCACGAAGCGCCACCCGTCGACGAGCGCGCCGAGCACGGTGCCGCGCCCGCCGTCCGGGATCTTGGCGCGCGGGAAGTCCTTGATCCCCGCGATGATCACCGCGGAGACCAGGAACGTGGCGCCGTCGATCACCAGGGCGAGCGTCACCGGGTTGGTACCGAGGTACTCGATGACCTGCCCGAGCAGCCGGCTCACGACCGCCAGGCTGGTGAAGATCGCGGCGGCCACCGGGGCGCTCCCGTACGAGGCGAGCAGGGAGAGCTGGTTGGCGGCCTCGAGCCGGTCCCGCGGCACCATGTTCGGGATGCTGGCCTCCTTGGCCGGCAGCCAGAACAGGCTCACCGCCTCCATGAGCAGCGTCGCCACGAACAGCCACCACAGCGTCCCGACCACCGGGATCGACAGGACGATGAGCGCGCGGAGCACATCGCCGACGATCATCGTCGTCCGGCGGTCGAGCCGGTCGGCGACCAGCCCGGCGAACGGTGCCAGCGCGATCGCCGGGAGCAGCCGCAGCAGGAGCACGCCCGCAATCGCGTAGTTCTGCGCCGCGTACGAGCCCGAGGCCAGCTGGCTGGCGAGTGCGGTCAGGGCGAGGAGACCCAGCCAATCACCGGTGCTGGACACCGCCATGGCGAGCCACAGCCGGCGGAACGGGCGGATCGCCAGGACGCCGCGCACGTCGTGCCGAGGGGTCACCGCCCCCAGCGCGCCGCTGCCGGCTCCCCCGCCCTGGTCCACCACACCTGCCAGCGTAGTGAGCCGGGCGGACACCAGGCGCCGACCGCCCCCAGCCCCGGTGGCGGTGACGGTACGGGAACTCAGGCGGAGGTCCGGCCGGGGAGAAGCCCGAGGATCCCGGGGACGAGCGCGAAGGACAGGCGGGAGGTCCGGCGGTCAGCCCTTGGGTCGAGCGGACGCCCGCGCGCGGGTTCCGGCCGCGACCCCGCCCCTGCCCTTCGAGCCGGACTTCGAGGCGGACCCCGCGCGGGCGCGGGTCGTCCTCTTCGGCGCTGGCCCCTTGGCCCGCTTCTCGGCGAGCAGGTCCGCGGCGCGCTCGGCGGTCAGCTCGTCGACGTCGGTGTCGCGCGGCACGGTCACGTTGGTCTCGCCGTCGGTGATGTAGGCACCGAATCGGCCCTCCTTGACCACCATGGGCTTGCCCGACGCCGGGTCGGCACCGAGCTCCTTGAGCGGCGCGGCAGCGGACCCGCGCCGACCACGCTGCTTCGGCTGGGCGTAGAGCGCCAGCGCCTGCTCGAGCGTGACGGTGAACAGCTGCTCCTCGCTCTCCAGCGAGCGCGAGTCGGTGCCCTTGCGCAGGTAGGGGCCGTATCGCCCGTTCTGCGCGGTGATCTCGTCCCCGGACTCGGGGTCGGTGCCGACGACGCGAGGCAGGGTCAGCAGGCGGACGGCGTCATCGAGGGTGACCGTGTCCACGGACATCGTCCGGAACAGCGACGCGGTCCGCGGCTTGGCGGACTTCGGCGCGTCCTCCGGCAGCACCTCGGTGACGTACGGGCCGTACCGGCCGGACTTCACCACGACGGGCCGGCCGGACTCGGGGTGCACGCCGAGCTCGCGGTCGCCGTTGCCCGCGGCGAGCAGCTCGCGCGCCCGCTCGACGGTGAGCTCGTCGGGCGGCAGGTCCTCGGGAACCGACCCGCGAGAGCCGTCGGCGTCCTCGACGTACGGGCCGTACCGGCCGACCCGCAGCGTGACCCCCGAGTCGGGGTCACCGACCGGGAACGACGAGATCCCCCGGGCGTCGATCTCGCCGAGGTTCTCCACCAGCGGGCGCAAGCCCTCGATGTCGGCGTCGCCGTTCCAGAACCGCTCGAGCGAGTCGGCCCGCTCGACCCGCCCGGCGGCGATCTCGTCGAGACCGTCCTCCATCCGCGCGGTGAACTCGTAGTCGACGAGCCAGGTGAAGTGCTCCTCGAGCAGCCGGACGACGGCGAACGCGAGCCAGGACGGCACCAGCGCCGAGCCGCGCTTGAACACGTAGCCGCGGTCGAGGATGGTCCGGATGATCGAGGCGTACGTGGAGGGCCGGCCGATCTCCCGCTCCTCCAGCTCCTTGACCAGCGTCGCCTCGGTGTAGCGGGCCGGGGGCTTGGTGCTGTGCCCCTCGGCCTCCACCGCCGTGGCGGTCAGCGCCTGGCCCTCGCTCAGCGGCGGCAGCCGCCGCTCGCGGTCGTCGAGCTCGGCCTCCGGATCGTCGGCCCCCTCGACGTAGGCCTTGAGGAAGCCGAAGAAGGTGATGGTGCGACCGGACGCCGTGAACTCGCAGTCCTGCCCGGACCGGGCCGCCGCGCCCACCCGGACGGTGAGGGTCTGGCCGACCGCGTCACGCATCTGGGAAGCCACCGTGCGCATCCAGATCAGCTCGTAGAGCCGGTACTGCTCCCCGGTCAGCCCGGTCTCCGCCGGCGTACGGAAGGAGTCACCGGCCGGCCGGATCGCCTCGTGCGCCTCCTGCGCGTTCTTGACCTTGCTGGCGTACGTGCGGGGCGCCTCGGGCAGGTAGTCGGCGCCGTACAGCTCGCGGACCTGCGCACGGGCGGCGCCGACCGCCGCCGCGGACAGCGTCGTGGAGTCCGTGCGCATGTAGGTGATGTAGCCGTTCTCGTACAGCCGCTGGGCGACCTGCATGGTGCGGGCCGCGCCGAAGCCGAGCTTGCGGCTCGCCTCCTGCTGCAGCGTGGTCGTCCGGAACGGCGCGTACGGGCTCCGCCGGTAGGGCTTGCTCTCGACCGACCTGACGGCGAAGTCGACACCGGTGAGCCCTTCGGCGAGGGCCCGGGCGCCTGGCTCGTCGAGGACCGCGACGTCGGTGCTGCGCACACGGCCGAGGGAGTCGAAGTCCCGCCCGGAGGCGACCCGCCGTCCGTCGACCGTGACCAGCCGGGCGTCGAAGGCGGACGGCTCGGCGGGGCTGCCGGAGATGCCGTCGCCGCCCCGGCCGGTGTCGAGGGTGGCCAGCAGGTCCCAGTAGTCGGCCGCGCGGAAGGCCATCCGGTCCCGCTCGCGCTGGACCACCAGCCGGGTCGCGACGCTCTGCACCCGGCCGGCCGACAGCCCCTGCATGACCTTGCGCCAGAGAACCGGCGAGACCTCGTAGCCGTAGAGCCGGTCGACGATCCGCCGGGTCTCCTGGGCGTCGACGAGGTGCTCGTCGATGTCCCGCGGGTGCTCGACGGCCTGCTGGATCGCGTCCCGGGTGATCTCGTGGAACACCATGCGGCGCACCGGGACCCTGGGCTTGAGCTCCTCGCGCAGGTGCCAGGCGATCGCCTCGCCCTCGCGGTCCTCGTCCGTCGCCAGGTACAGCTCGTCGGCGTCCTTGAGCAGGTCCTTGAGCTTGCGGACCTGGGCCTTCTTGTCCGCGGGCACGATGTAGAGCGGCTCGAAGCCGCCCTGGACGTCGACCCCGACGGGATCCCCGAAGCGGTCCCGCTTGGCTGCGGGCACCTCGGTCTTCTTGCCCGGCAGGTCGCGGATGTGCCCGACCGAGGACTCCACGATGTAGCCGCGGCCGAGGTAGCCGGCGATCGTGCGCGCCTTGGCGGGCGACTCGACGATGACCAGACGGCGGGGGTCGGTCGGGCGGGCGGTGGCCAACAACTGCTCCTCGTGAACTCGGGCTGAGTGGGTTCGGGCCGGATGGGCTCGGGCCGGGTGGGTCCGAGTCGGGCGGGTCGCGGGAAGTGTGGGGGGCACGCGGGCGGCCCTGTCAACTCGGCGTCGGCCCGCCTGTGGACGGCGGCGAGCCGGGCCTCCGCGCTGGCACGGTACCCCGACCGCCGGCCCTGCCGATCGCCGAGGTCTGCAAAGAGACCTTTGCAAAGAAGCCTTTGCGGTCTATCCTGAGAGCGTGACCACCTCCGACCGGCACACCCCGCACACGGCCCCCGGCCCGCCGGACGGTCTGAGCCGGAAGCGGGTGGAGGACCTGGCCACCCTGCGGGCTCTCGCCCACCCGCTCCGCATGCAGCTGCTCGGCGCGCTGCGCCGGAGCGGTCCCGCCACGGCCAGCGAGCTCGGGCGGCGCCTCGGCGAGAGCAGCGGCTCGGCCTCGTACCACCTGCGCCAGCTCGCCCGGTACGGCTTCGTGGAGGAGGCGCCCGAGCAGCCGTCCCGCCGCGAGCGGGTGTGGCGCTCGGTCCACGAGTTGACCGCCTGGGACGTCGACACCTTCCTCGACGACCCCGCCGGCCGCGCCGTCGTCGGCGTCCTCGAGCGCGAACGGCTGCACGGCCAGGTCGACGCGCTCCGGCGCTGGTACGCCACGCGGGCAGGGTGGCCGCTCCCCTGGGTGCGGGCGGCCCAGGACTCCGACGCCGTGCTGCACCTCACGGCCGACGAGCTGGCCGAGCTCTCCGCAGAGCTGTGGCAGGTGGTCGAACGACGGCTCTCCGCCCAGCGGGCCCTGCCCGGGGAGGCGGGAACTGACCGGGCACCCGGGGGGCGGCAGCCGGTCCGCGTCCACGTCCAGGCCTTCCCGGACCCGGACCGGTGACCGCCCTGGACGCGCGCCGGGCGACCCGGCGCTACCTGACGCTCACCGCGCTTCGGTGGCTGCCGAGCGGTCTGCTGCTCCCGGTCTTCGTCCTGCTCCCGCTCGAGCGCGGCCTCACGCTGCCGCAGGTGGGGCTGGCCTTCGCCGTCCAAGGGCTGGTCGTGCTGGCCCTGGAGCTGCCGACCGGCGGTCTCGCCGACTCGCTGGGGCGGCGGCCGGTGCTCGTGCTCGCCGCCGCCGCGCAGGTCTTGTCGCTCCTGCTCTTCGTCACGGCCACGTCGATGACCGCCTTCACCGTGGCGTTCGCCGTGCAGGGGGTGTACCGCGCCCTGGACAGCGGCCCGCTCGAGGCGTGGTACGTGGACGCCGTCCTCGCCGCGGACCCGCGGGCCAGGCTGGAGCGCGGGCTCTCGGCGGGCGGCACCGCGCTCGGCCTGGCGGTGGCCGCCGGGGCGCTGGTGTCCGGCGGGCTGGTCGCCCTCGACCCCGTGCCGGACCTGCTGCCCGCGGTGGCCGTCCCCGCCGTCGTGGCCGCCGGACTCGCGCTGCTCAACCTGGCCGCCGTGGCCGTGCTCCTGACGCCGGGCTCCCCCCGCGGGCGGCGGGGGTCGTTCGGCGCCTCGGTCCGGACCGTCCCGGCCGTCATCGGCGGCGGCCTCCGGCTGCTGCGCCGCAGCCGCGTCCTCACCGCGCTGGTCCTGGTCGAGGTGTCCTGGGGCTTCGGCATGGTGGCCTTCGAGACCCTGACCCCGGTGCGGCTGGAGGAGCTGCTCGGCAGCTCTGCCGCCGCCGGGGCGCTGATGGGCCCGGCCGCCTCGGCGGCCTGGGTGGCGTCGGCGGCCGGAGCCGCGCTGGTCGCGGCGCTGGGCCCCCGGCTCGACGTGGCGCTGACCGCGGGGCTGCTCCGGCTGCTGCAGGGCGCGACCGTCGTGGTGATGGGCCTCGCCGCCGGTGCGCCGGGAGTGCTCGCCGGCTTCCTGGCCTGCTACGTCGTCCACGGCGCGTCCAACCCGCTGCACATGACACTGCTGCACGGCCAGGTGGACTCGGGGCACCGGTCGACCGTGGTCTCGCTCAACTCGATGGTGTCCCAGCCGGCGGGTGCGCTCGGCGGCATCGTCCTCACCGCGCTCGCCGCGGCCGTCTCCACCAGTGCCGCGATGCTGGTGGGCGGCGCCGTCCTGGCCCTCGCCGCACCGCTCTACCTGCCGGCCCGCCGGGCCGCCCGGGAGCGGGCAGCGTCGCCCGTTCGGCAGGCGCCGGCGCTCACGCCGGAGACCTGAGCCACTCCCAGGCCGTCCGGCCGGCCCGGTCGAGCTGCGCCGGGTCGACCACGGCCGGGAGGTCCCGCGGCGAGTGGTACGCCTCGTACGGGACGCTGCCGATCCGGGCCACAATGACCCCGGCCTTCTCGAACGACCAGTGGTCGCTGGTGCGGTTCTCGCAGGCGGTGGCGGGCACCGCCTGGCGCTCCGCCGCCGCGAGGACCTGGTCGCGGACGAGGTCGGGCGAGCGGCCGCCGTGGCAGACGGGCAGCACGTCGGTGGGCACGCCCACCCGGTCGAGTGCGAGCATCCCGGCGACCGCGGCCCGCTGCGCGTCGCTCAGGTCCCGCACGTACGCCTGGGAGCCGAAGTGGTGCTGGTCGTCGCCGCGCCCGCGGGGCTCCTCGGCGCCGAAGGCGATGAAGACGACCGGAAGTGCCGGGGTCTCCTCCGCCGCCATCCGGGCCAGCTCGAGCAGCACGCCGACCCCGGAGGCGTTGTCCTCCGCGCCCGGGGCGACGGCGACCGTGTCCAGGTGGGCACCGACCACCCGGTGCGGCGCCGAAGGGTCGAACCCGGCGGGGGTGGCCACCAGCGACAGCGACTGGCCCGCCGGGACCGGCACGCCCCACGAGTCGCCCGCGGGCAGGCCGACCGGTCGACGCTCCACGACGTACCCGAGTGCGGCGAGGCGCTGCTCGACCAGGTCGGCGGCCTGCAGGAACGCGGGCGAGGCCGCCTCGCGTGGCCCGATGCCGCCGGCCAGCTGCTCCACCCACGCGTACGCCGCCGCGGGGTCGAAGGCGGCCGGCGGCGGGGGCGGCTCCTCGGTGGGCGTCGGGGTCGCCGTCGAGACGTCCGTCGGCCCAGTCGTCGGCCCAGTCGTCGGCCCTGTCGTCGACTCCGGCGGCGAGGCGGACCCGGACGCCGACGGTTCGGCCCCGGCGGCGCACCCCGCGAGGAGCGGCACCGCCGCGGCGACGAGGGCGAGTCTGCGCAGCACGACCACCCCATCCGACCCCGACCCGGCGCTACCGCGCAACCCGACGCGGACCACCCGCCGTACCGGGGTCGTGGTAGCAAGGGGACCTCACCCACGGAGGGGACGCCCATGGACGGCCTGACGCTCGGTGTGCTCGGCGAGTCGGGCAAGGAGAACGAGCACCGGCTGCCGATCCACCCGCGCCACGTCGGGCGGATCGACGCCGGGCTCCGGGAGCGCATCTACCTGGAGCACGGCTACGGCGACCACTTCGACGTCCCGGACGACCACCTGACCCCGCTGGTCGCCGGCCTGCGCACCCGTCGCGAGATCATCGCGGAGTCCGACGTCGTGCTCCTGCCCAAGCCCACGATCCCGGACGTGGCCGAGCTCCGGGACGGGCAGGTGCTCTGGGGCTGGCCGCACTGCGTGCAGAGCCCCGAGCTCACCCAGCTGGCCATCGACAAGCGCCTCACGCTCATCGCGTGGGAGGAGATGAACCACTGGACCCGGGACGGCCGGTTCGTCGTGCACGTCTTCCACCTGAACAACGAGATGGCCGGGTACGCGTCCGTGCTGCACGCCATGGCGCTGGACGGCCTCACCGGCCACTACGGGCACCACCTCAAGGCGGTCGTCATCGGCTTCGGCAACACCGCGCGCGGGGCGGTCACCGGCCTGCAGGCGCTCGGTGTGCACGAGGTGACGGCGCTGACCATGCGCGACGTCACCGCCGTCGCCTCGCCGATCCCCTCGGTGGTCCTCGGCCACCAGCAGCGCACGGCGGCCGACCCCACCCGGACCGAGGTGGTGACCAGTGCGGGGCTGGTCCCCGTGCACGAGTTCCTCGCCCGCTACGACATCGTCGTCAACTGCGTGCTGCAGGACACCGACGCCCCGATGATGTTCGTGGTGGGCGACGAGATCTCGGCGTTCCGGCCCGGTGCCCTGATCGTCGACGTGTCCTGTGACGAGGGCATGGGCTTCGACTTCGCGCGTCCGACGGCCTTCGAGGACCCGGTCTTCACCGTCGGCGACGGGGTCCGCTACTACGGCGTGGACCACAGCCCGTCGTACCTGTGGAACTCGGCGACGTGGGAGATCAGCGAGGCCCTGCTGCCGCACCTGGGCACCGTGCTGTCCGGCCCCGACGCCTGGGACGCCGACCTCACGATCA
The DNA here is from genome assembly GCA_035462845.1 of Jiangellales bacterium. Taxonomy (GTDB): domain Bacteria; phylum Actinomycetota; class Actinomycetes; order Jiangellales; family Jiangellaceae; genus DASTQL01. Next base: position 23,472 of record DATHTV010000044.1, read on the forward strand.
GCCGGGCGATCGAGATCCGCGCGGGGGTGGTCCAGAACCCGAAGATCCTGTCGTTCCAGAACCGGTCGGCCGACTACCCGCACCGATCGCCGGACTGATCGGTCCCCGCGCGAGTCGCGGTCACACCGGCAGCAGGAAGCCCTCGGCCACGAGCTCCCGCACCCTCGGCAGCAGCTCGGCGCGCAGCGCCGCGCGGTCCGCGCCGAGCACCGCCGCCACCGCGTCGAGCAGCACCTCGACCGGCACCGTGCCGTCGCAGGCGCCGACCAGTCCCGCCTCGGCAGTTCCCACCTGCCGCGCCCGGAGGAGGCCGCGGCGCTGGCGCAGCACCACGTGCTCGGGGTCCTCGGCGCCGGGCGGGCCCACCTGCTCCTGCACCACGTCCGGGGCGACGGCGAACTTCCGGGCGAGCAACGGGCCGTCGTCCCGGCAGGCCCGCAGCACCTCCGCACGCTCGAGCGTGGCTCGGACGGTCGGCGCCAGCGGCTGCTCGACCGCGTGCGGCCAGTCCTCGACTCGGACGGCTGGGTCGTCGGCCCCGGTGCGGCGCAGCGTGACCCAGCCGAAGCCCACCGCCTCAACTCCCTGGTCGTCGAACCAGCCGAGCCACCGGTCGTACCGCTCGCGGTAGTCGGGGAGCGACACCTCGCCGGAGTCGCGCAGCCACAGCTCGACGTACGCGGCGGGGTCCAGCACCTCGCGCTGCAGCGCCCAGGCGTCGCAGCCGGTCGCCTGGACCCATCCGGCCACGCGGTCACGCCAGTCCGTCCCGCGCAGGTGGACCCAGTTGGCGAGGACCTGGAGCCAGCCGCCGTCGGCGAGCAGCCCGGCGCCCTCGACGACGACCCGGCGCGACACCTCGTCCCCCGCCAGCCCCGAGTCGCGGTAGACGTGCCGCTCCCCCGACTGCGGCAGCGACACCACGAACGGCGGGTTCGAGACCACGAGGTCGAACCGCTCCCCGGCCACCGGCTCGTACAGGTCGCCCCGGCGCAGGTCCAGGCCGAGGAGGTTGAGGGCCGCGGTGAGGCCGGCCAGGGCGACCGCCCGGCCGCTGAGGTCGGTGGCGACCACGGACCGGGCGTGCCGGGAGAGGTGCAGCGCCTGCACCCCACACCCGGTCCCCAGGTCCAGGGCGCGGCCCACCTCCGGCCGTACGGTCAGCTGCGCCAGCGTGCTGGAGGCCGAGCTGGCACCGAGCACGTGGTCTGCCGGGACCGGCGCGAGCACACCGTCCAGCCCCGGTGTGAGGTCGGCGCAGACCCACCAGTCACCGCTGTCGTCGGCGTACGGCCGGAGGTCGACGATCGCCAACACGGCCCCCTCGGCCGTCCTGGTGAGCAGCCCGCCGTCGAGCAGCGCGTCCAGCGATGCCGGCAGCGCTGCCGCCGCGGCGGTGCCCGGGACGGCGGCCTGCAGCGGCCAGAGCCGGACCAGGGTCTCCAGCGGCGACCCGCCGCCGGTGGCTCGCAGGCCGGGCGTCGTCTCGTTGCGGCCGAGGGCCGCCGCACCGACGGCGCCGAGGGCGGCCTGCACGCCGTCGACGGTGTACGCGGCCGCGGCGAGGTCGTCGCGGACGCGTCCGACCGCGTCGGCCGTGAGGAACGGGAGGCCGGGCACGAGCGACAGCCTGCCCGACCTGGGTTCGGCCGATCGGGTCGGGCGTACGGTCACGCCGGGCCGTGCACCAGGCGGCCGCCCACCCAGGTCTGGAGCACCCGGCAGTCGGCGACCTCGGTGACCGGCTCCGCGAAGGGGTCACGGTCGAGGACCACCAGGTCGGCGAGGAGCCCCACGGCGAGCCGGCCGCTGTCGTCGAGGTGGTTCACGTAAGCGGACCCCGCCGTGTAGGCGGTGAGCGCGGTGGTCAGGTCGATCGCCTGCTCCGGCAGGAATGGCCGGTCGTCGCCGGCGCTGAGGGCGGGCGGCAGGACGCGGTTGACGGCCACGTGGATGCCGGCCAGCGGGTCCGGTGTGCTCACCGGCCAGTCGCTGCCCCCGGCCAGCCTCGCGCCGGTGCGGTGGAGGTCGCCGAACGGGTACTGGTGGACTGCCCGCTCCGCCCCCAGCACCGGCAGGGTCAGGGCGGTCATCTGCTCGTCGTAGGCCGCCCACAGCGGCTGGATGGTGGCCGTGACGCCCAGCGACGCGAACCGCGGCATGTCGTCGGGGTGCACGACCTGCACGTGGGCCAGGTGGTGCCGGTGGTCCTGGGCGCCGTTCCGGCGGCGGGCCTCGGCGACCGCGTCGAGCGCCTCGCGGACCGCCCGGTCGCCGATCGCGTGGACGTGCACCTGGAAGCCCACGGCGTCGAGCGCGGTGACGTGCTCCCGGAGGGCGGCGGCTTCCACGTAGGAGTGCCCGCGGTTGCCGGTGGGGCGGCCGCGCCCGTCCAGGTAGGGCTCGAGCATGGCCGCGCTGCCGTTCTCCGGCACGCCGTCCTGCATGATCTTGACGCTGGTCGCCCGGAACCGCCGCCCGGCGAGGGCGCGGCGCCGTTCCACCAGGTCGGCGACCTGCTCACCGCCGCGGTCGCGGTCCCACCAGAGCGCGCCGACGACCCGGGCGGTGAGCCGGCCGTCCTCGTCGAGCAGCTGGTATGCACCGGACGGGTCGCGGTGACCGGCGTAGTCGCCGAGGATCGCGTCCTGCCAGGCGGTGACGCCGAGCGAGTGCAGGTAGGCCTGTGCGAGGAGCAGGCCCTCCTCCAGCGTGCCGTCCGGCGTCGGCGGCAGCAGTCGGCCGACAAGCGCGACCGCCCCCTCGTGCAGCGTGCCGCTGGGGGACCCGTCCGGGTCGCGCTCGATGCGCCCGTCCGGCGGGTCCGGGGTGGCGGCGGTGACGCCGGCCAGCCGCAGCGCGCTGCTGCTCACCCAGGCGCCGTGGTGGTCGCGGCTCACCAGCAGGGCCGGGCGCCCGCCTGCCGCGCGGTCGAGGTCCTCGCGGCGGGCGCTGCCGCCGGGGAAGTGCGGGGAGGCCCAGCCGCCGCCGGTGACCCAGTCCCGCTCCGGGTGCGTGCGGGCGTAGGAGGCGATCGCCTCGAGGTACTCCGCCCGTCCGGCCAGACCCGACAGGTCGCAGCCGAGCCGCTCGACGCCGCCCTGCACCGGGTGGACGTGGGCGTCCTGGAACCCGGGGAGGAGCAGGCCGTCGACGTCGACGACCTCGGTAGCCGGTCCGGCCAGCCGTCGGGTGGCGTCGGAGCCGAGGGCGACGATGCGCCCGTCCCGGACGGCCACGGCGTCGGTGAACGGGTACGCGGGGTCGGCCGTGAAGGCGCGCCCTCGGAAGACCACGTCCGCGGAGCCCGTCACGGCGTCACCGGACGAACAGGCAGCCGTCCCGTTCGACCACGCGGCCGCGGCCGAGCGGGAGCACCCGCGTGAGCAGCCGGAACGCCGTGCCCAGGCCCGGCACCTTCGCGTACACGCCCTGCGGCCCACGCAGCATCCGACCCGAGCGCACGTCGTAGGCCGACTGGTGCCACGGACACACCAAGCGGCCCTCCGGGTCGATGCTGCCCCCGGCCAGGTCGGCGCGCAGGTGCCGGCACCGACGGGTCACCGCGAAGAACTCCCCGTCGACGTTGCCCACGGCGTACGGCCCGGCCCCGGTCACCGTCCCCGGCGGCAGGTCGGCCACTGGGCCTATCTCGTGCTCGCTGCTCATGCCCACAGCCTGCCCGATGCCGCGCCACCGGATCGGAGCGCGTGGTTCTGGCCGGCCCCTGGACCGGTCAACCCGTGCACCGCGCCGTCAGCCGGCGGTGATCCGCTCCGGCTCGGCCGGGGCGCCGATCGCGACCGGCCGCCGCTTGGAGACGACCACCGCCGAGACGACGATCACGACGGCGACGAGCGCGATGCCGTAGCGCAGCGCGTCGTTGGCCCCCTCGCCCACGGAGATGGTGACGATCGCCGGGGCGATCAGCACCGACACCAGGTTCATCACCTTGATCAGCGGGTTGATCGCCGGACCGGCGGTGTCCTTGAACGGGTCGCCGACGGTGTCGCCGATGACCGTGGCGTCGTGGGCGCTGGAGCCCTTGCCGCCGTGCGCGCCGTCCTCGACGACCTTCTTGGCGTTGTCCCAGGCGCCGCCCGAGTTGGCGAGGAACACCGCCATCAGCGTGCCGGACACGATCGCGCCCGCCAGGAAGCCCGCGAGCGGACCGACCCCGAGGCCGAAGCCGACCGCGATCGGTGCCATCGCGGCCAGCAGGCCCGGGGTGGCGAGCTCGCGCAGCGAGTCCTTGGTGACGATGTCGACGACCTTGCCGTACTCCGGCTTGGCGGTGCCCTCCATGATCCCCGGGATCTCCCGGAACTGGCGGCGCACCTCGAACACCACGGCACCCGCGGCCCGGCCGACGGCGCTGATCGCCAGGCCGGAGAAGAGGAACACGACGCAGGCGCCGATGAGCACGCCGACGAGGATGTTCGGGGAGTCGACCGTGCGCAGGAACGCCGAGCCGGCGTCACCCGCGGCGATCCCCGCCTCCCGCAAAGCGGTGTTGACGGCGTCGTTGTAGGAGCCGAACAGCGCGGTCGCCGCGAGCACCGCGGTCGAGATCGCGATGCCCTTGGTGATGGCCTTGGTGGTGTTGCCCACCGCGTCGAGGTCGGTGAGGATCTGCGCGCCCTCGCCGTGCACGTCGCCGGACATCTCGGCGATGCCCTGCGCGTTGTCGCTCACCGGGCCGAAGGTGTCCATCGCGACGATGACGCCGACGGTGGTGAGCAGGCCGGTGCCCGCGAGCGCGATGAGGAACAGCGAGAGGACGACCGAGCCGCCGCCCAGGAGGAAGGCGCCGTAGACCGCCGATCCGATGACCAGCGCCGTGTAGACCGCCGACTCCAGCCCGAGCGACATCCCCGACAGGATCACCGTCGCCGGACCCGTGAGCGATGTGGTCACGACGTCCTTGACCGGGCGCTTGTCGGTTCCGGTGAAGTAGCCGGTCAGCCAGAGGATGACCCCGGCCAGCACGATGCCGATGAAGACGGCCACCGTGGCCAGCAGGCGGGGGTCGCCGTCCGCCTCGATACCGCCGGTGAGCTCGACGAACGTCGACGGCAGGTAGGCGTACGCGGCGATGCCGGACAGCACGGCCGAGAGCAGGGCGGAGAGGTAGAAGCTGCGGTTGATCGTGGTCAGGCCGTTCTCCCCCGTACGCGGCCGGGTGAGGTAGACGCCGACCACGGCGGTCAGCGCCCCGATCGCCGGCACGACCAGCGGGAAGACCAGGCCCTCCTCGCCGAACGCCGCCTTGCCCAGGATCAGGGCGGCCACCAGCATGACCGCGTAGGACTCGAACAGGTCCGCGGCCATGCCGGCGCAGTCGCCCACGTTGTCGCCCACGTTGTCGGCGATGGTCGCGGCGTTGCGGGGGTCGTCCTCGGGGATGCCCTGCTCGACCTTGCCCACCAGGTCCGCGCCCACGTCGGCCGCCTTGGTGAAGATGCCGCCGCCGACTCGCATGAACATCGCGAGCAGCGCCGCGCCGAAGCCGAAGCCCTCGAGCACCGCAGGCGCGTCGCCCCGGTACAGGAGCACGACGACCGAGGCCCCCAGCAGGCCCAGCCCGACGGTGGCCATGCCCACCGTGCCGCCCGTACGGAACGCGATCCGCATCGCCCCGTTCGAGTCGTCCTCGCGGGCGGCGGCCGCCATCCGCAGGTTGGCCCGAGTCGCCAGCCACATGCCCATGTAGCCGATGCCGGCCGAGAACAGGGCGCCGATGACGAAGAAGACGGACCGGCCGATCCGGACGGAGGCGTCGCCGGGCAGCAGGAACAGCAGCCCGAAGACCAGGACGACGAAGACGGCCAGCGTCCTGAACTGCCTGTTGAGGTAGGCCGCGGCGCCCTCCTGCACGGCGACCGCGATGGCCTTCATGTTGTCGGTGCCCTCGCTCGCGGCGAGCACCTCCCGGCGGAACAGCGCCGCCATGACGAGCGCCGCGACCGCGACCAGCGCGACCACGACGACGTACGAGAGGTTGCTGCCGGAGAGCGAGACCGCCGTGCCGCCGTCGGCAGCGCGGATGAGCCCGGTCATTCGTCCTCCTTGACATGGCCCTCAGGCGGGCCGACCACGACAGCGACCGCGCTCCCGGGTGGCGCACGGCGGGGTCACGGTCGTGGCGACGGTGCGATGCGGTAGGGCACGACGTTCAGCAGGGTGAGGACGCCGGGAGCCCCGTGTGGGGCCGGAGTCTACGCACCGGTAGGGACCGGCCCCCACCCGCCCCCGGACCCGGCTGCGCGGGACGCGGTCAGCCCTGCGGCCAGCGCAGCCCCAGGCGGGGTCCGGACGGCCCGGTCGACACGGCGAGGCCGGGGACGAGCTCGGCCAGGACGGCCAGCGACGCGCCGGCGGGCAGCGCCTCGTCGTCGGACGCGTCGTCGACGGCGGCCTCGGCGAGCACCCGGACCGCGTCGTCGCCCTCGGCGGAGGCCAGCCCGGCCGAGCCGCGGACCTCGATGGCGAGCCCGTCGCTGTCGTCGAAGCTGAGCACGACCGGCTCACGGTCGCCCTCGCGGCGCTGCAGCGCGACCGCGAGACCGCAGGCCTCGCCGACGGCGAGTCGGACCTCGTCCAGCACGTCCGGCGCCACTCCGGCCCGACGAGCCAGGGCGACGGCGACCTGACGGGCCGTCCGGACGTGCGAGGTCAGCGGGTCGATGCGGAGCTCGACCTCGGCCACGTCGCCTCCTGCCCGGTCAGTCGGTCGAGGCGACGGCGTCGGCCACCGACTCGTGGATGGGGAACACCTTGGTGAGACCGGTGATCCGGAAGATTTTGAGGATCCGCTCCTGGGTGCAGACGAGCCGCAGCGACCCGTCGTGGGCGCGAACTCGCTTGAGGCCGCCGACCAGCACGCCGAGGCCCGTCGAGTCGAGGAACTCCACGCGCTCCATGTCGATGATCAGGTGGTAGCGACCCGCGTCCACCAGCTCGACGAGCTGCTCGCGCAGCTGCGGAGCGGTGTAGACGTCGATCTCCCCGGCCACCTCGACGACGGTGCGGTCGCCCTCGGGTCGGGTCTCCAACGACAGGTCCACGGGGCCTCCCACGGCGCTCGGTGTCCCGGACCGCCCTCGGGGCGAAGCGGGCACGGACCCGGGCATTCAACCACCACCCCGCCGCCACCGGTCACGCCGGTGGCACCGGCCCGGTGCGAGACTGGCCGGGTGCCCCAGGTCCGCACCGCCGACCCCCGGGCCCTCCTCGACCACCTGGTCACGCCCGCGCGGGGCGACCGGGTGACCCACGTCGAGGAGGTGCCGGCGCGGCCGGCCCGCACCACGTCCTGGCCGGGCTGGCTCGACCCCGTCGTCCGTGACCGGCTAGGGGCGGCCGGGATCGAGCGGCCGTGGGAGCACCAGGTGCGCGCCGCCGACCACGCCCCCGCCGGGCGCTCGGTGGTCCTGGCGACGGGGACGGCCTCGGGCAAGTCGCTCGGCTACCTCATGCCGGCCCTGACCGCCGTCCGCGCCGGGAGCGACCGTGCCCGGCGCGACGCCACCGTGCTCTACCTGTCCCCTACCAAAGCCCTGGCCGCCGACCAGCTGCGCTCGCTCGAGGCCCTCGACGTCCCGGGCGTGCTCGCCACCACGTACGACGGGGACACGCCGATGGAGCTCCGGGACCTGGCGCGCGACCACGCCACGTACCTGCTGACGAACCCGGACATGCTGCACCGGTCGCTGCTGCCCCGGCACCACCGCTGGGCGGCCTTCCTCCGCTCCCTGCGGTACGTCGTCGTCGACGAGTGCCACGGCTACCGCGGGGTGTTCGGTTCCCACGTGGCCCAGGTGCTGCGCCGGCTGCGCCGGCTCTGCGCGCGGTACGGCTCGCAGCCGGTCTTCGTCCTCGCGTCGGCGACCGCCTCGGAGCCCGCCGCCACGGCCCGGCGCCTCACCGGCCTGGACGTGGTCGCGGTCGACGACGACGCCTCGCCGCGGGGGGCGACCGCCTTCGCGCTGTGGGAGCCGCCGCTGTCGGACGTGCTGCGCGGCGAGAACGGTGCGCCGGTACGGCGCAGCGCCACGGCCGAGACGGCGGACCTGCTCGCGGACCTGGTGCTGCAGGACGTCCGTACGGTCGCGTTCGTCCGGTCCCGCCGGACGGCGGAGGCGGTGGCGCTGCTGGCGCGCGGCGCGCTGGAGCCGGTCGCGCCGGGACTGGCCGAGCGGGTCGCGGCCTACCGCTCCGGCTACCTCGCGCACGAGCGGCGGGCACTGGAGGCCGCCCTCCAGTCCGGCGAGCTGCTCGGGGTGGCGGCGACCACCGCGCTCGAGCTGGGGGTGGACGTGGCCGGCCTGGACGCGGTGCTCCTGTCCGGCTGGCCGGGCACGCGGGCCTCGCTCTGGCAGCAGGCGGGGCGGGCGGGGCGCGCCGGGCAGGGCGCGCTCGCGGTCCTGGTGGCCCGGGACGACCCGCTGGACACGTATCTCGTCCACCACCCCGAGGCGGTCTTCGGCCGGGCGGTCGAGGCGACCGTGCTGGATCCCGACAATCCGTACGTGCTCTCGCCGCACCTCTGCGCCGCCGCCCAGGAGGCGGCGCTCGGGGAGGAGGACCTCGAGCTGTTCGGCCCGGCCGCCCGGGCCGCGGTCGACCGGCTCGAGCGGTCGCGCATGCTCCGGCGCCGCGCCGGCGGCTGGTACTGGACCCGCCGCGAGCGCGCCTGCGACCTGGCCGACCTCAGGGGGACCGGGGGTCCCCCGGTGCGGCTGGTCGAGGCGGGGACCGGACGGCTCCTCGGCACCGTCGACGCGACGCGGGCGCACTCCACGGCCCACCGGGGAGCGGTGTACGTGCACCAGGGCGCGACGTTCCTGGTGCGCGACCTCGACCTCGACGACGCCGTGGCCCTCGTCGACGCCGTCGTCACCGACCACACGACCACCGCGCGCGAGGTCACCGACATCCGGATCCTCGACGAGGACCGGGGGCAGGACTGGGGGTCGGCCAGACTGAGCTTCGGCTCGGTCGAGGTGACCAGCCAGGTCGTCTCCTTCCTCCGCCGTCGGACCGGCAGCGGCGAGGTCCTCGGCGAGGAGCCGCTGGACCTGCCCGCTCGCCAGCTCCGGACCAGAGCCGTGTGGTGGACGCTGCCGGAGGACCGCGTCATCGCGGCCGGCATCGAGGGAGCGGACGTCCCCGGCGCGGCCCACGCGGCCGAGCACGCGGCGATCGGGCTGCTGCCGCTGGTCGCGACGTGCGACCGCTGGGACGTGGGCGGGGTGTCGACGGCGCTGCACCCCGACACCGGCCGGCTGACCGTCTTCGTACACGACGGGCACCCGGGCGGTGCCGGCTTCGCCGAGCGCGGGTACGAGGCGGCACCCGCCTGGCTCCGCGCCACCCGGGACGCGATCGCCGCCTGTGCGTGCGCCGAGGGGTGCCCCTCATGCGTACAGAGCCCGAAATGTGGGAACGGGAACAACCCGCTGGACAAGTCCGGCGCGGTCCGGCTCCTCGACGAGCTCCTCGCGGAGGTCGCCGACCCCGGGCCGGGTCACTGACCTCACAGAGGAGACATCGCCGTGGTCGTGCTCGCGCTCGTCATCATCGCCCTCGCCGCGCTGTTCGCGATCGGTGTCGTCGTCGGGAGCGGTGACACCGCGACCCTCGACGTCTACGTGGCCGAGATCGACACCACGGTGTCCGGCGTGTTCCTCACCGGGCTGGGCACCGGCCTGGTCTTCCTCGTCGCGACCGTGATGCTGCTCAGCGCCACTCGTCGGGCCCGGGACCGTCGTCGCGAGACCAAGGCGCTGCGCGAGCGCGCCGCCGAGTCGCGGACGACCGCGGAGGAGCGCGACCAGCTCGCCGCCGAGAAGGAGCGCCTCGAGCGGGAGCTCCAGGCACGCCGGCAGGAGGAGGCGGGCCGTGAGGACCTGGAGGCCGAGCGCGCGCAGCTGCAGCGGGAGATCGACGCCCGCGAGACCACCGGCCGGACCCGGCCCGACGGCCCCGAGGACGTCGCCTCGCGGGACACGGGAGTCACCGGCACCGGCCGCCCCGACGACGCCGCCACCGGCCCGGACCAGCCGACCCGCGCCTGACCCACGGCACGACGCCGCCACCGGCCCGGACCAGCCGACCCGCGCCTCACCCACGGGGGCGTACCACTGAGGCCCGACCCTGCGGCGTACGCCGGGGCCTGAGCGAGCCGGCGGCCCCCGCACGGTGCCTCGAGCGTCCCGACCGCGGCCGCGATCAGCCCCCGTGGCCCAACGCCGGCCCGGCGCGGGCCAGCCGCACCGGATCCGGGAGGCCCAGCGCCACCGCTGGCCCACTCAGCCGGACCTGCGCGGCCACGACGACCTCGGTGCCACTGACCGTGCAGCCGACGAGTCGCGCCCCGTTGGCCTCGACCACCCGGTCGGCCACCGAGCACGCCTGAGGCAGGTGCCGCGCAGCAGCGAGGGCACCCAGGTCGGCGGCCAGCGCGGCCTGGTGCCGGGCGCCGACCGCCTGGGCGAGGGTCCCCGCCGCGGCTGCGGCGGCCAGCAGGACCATGGTCACCATCACCACCAGCAGCGACCCCGAGCCCATGTCCCGCGCGCCCACCGCCCTGGACCGGCCGGTCACGGGCCCTCCCGCGGGGTGGCTGCCTCCCCGCGCAGGACCAGACCCGGCAGGCGCCCGGACAGCGGCCGAGGCAGCGGCACAGCGGCCTCGACCCGTACGCGCACCATGTCCCGCTCCTCGGCGACAGTCACCCGTGCCCCGTCGGGGGCGACGGCCAGCGCCACCTCCCGGCTGGTCGAGAGGGCGTCGCCGCGTGCCAGCGCCCTGGCCGCCTCGCGGGCGGCATCGGTGCAGCGCAGCTGGGCGGAGGCCGCCGACACGCCCCACACCAACGCGACCAGCAGCACGAGCAGGGCGGGGACGGCCGCGGCCGTCTCGGCGGTGACCATCCCGCGCTCGCCGACGGGCCCCGCCCGGGGGCGCCGGCGGGGGACGCACCCCCGCCGGCAGGGCATCTCAGCCCTCACCCGAGCAGCCCGAAGGCGCGCTTGATGATCTCGGTGAGCAGCGAGAGCACGGTGTCGCTGGTCACCAGCTTGTAGAGGATGCCGGCGAAGCCGCAGGCGGCGACCGTGCCGACGGCGTACTCCGCGGTCGTCATCCCGCGCTCGTCGCGGCGCAGCCGCCGCATCACCCGGGAGCGGGAGCGTGGCTGCGCCGTGGCGAGGGCGGTGGACGGGGTGGCGGACATCTGACCTCCCGGAGGTGACCGGCGACCGGCCGGCGCGGTGCCCGTGGCCTGGGCGGCGCCAAGCCTCGGGCCGTGACCCGGGTCGCCGCCAGGCCCCCCCGACGAGGTGGGGACAACCGCACCGCCGGCCGCCGCCTGTGGATTTCCGTGGGTACGGCGCTCGTCCCCTCGGGGGCATGGGCAGCGGCCGGTCGGGCCGGTCCCGGGACGGCCGTGCTCCCGTGCCAGGGGCGGCACGCTCAGGGCAGCAGCGACCCCGCCCCGGCGACGACGGGGACGACCCCCACGAGCAGGAACGCCGGCAGGAAGCACAGGCCGAGCGGTGCCGCTGCGCGGGCACCGAGGGCGCGCGCCCGTGCCTCCGCGGCCCACCGTGCGGACTCCCGGGCGTCGGCGGCGAGCCGCGTCAGGGTGTCGACAGGGGCGGACCCGCGCTCCTCGGCCGCCACCAGGGTCCGGCCGAGCCGGGTGAGCGACGCGTGCCGACCGAGCGCTGCCCACGCGGTACGCGGAGCGGCACCGAGCTCGGCGAGGACCGCGCCGTCGACGAGCAGCCGGCCGAGCGGACCGCCCACCGCGTCGCCGACCACCCGGGCGGCACGGCTCGTGGGCGTACCCGCGGCGAGCGCGACACCGAGGAGGTCGGCCGCCAGCGGCACCGACTCGCTCAGCTGCCGGGCCTCGCGCACGGCACCTGCGGACTCCAGCCCGCGCAGGCGGCGGTCCAGCAGAAGGGCGACCACCAGGCCGGCCGCCACGCCGACCCGTCCTCCCAGCAGCAGGGCCACCGTGACTCCGCCGAGCGCTCCTGCGGCCGTCCGCACGACCGGGGAGGCCCATCGGCCCGACGTCGTCGAGGACTCCTCGGGTCGGAGCGACGGCACGGGGCCCGCCCGCCCGGGCGACGGCGACGGGGACGGGGACGGC
>DATHTV010000045.1:0-19512 GCA_035462845.1 Jiangellales bacterium
GCCGTGGTGGCGGCGGGCGCGACGGTGACGCCACGGTGATCTCGTGCCAACCGCCGGCGCCGCCGACGCGGCAGCGGACGGGGCCTGCACAGCAGCAGCCGTCGTCGCCCCGAGATCAGTGTGGAGCCGCCGTCGCGCGCAGCGCACGTGCCGGCGCACAGTGATCACGCGGGAGATGCGGCGCCTTCGGATTCCCGGAGCAATGGTCTTGCCAGGCGAGTGTCGCCGATATATCGTCGACCAATCGTGACAGGCTCGACGAGCTGAGGAGGCACCCATGGCGACAGCAGGCTGGGGCGGTTGCCAGCCCCCGTTCCGGTCCGGCTCCGGGGGCGCTGAGGCCCTCCGGGCCGCGGTCCTCGGGGCCATGGGGGGCCGGTCGGCGCGTGGCTCCTGGAGCGGCGGACGTACGACCGGAGGCGGTCCTCGGGGCGGGGGCGGGCCGTGGGGAGGCTGGGGGTGGGGGGGACCGCCGCCGTGGGCTCGGCCGGGCGGGCCGTGGGCCAACCCCTTCGACGCCGGGGGACGCGGGGGGCCGGGAAGCCATGGACGCCGGCGCGGGCCGCGCGGACGCGGTGACGTCCGGCTGGCGATCGTCGGGCTGCTGGCCGAGCAGCCGATGCACGGCTACCAGCTCATCCAGGAGATCACCGGCCGGAGCGAGGGTCGCTGGCGTCCGAGCCCCGGCTCGGTCTACCCCACGCTGTCCCAGCTGGAGGACGAGGGCCTGGTCCGGGCCGAGGAGGCCGACGGGCGGAAGGTCTTCCGCCTCACCGAGGCCGGCACGCGCCTCGCAGCCGAGAGAGACGCCGAGTTCACCGCCCTGTGGCGGGACGACTCCCAGCCGCTGGGAGCGGGCCTGCGGGAGCTCGGCGAGGTGCTGGTCCAGGTGGGCGGCGCCGCTGTGCAGGTGGCAACCGCCGGCAGCGAGGCCCAGCGCCGGGCGGCCGCCGAGGTGCTCGAACGCACCCGTCGCGAGCTCTACCTCCTGCTTGCCGAGGCCGAGCCCGACGAGGCCGACGCCGAGCCCGGAGACGGCGCCGAGCCCATCGGAGACGAGCCCGACGGAGACGACCCCGGCACTACGCCAGACGGGCGGACCCAGCCATGAGCGCACCCCTGACACCTCCAGCCATGACACCCCCGCCCTTGGCACCCCCGCCGCTGACGCCCCGACCCATCACCATGCAGCCGCGCCTGCGCGCCGGGGACGCCGAGCGTGAGGCGACCGCCGACGTCCTCCGCCAGGCCCACGTCGAGGGCAGGCTGCGGGTCGACGAGCTGGGCGAGCGCCTCGACGCCGCCTTCGCGGCCACCTACGTCGACGAGCTCGGACCGCTGACCGCAGACCTGCCGCCGGTCGCGGCGGCGACGGTGGCCACGCCCACCGGCCGCCCCGGGATCGAGCCCCGGCGACCGGGCCCCGGCCGGCCGCGACCGTTCCTGGGGCTGCTCATCGCGCTCGCGGTGATCGCATCCGTCGTCGCGCTCGCCTCGGGCGCCCCGCCCTGGCCGTTGCTGTGGCTCGGCGTCGCAGCCGTGCTCGTGGGCACCCGGCGCAGCCGGCTCGCGTACGCAGCAACCGGCCCGTACGCAGCAACCGGCCCGTACGCGGCGACCGGCGCGCACGCCGGGTACGGCTGCTCCCGGCGCTAGGTGCAGAGCCGGGTCGGAGCCGGGGCCGCGGTGCCGGCAGCGACGACCACGTCGAGCACCGAGGCGTTGTCTGTCTCGTCGGACTCGAGCACGAGGTCGTACGGGTCGGCCTCGGTGTGCAGGCAGTACGTGCCGTCGGGCAGGTCCGCGGGAAGGTCGAGCTTCTGCGACGGCAGCCGGGCCTGGTACACGTCCGCCCAGCCGGCGGAGATGCCCTGTCGGGTGTCGCGCTCGCACTCCCCGTAGTAGATCGCGGGCTCGGCCGGGGCAGTCCCGGTGGGCCGGTTGTCGCGCAGGCAGAAGCTGACCTTGTCCTGGGACACGATCGGGTCGTCGTCACCGGGGCGGGTCAGGGCGTAGCGGGCTGAGGAGTCGACGTGCCAGTGATCGTGCTCCGGGTGGAACAGCATGCACCCGAGCGGCCGCGTGCTGGTCTCGGTGTCGACGTCCCGGGTGTACACACCGTCCCCGTCGGTGTCGTGGACGAAGACCTGGCTGACGTGCCGCTGGCCCTCGGGGCAGAGAGGGCCGGTCTCCGGGACGACCTCGATCGGGGCGACTCCCGGGTTGGCGAGGATGCCGGCGAAGCGGAGCTCGCGCACGCCCTCCACGACCTGCAGCGAGATCTCCTCGGCCGGCGGGCTGGTGAGGTTGGGGAGCAGTCTCGCCCCCACCGGGACGGAGGACGGTTCCGGCCAGTCGGCCACGGCAACGGCCCGGGCGCCCACCGGCTCACCGTCGGAGTCGACACCGGCCACCACGGTTGCGGTGACCACCGTGGCCGCGCAGACGGCGGCGGCGGAGACGAGGATCGTGCGCCACGAGTTCGTCATCGTCTGCCACGGTACGTCGGGTGGGCAGGTCCGGCCATCGGTGGCCGCTGCGACGACGTGAGCGGTCCCCGGCCTCCGTCCCGTATGCCGAGACGGCTGCCCGACTCGCAGGACAACTCCCGTACCGGGGAGTAGCCTGCACGGGTCATGCTGTGGCTGGTACGGATCCTTAGCCGCCGCGACGGGGCCCGATAGGGCCGGCCCCCCGTCGCGGTGTTCGGCGTGACCGCCGGCCTTCAGCGCGAGCGACGAGGGACTTCTTCGTGACGACAGCCGTCTCCCCGGGCCAGGAGCCGGACTCCTGGCACCTCGACTGGATCGCCTACGCCGGAGGCACCGACGTCGGGCCGCGGGCCCGCGTGCGGCTCTCCCGGGCGGAGGAGTCCGTCGAGGCGGAGGGCACCGGCACCGGGCTCATCGACGCGGCGTGCCACGCGGTGTCCCAGGCGTGCGGCGTCGGCGGACGGGTCATGGCGTTCCGGGCCTACTCCGTCGGCCCGGGCAGCGAGGCCCTCGGCGAGGTCGAGCTCGACGTCGAGGTGGGCAGACGCCGCGTCGTCGTCCGGGCTTCCTCCACCGACGTCGTCGAGGCCTGCGCGCGCGCGTTCCTCTCCGCCGTCACCGGCTCGCACTGAACCCGATCCGTCAACAGCACCCGACCCGACCGGAGCAGCAGATCATGAGCGACCCCCGACCCAGTGGCGCCCGCACGGCGCTGCAGGAGGCCATGGACCGGCGTGACAACGGTGGCGAGACCGGCCACTGAGATCACCGCGACACCGACCACCCCGTCCCGCGATCCGGGACGGGGTGGTCGCTTGTTGAGACGGTCCCTACCCTTCCGGCCATGACGCAGAGCATCCGCCTCGCGGTCGTGCCCGGGGACGGCATCGGTCCCGAGGTCGTCGCGGAGGGTCTGAAGGTCCTCGAGGCGGTGCTGGCCGGCAGTGACGTCAAGGTCGAGACCACCGCGTACGACCTCGGGGCTCGGCGCTGGCACGCGACGGGGGAGACGCTGCCGGACTCGGTCCTCGAGGAGCTCCGCGGGCACGACGCGATCCTGCTCGGCGCGGTGGGCGACCCGGGCGTCCCGTCGGGCGTCCTCGAGCGCGGCCTGCTGCTGCGCCTCCGCTTCGAGCTCGAGCAGTACGTGAACCTACGGCCGGCGCGGCTGTTCCCGGGGGTCGCGACACCGTTGCGCGACCCCGGCGCGATCGACTTCGTCGTCGTCCGGGAGGGGACCGAGGGCCCGTACGTGGGCAACGGCGGCGCGCTTCGCGTGGGCACCCGGCACGAGGTGGCGACCGAGGTCAGCGTCAACACCGCGTTCGGCGTCGAGCGGGTGGTGCGCGACGCCTTCGCCCGCGCGGAGCGCCGGTCGCGCCGCCGGCTGACGCTGGTGCACAAGCACAACGTCCTGGTCCACGCCGGTCACCTGTGGCGCCGCACGGTCGACGCGGTCGCTGCGGAGCACCCCGAGGTGACCGTGGACTACCTGCACGTCGACGCGGCGACGATCTCCCTGGTCCAGGACCCGGCCCGCTTCGACGTGGTGGTCACCGACAACCTCTTCGGGGACATCCTCACCGACCTGGCGGCCGCGATCACCGGGGGCATCGGGCTCGCCGCGAGCGGCAACGTCAACCCGGACCGCACCGCACCGTCCATGTTCGAGCCCGTTCACGGCTCGGCCCCGGACATCGCCGGCCAGGGGGTCGCCGACCCCACGGCCACCGTGCTGTCGGTCGCCATGCTGCTCGAGCACCTCGGGCTCGAGCGGGAGTCCGCACGGGTCGGCGAGGCGGTAGCCGCCGACCTCGGCGAGCGCGGTCCGGCGCCGCGACGGACCACGGAGGTGGGCGACGCCCTGGCCGCCCGGGTCGCCTCCGGGCACTTGATCCCCGGAGCGTGAGCCCGAAGCGATGAGCCCGAAGCGATGAGCCCGAAGCGCTGAGCCCGAAGCGCTGAGCCCAGAGCGTTGACCACGGGGCTGAGACCAGGGCGCCGAGCACAGGCATCGGCCGGGTCGGGCCCGCGGAGGCCGCTGGTAGCGTCTGCTTTGACGTCCTAGCACCTCCCTGGAGGCCGCCATGCCCACCCCTGCCGGGCCCACGTCCACCGGCCGCCTCGAGTTCGCGGTGAACCGGACCGAGCGGCCGGTGCCGGACGAGCGGCGCGAGGAGGTGCTCGCCGCGCCGGGCTTCGGGGTGACCTTCTCCGACCACATGGTCACGGCGACGTGGACCCCAGATGCGGACTGGCACGACGCGGCCGTGCGCCCGTACGCCCCGATCCCGCTCGACCCCGCTGCCGCGGTGCTCCACTACGCCCAGGCGATCTTCGAGGGGCTCAAGGCCTACCGGCACGCCGACGGCTCGGTGTGGGCGTTCCGGCCCGAGCGCAACGCCGCCCGTTTCGCCCGCAGCGCGCGGCGGCTGGCCCTTCCCGAGCTGCCCGTCGAGGACTTCCTCGCGTCCATCGACGCTCTTGTCACGACCGACGAGGCCTGGGTTCCCACCGGCGGCGAGGCGAGCCTCTACCTGCGCCCGTTCATGTTCGCCTCCGAGGCGTTCCTCGGCGTCCGCCCGGCCCGCCAGGTCACGTACTGCCTGATCGCGTCGCCGGCAGGTGCCTACTTCGCCAAGGGCGTCAAGCCGGTCTCGATCTGGCTGACCCCCGACTACACCCGCGCGGCGCCCGGCGGCACCGGGGCCGCGAAGTGCGCCGGCAACTACGCCGCCAGCCTGGTCGCGCAGCAGGAGGCGTTCGAGCACGGCTGCGACCAGGTCTGCTTCCTCGACGCCGTGGAGCGGCGCTGGGTCGAGGAGCTCGGCGGCATGAACCTCTACTTCGTCCACGACGACGGCTCGATCGTCACCCCCGAGCTCACGGGCACGATCCTGGAGGGCGTCACCCGTGACTCGATCCTCCAGCTCGCCGGCGACCTCGGCTACAAGGTGGAGGAGCGCAAGATCGACGTCGACGAGTGGCGCGACGGCGTCCGGTCCGGCCGGATCAGCGAGGTCTTCGCGTGCGGCACCGCCGCGGTCGTCACGCCCATCGGGCGGCTCGCCTGGCAGGGCGGGGAGGTGGCCATCGGTGGCGAGGAGCCGGGACCGGTGACCAGCACGATCCGCCGGACGTTGCTCGACGTGCAGTACGGGCGGACCGAGGACCTGCACGGCTGGACCCGCCGGATCGTCTGAGGCGTCCACGATCCGGGAAAGGCTGTTCAGCGTCCGGGACGCTGTGGCATGCTGGGCCCGATGACCGGCACCATGATCATTATCGAGGCGCGCCGCACGGGCTGATCCCACCGAAGCCCCCGGCGCGCAGACCCTTCGCACCCGCGAGGGGTCTTTTTCGTTGCCGGACCACCCAGCCACCCTCCGAAGGACGACCCGGGCCCATGACCACCGACAGCTTCCACGTCTACGACACCACGCTGCGCGACGGAGCCCAGCAGGAGGGCCTGAGCCTGTCCGTGGGGGACAAGCTCGCCATCGCCCGCTACCTCGACGAGTTGGGGGTCGGCTTCGTCGAGGGCGGGTGGCCCGGGGCCAACCCCAAGGACACCGAGTTCTTCCGTCGGGCGGCCACCGAGCTGGACCTGCGGTACGCCACGCTCGCGGCGTTCGGCGCGACCCGCCGGCCGGGTGTCCGGGCCCCGGACGACCCGCTCGTGCGGGCGTTGCTGGACAGCCGGGCCCCGGTGGTCACCCTGGTCGCCAAGAGCCACCCGCGCCACGTCGAGCTCGCCCTGCGCACCACGCGCGAGGAGAACCTGGCGATGGTGCGCGACACGGTCGGACTGCTCGTCGCCGAAGGTCGCCGCGTCTTCCTGGACGCGGAGCACTTCTTCGACGGCTACGCCGCGGACCGCCCGTACGCGCTCGAGGTCGTGCGGACGGCGGCGGAGGCCGGGGCGGAGCTCGCGGCGCTGTGCGACACCAACGGTGGGCTGCTGCCCGACCGGATCCACGAGGTCGTCGCCGACGTGCTGGGCGCCACCGGGGTCCGGGTCGGGATCCACTGCCACAACGACACCGGCTGCGCCGTGGCCAACTCCCTCGCAGCCGTCGACGCTGGCGCCACCCACGTCCAGGGCACGCTCAACGGGTACGGCGAGCGCACGGGCAACGCCGACCTGGTCTCGGTCGTCGCCAACCTCGAGCTGAAGCTCGGCCGCGACGTGCTGCCCGACGGCCGGCTGCGCGAGGCGACCCGGGTCGCGCACGCCGTCTCCGAGGTCACCAACGTCGTGCCCTACTCCCGCCAGCCGTACGTGGGGGCGAGCGCGTTCGCGCACAAGGCCGGCCTGCACGCGAGCGCCGTCAAGGTCGACCCCGACCTCTACCAGCACGTCCGTCCCGAGCACGTCGGCAACGACATGCGGATGCTGGTCTCGGACATGGCCGGCCGCGCCAGCATCGAGCTCAAGGGCCGCGAGCTGGGCTTCGACCTCTCCCGGGACCGGGAGCTGCTCGGCCGGGTCACCGCTCGGGTGAAGGACCTCGAGGCCCGGGGCTACACCTTCGAGGCGGCGGACGCGTCGTTCGAGCTGATGCTCCGCGAGGAGGTCGACGGCCGCCGGCCGAGCTACTTCGACGTCGAGTCGTGGCGGGTGATCACGGAGTCGCGCCCCGGCGGTGAAGCGGTCAGCGAGGCGACCGTGAAGCTCACCGCCGGCGGCGAGCGGATCGTCGCGACAGGTGAGGGGAACGGCCCCGTCAACGCCCTCGACCACGCGCTGCGGCTCGCGATCGGGCAGCTGCACCCGGAGATCGGCAAGTTCGAGCTGATCGACTACCGGGTGCGGATCCTCGATGCGGCGCACGGCACCGACGCCGTGACCCGTGTGCTCGTCGAGACGAGCGACGGCAGCACCTCGTGGGAGACGGTCGGGGTGGGCGCCAACATCGTCGAGGCGTCCTGGCAGGCGCTCGGGGACGGCGTCACGTACGGGCTGCTGCGCGCCGGGGCGGAGCCGCTGCGATGAACGGGCCGGGAGACCGTCCGGGTGCCGACGGCGCCGCCGTGGTCAGTGCTCGCGCGGTGCACGCCCCGGGCCTGCTCGCACGCATCGCGGTCGTCGTCAACCCGTACGCGGTGACCGGTCTGGACTACCGGGTGGCCGCGGACGGTGCTGCTGCCGTGACCCTGACCGTCGCCGGCGGCTCGTGGGAGGCCGACCGGGTCGCCGCCCGGCTGCGGCGTGTCATCGGCGTCACCGCGGTGGTGCTCGGGGTGGCGGCGGCAGACGGCGCGCCCGAGCCGGTCGCCGGGACCGGACGCTGAGCGTGCGCTGATCGCCCGCGAACGGCTGCTCGCGAACCGCCGCTCGCCCTCGGTCGGAGCAGGGCCACCCTCCTCCAACGGGGCCGATGCCCCGCGCGACACCCGGGCCCTCAGACAGGGCGCCACCGACCCGCCGCTACGCCAACAGCGCCTCGCAGACGGCGACGAGTCGGGTGCGAAGCGGCGCCGCTCGTGCCGCGAACGCTCGCTGACGAGCCACGTACTCGGCCTTGCCTTCGGGTGTCTCGATCGTCACCGGGGAGAGCCCGTACGACGTGAGGTCGTACGGCGATGCGCGCATGTCGAGGACCCGGATGTCCCGGGCCAGGGTGAAGCAGTCGAGCAGCAGGTCACCTGGGACCGCTGGCCCTAGCTTCAGCGACCACTTCAGGCAGTCCATCCCGGCGTGCAGGCAGCCCGGCTGCTCCAGATCGGCCTGCGTCATCCGGGTCGGACGAAGCCGGTTGAGCTGCTCGGCGTCACGGGTGAAGAAGCGGAAGGCGTCGAAGTGGGAGCACCGGACGGGGTGCGAGTCGACGACGGCGTCGGTCCCGCTCTGCCCCAGTCGCAGCGGCAGTGGGTGACGGTGCTCGGCCCGGCGGTAGACCATCGCCCACTCGTGCAGGCCGAAGCATCCGGTGAAGGGCGCTCGCGAGGCGGTCGCCGTCAGCAGCCGGTGGACGAAGGCGACCGTGTCGCCGCGGTCGGCCAGGTAGGCCTTGGCGTCGAGAGCCACGCTGCCGTCGGCGGCCGTCCCGTACCAGCGCCAGCCGGCCTGAGGGGCCGGCCCTTCGCAGCGCGGCCACAGCGCGACGCCGACACCCGGGTGCCACCGGCGGAGCGCCGAGGGGCGGGCGGGGTAGTAGGTGAAGAGGAAGTCCTCGACCGGGTGCGGCTCGCCGGCGGCCCGCCGTGCCCGGTGCGCAGCGGTCAGCTCGTCCGCTCGCCGCGCGTGGGCGGCAGCGAGCGCTGCCCACCGGTCGGCGGCCAGGGCCCGGTGCGTGACGGCCGGCGACGAGACTCCGTCCCGAGGCGGCGTGGAGGTCCTCAGCACCGTCCACAGGCTAGCTCCCGACCGGGTCCCCGACCTCGGTGGCGGGTCGAGTGCCCGGCCCCGGGGGTCCGGGGCCGGGCCTGCACCCGCGTCTACACCAGGGCGAGCGTCGGTTCGGCCGCCGCCTTGGGCTCACCGCGCCCGAGTGTGGGAAGCCACCGGAGCCAGCTGGGCAGGTACCAGTTCCAGCGGCCCAGCAGCGTCATCGACGCCGGGAGCAGCACGCCGCGGACGATGGTGGCGTCGATCAGGACCGCGGTCGCGAGAGCGATCCCGAACTGCTTGAAGAATAGCCCCGAGAGCGTGGCGAAGACCGCGAAGACACCGACCATGACGATCGCGGCACTGGTGACGACACCCGCCGTGGACTTGATCCCGTGGGCCACCGCGTCGTCCATGCCCGATCCGTGGTCGAACGCCTCCTTGATGCGGCTGAGGATGAAGACGTGGTAGTCCATCGGGAGGCCGAACAGATCACGAACAGCAGCAACGGGACCACCGGGTCGATGCCGTCGGTCGAGCTGAAGCCCAGGAGTCCCTTGCCGACGCCGTGCTGGAAGACGAGGACGAGCACGCCCTAGGCGGTGCCCACGGACAGCAGGTTCAGCACGATCGCCTTGGCGGCGATCACCACTGAGCGGAAGGCGACCAGCGTCAGGACGAACGCGAACACGAGCACGAACGCGACGACGAGCGGGAGCTTCGACGTCGTCTGCTCCATGCTGTCGCTCCACTGGGCCGTCAGCCCGGTGACGCCGGCCTCGACGTCCGGGAGCGCGCCCACCGTCCCGGGGACGATCTCCCCGCGGAGCAGACGGTCGAGACCCACCTGCGCCACATCTTCCAGAAGCTCGACGTGTCGTCGCGCGTCGCCTTGGCACACGTCGTCGAGAGCGCGGACCGTGCTCGTCCACCGCCCGACCGCGGCTGGTCCGGCGGCCGGTCTCGCCGTCGGTAGCCTTGCCCGGGTGCGCATCGCGAGGTTCAGCGCGGGGGAGGACCCCCGTTTCGGTGTCGTCGGAGGCGAGCCGGGGGCGGAGATCGTCGCCCTGGTCGAGGGCGACCCGCTCTACCGGCCGGTGCAGCTCACCGGCGAGCACATGGCGCTGGCCGACGTCCGCCTGCTGGCCCCGGTGATCCCCCGGAGCAAGGTCGTGGGGGTGGGCCGCAACTACGCCGACCACGCCGCGGAGCTCGGCCACGAGGTCCCCGCGGAGCCATTGCTGTTCCTCAAGCCGAACACCTCGGTGATCGGGCCGGGGGACCCTGTCGTCCTGCCGCGCCAGTCCCGTGAGGTCCACCACGAGGCCGAGCTCGCGGTCGTCATCGGCCGGGTCTGCCGCGACGTGCCCCGCGAGCGCGCCGTGGAGGTGGTGCTCGGCTACACCTGCGCCAACGACGTCACGGCGCGCGACCTGCAGCGCAGCGACGGCCAGTGGGCCCGGGCCAAGGGCTTCGACAGCTTCTGCCCGCTCGGCCCGTGGATCGAGACCGACCTCGACCCGGCCGACCTCGCGGTCACGTGCACCGTCGACGGCGACCTCCGTCAGTCCGGCCGCACGTCGGCCATGGTCCACGACGTCGCCGACCTCGTCGCGTACGTCAGCCAGGCCTTCACGTTGCTGCCCGGCGACGTCCTGCTCACCGGGACGCCCGCGGGAGTGGGCCCCCTGCACGAGGGCGAGGAGGTCTCCGTCACCATCGAGGGCATCGGCACCCTGACGAACAAGGTGATCACGCGTGACTGACCCGACCGCACCCGCGGCCGACCCCGTCCTCGGAGACCTCGACCCCGCCGACGTCCGGGTGCGCTTCTGCCCGTCGCCTACTGGCAACCCGCACGTCGGCATCATCCGGACCGCGCTGTTCAACTGGGCGTTCGCGCGCCACCACGGCGGCACGTTCGTCTTCCGGATCGAGGACACCGACGTCGCGCGCGACTCCGAGGACTCGTACGCGGCGATGCTCGAGGCGCTGCGCTGGCTGGGCCTCACCTGGGACGAGGGACCCGAGGTCGGCGGGCCGTACGGACCGTACCGGCAGTCCGAGCGCGGCGAGGTGTACGCCGACGTGGCGCGGCGGCTGCGCGAGGCGGGCCGCGCCTACGACTGCTGGTGCACCCAGGCCGAGCTCGACGAGCGACGCGACGCCGCCCGCGAGGCCGGCCGGCCGAGCGGGTACGACGGGCACTGCAGGGCGCTCACCCCCGACCAGGTGGACGACTTCCGGTCGGAGGGCCGAGAACCCGTCCTGCGGTTCCGGATGCCCGACCGTGCCGTCACCTTCGAGGACCTGGTCCGCGGCGAGATCACCGTCGATGCGGACAACCTGCACGACTACGTGCTGGTGCGGGCGAACGGCCACCCGCTCTACACCCTCGTCAACCCCGTGGACGACGCGCTGATGGCGATCACCCACGTGCTCCGCGGCGAGGACCTGCTCTCCAGCACGCCGCGCCAGCTGGAGCTGCACGCCGCCCTGCGCGAGATCGGCGTCGCCGACTCGCCGGTCCCGCGCTTCGGCCACCTCCCGTACGTGATGGGCGAGGGCAACCGCAAGCTCTCCAAGCGTGACCCGGAGTCGTCACTTGCTCTGTACCGCAGCCGCGGGTTCCTGCCGGAAGGGCTGCTGAACTACCTCGCCCTGCTCGGCTGGTCGATCGGTGAGGACCGGGAGATCTTCTCGACGGCCGAGATGGCGGAGGCGTTCGACGTCCGCCGGGTCAACCCCAACCCCGCGCGCTTCGACCTGAAGAAGTGCGAGGCGCTGAACGGCG
This sequence comes from Jiangellales bacterium, assembly GCA_035462845.1. Taxonomy (GTDB): domain Bacteria; phylum Actinomycetota; class Actinomycetes; order Jiangellales; family Jiangellaceae; genus DASTQL01. The sequence continues at coordinate 11,618 of DATHTV010000045.1, forward strand.
TCTGGCTGCGCCGGCTGCCCGCCGACGAGCTGGCCCGGCGGATGGTCCCCTACCTCCAGGACGCGGGCATGCTGCCCGAGCGGCCGGACGGGGCGCAGCTCGCCCTGCTCTCCGCGGCGACCCCGCTGGTGCAGGAGCGGATGACGGTGCTGGACGAGGCACCCGGCATGCTCGGCTTCCTCTTCGTCGGCCCGGACCGGTTCGCCGTCGAGGCCGATGCGGCGGCCAAGGTCCTGACGGCCGATGCCGAGCCGGTCCTGCGCGCCGCCCACGACGCGCTGGCCGCAGTGCCCGAGTGGAGCACCGCCGAGATCGAGCGCGCGCTGCGTGAGGCGCTCGTCGAGGACCTCGGCCGCAAGCCCAAGCACGCCTTCGGTCCGGTCCGCGTCGCGGTCAGCGGCCGGCGGGTGTCGCCGCCCCTGTTCGAGTCGCTGGAGCTGCTGGGTCGCGACGTCGCGCTGGAGCGGCTCAGCAATGCGCTGTCGCTGGTCCCGGCGGCGGAGCGGCGTCCGTGAGCCAGCCACCCGGCGTCCCCCCCGTGCCCTGGGGCGCCGCGCGGGTGCCCCCGGCGCTCCTGGCCCCGCACGAACGCCCCATCCCGTACCACCAGATCCTGCTGACCCGCACCTACCGCCCCTGGCGGCCGGCTCTGGGCCTGGCCGTGCTCGTCGTGGTCATCGCGGTCGCGATGACGGTCGTCATCGCGACCGCGATCGTGGCCGACCTGGTGACGAGCGGCGACCCGGTCGACCAGGTCCTCGACCGCTTCGTCAGCGACATCACGCCGCTGGCGCTGCTCGCGACGAACCTCTCCCTGGCCGTGGCCATCCCGGCGTCCATGCTCGCGCTGCTGGTCGCCCACCGGCTCCGCCCCGGCTGGCTCGGGTCGGTGGCGGGCCGCCTGCGGTGGGGACTGATGGGCCGGTTCGCCCTGCTCGCGCTGGCAGTGATGGCCGGGTCGATCGTCCTCTCGCTCTTCCTGCCGGCCGACGAGTCCACCGGGACGGCCGGGGAGATCGAGCTCGCGTCGCTGGGCACCTGGCTGGCCTTCGCTGCGGTGGTGCTGCTCACGACGCCGCTGCAGGCGGCGGGGGAGGAGTACGCGTTCCGCGGCTACGCCTTCCAGGCGCTCAGCGCCTGGTTCCGGTCCCCCGTCCCCGGCGCGGTGATCACGTCGCTGCTCTTCGCCCTCGCCCACGGCGGCCAGAACCCCTGGTTGTTCGTCGACCGGTTCGCCTTCGGGCTGATCGCCTGCTGGCTCGTGGTCCGTACGGGTGGGCTGGAGGCGGCGATCGCGCTGCACGCCGCCTACAACAGCGTGTCCTTCCTGCTCGCGGCGGCACTCGGCCAGGTCTCGGACACGCTGACGACTTCGGACATCCCCTGGTGGTACGCCGCCTTCGACGTCGCTCGGCTGCTCGTGTTCGCGTGGCTGGCCGTGCGGATCGCCGACCGGCAGGGGGTGTCGAGGGTCACCACGCCGGCCGAGCCTTGGAGGCCTGCCTGACCAGGGCGGGTTTGGTCGCAGCGTCCGGCCCGGCTATCCTGCTACCCGGTTCAGCGGCCGTACGCGCCACGTACGGCCAGGTCCGATCTGATGGGGTATGGGGTAATTGGCAGCCCGACGGATTCTGGCTCCGTTAGTCTAGGTTCGAGTCCTGGTACCCCAGCTCGGGTGGAGCTCGTCACCGGCCTCCGGTACAGTTCCTCCTCGCGCCCACGTGGCGCACGGCCCCGTTGTGTAGCGGCCTAGCACGCCGCCCTCTCAAGGCGGTAGCGCCGGTTCGAATCCGGTCGGGGCTACGAGTCAGAGGCCCAGGTCTTCGTGACCTGGGCCTCTGCCGTTCCCGTCCGGGTCCGGCCCCGGTCTCGGCGACTTGCGGTGGTGCCCGATGTCCGACGTCCTCGTCACCGACCTCTACGAGGTCACGATGGCGCTCGCGTACCGGCGCCGGGGCCTGACCGGTCCGGCCACCTTCAGCCTGTTCGTCCGCGACCTGCCGCCGGACCGCGGGTTCCTCGTGGCGGCCGGTCTCGAGACCGCGCTCGACCACCTCTCGGCGTACGAGGTGGGCGACGACGACCTCCGAGCGCTCGCCGACGCGCTCGGCCTGCCGGTGACCGGCCTGGCGCCCTTGCGCGGGATCCGCTTCACCGGCGACGTCTGGGCAGTCCCGGAGGGGCGGGTCGTCCTGCCCGGAGAGCCGCTGCTCGAGGTCACCGCCCCGCTGCCCGAGGCGCAGCTCGTCGAGACCTACCTGCTCAACCAGGTCAGCCACCAGACCGCTCTCACGTCCAAGGCGGCCAGGTGCGTGATCGCGGCGGCCGGTACCCCACTGGTCGACTTCTCGCTGCGCCGGTGCCAGGGCGTGGAGGCGGGCATGCACGCCGCGCGCGCGGCGGCGATCGCCGGCTTCACCTCGACGAGCAACGTCGCGGCCGCCCGCACGTACGGCATCCCCGCGACGGGGACGATGGCGCACTCATTCGTCGAGGTGTTCACCGACGAGGCGGCGGCGTTCCGCGCCTTCGCGGCGGCCGGCACCGAGCCGGTCACGCTGCTGGTCGACACGTACGAGACGGGACACGGCCTGCAGGTGGCGGCCGAGGTGCTGCGCGAGGTGACGGACGGCCGGGGCATCGGCGTACGCCTGGACAGCGGCGACCTCGCCACCCTGGCCCGGCTGGCGCGACGGACCCTCGACGACGCGGGGCTCCGGTCGGCCCGGGTGGTCGTCAGCGGCGGGCTGGACGAGCACGGCGTCGCGGCGCTGGTGTCGGCGGGCGCGCCGGTGGACGTCTTCGCCGTCGGGACGAGGGTGGGGACGTCCGCGGACGCGCCGTACCTCGACGCGGCGTACAAGCTGGTCGAGTACGACGGCCGGCCGGTCATGAAGCTCTCGATCGGCAAGGTCACGGCGCCCGGCGCCAAGCAGGTCCACCGGCGGCGCAACGGCACCGACGACGTCCTCGCCCGTCGGGCGGAGCCGGTGCCCGCCGGCAGCGAGCCGCTCCTCGAGCCGGTGCTGCGCGCCGGGCGCCGGCTGTCGCCCGCTCCCGCACCGGCACCGGCGGTCGCGGCCGCGCGGGAGCGGCTCGGCCGTGACCTGGCCCGGCTCCCGGAGGAGGCGCTCCGGCTCCGTGACCCGCAGCAGCCGCGGCCGCGGACGTCGGCCGCACTGGCCGCGCTGACCGCCGACCTCGCGGATCGTCTGAGACGAGGCGTCGGCGGCACATGATCCATCGCGGCGAGGCGGTGCGGCTCCTGCGGTTCCGCCCCGGCTCAGGCCGACTGCTGCTCGCTGCGGCGGAGCACGTCGGACAGCCGGTCGGCGGCTCCGAGCACGGCCTGCGCGTGCAGGCGCCCGGGCTGGCGGGTGAGCCGCTCGATCGGCCCGGAGACCGACACCGCCGCCACGACCTTGCCGCTGGACGAGCGGATCGGCGCTGACACGGACGCCACGCCGGGCTCCCGCTCCCCGACGCTCTGCGCCCAGCCCCGGCGGCGCACGGCGGCGAGCATGGTGGCGGTGAAGCGGGCGCCCTGGAGGCCGCGGTGCATGCGCTCGGGCTCCTCCCAGGCGAGCAGCACCTGGGCCGCCGAGCCGGCCAGCATGGTGAGCGTGCTCCCGACCGGGATGGTGTCCCGCAGCCCGCTCGGCCGCTCCGCCGCCGCCACGCAGATGCGGTGGTCGCCCTGCCGCCGGTACAGCTGAGCGCTCTCGCCCGTCGCCTCGCGCAGCCGCCCGAGCACCGGTCCGGACGCCGCGAGCAGCCGGTCCTCACCCGCCGCGGTGGCCAGCTCGGTGAGCCGTGGCCCCAGCACGAACCGTCCCTGCAGGTCCCGGGCCACCAGCCGGTGGTGCTCCAAGGCGACGGCCAGCCGGTGCGCCGTGGGCCGGGCGAGTCCGGTGGCCTGCACGAGGTTCGCCAGGGTCGCCGGGCCGGCCTCGAGGGCGGAGAGCACGAGTGCGGCCTTGTCGAGGACGCCGACTCCGCTAGAGTTGTCCATGCCTCGATACTGCCGTCTCGTTATGCGAGACGCAAGTGACCACACCGGCAACGCCGCCGGACGACCACCGGGAAGGTGCTGACGATGGGCCGGACGCTCGCGGAGAAGGTCTGGGACGCGCACGTGGTGCGCCGTGCCGAGGGCGAGCCGGACCTCCTCTACATCGACCTGCACCTGGTGCACGAGGTCACCAGCCCGCAGGCCTTCGACGGGCTGCGGTTGTCCGGGCGCTCGGTGCGCCGGCCCGACCTCACCATCGCCACCGAGGACCACAACACGCCCACGCTCGACATCGAGAAGCCGATCGCCGACCCCGTCTCCCGGACCCAGATCGAGACGTTGCGTCGCAACTGCGCCGAGTTCGGCCTGCGCCTGCACTCCCTCGGGGACGTCGAGCAAGGCATCGTGCACGTGGTCGGCCCGCAGCTCGGCCTGACCCAGCCCGGCCTCACCGTGGTCTGCGGGGACTCGCACACCTCCACCCACGGCGCCTTCGGGGCCCTCGCCTTCGGAATCGGCACCAGCGAGGTCGAGCACGTCCTCGCCACGCAGACCCTCCCGCAGGCGCGCCCCAGGACCATGGCGGTCACCGTCGAGGGCACGCTCCCGGCGGGAGTGACCGCGAAGGACCTCGTCCTGACCCTGATCGCCGAGGTCGGCACGGGCGGCGGCCAGGGCTACGTGGTGGAGTACCGCGGCGAGGCGATCCGCGCCCTGTCCATGGAGGCGCGGATGACCATCTGCAACATGTCGATCGAGTGGGGCGCCAAGGCGGGGATGGTCGCCCCCGACGAGACGACCCTCGAGTACCTGAAGGGACGTCCGCACGCGCCCAGCGGCGCCGACTGGGACGCAGCGGTCGCGTACTGGACCAGCCTGCGCAGCGACGACGACGCGGTGTTCGACCGCGAGGTCGTCCTCGACGCCTCGACCATGACCCCGTTCGTCACCTGGGGTACCAACCCCGGCCAGGGCGTCCCGCTCGGCGCGGCGGTCCCGGACCCGGCGACCATGGCCGACCCGTCCGCCCGGGCCTCGGCGGAACGCGCGCTGGAGTACATGGACCTCGCCCCCGGCACGCCGATGCGCGAGATCGCCGTCGACACCGTGTTCCTCGGCTCGTGCACCAACGGCCGGATCGAGGACCTGCGATCCGCGGCAGCGGTCATCACCGGCCGTTCCGTCGCCGACGGGGTGCGCATGCTCGTGGTCCCCGGCTCCGCCAGGGTCCGCCTGCAGGCCGAGGCCGAGGGTCTGGACGTGGTCTTCAAGGAGGCCGGGGCCGAGTGGCGGGCGGCCGGCTGTTCCATGTGCCTGGGCATGAACCCCGACCAGCTCGCGCCCGGCGAGCGCTCGGCGTCGACGTCCAACCGGAACTTCGAAGGCAGGCAGGGCAAGGGTGGTCGGACCCACCTGGTCTCACCGCTGGTCGCCGCGGCGACCGCCGTGACCGGCCGGCTCTCCGCCCCCGACGACCTGCCCGCCGCGGCGACCCTGGAGGCCTGACGTGGACGAGTTCACCGTGCACACGGGGACCGCGCTGCCGCTGCGCCGTGAGAACGTCGACACCGACCAGATCATCCCGGCGGTCTACCTCAAGCGGGTCACCCGCACCGGCTTCGAGGACGGTCTCTTCGCTGCCTGGCGGAAGGACCCCGACTTCGTCCTCGACCGACCCGAGCACGCCGGCGCCTCCATCCTGGTCGCCGGTCCCGACTTCGGCACCGGCTCGTCGCGGGAGCACGCGGTCTGGGCCCTGCAGGACCACGGTTTCCGGGTGGTGCTCTCCCCGCGGTTCGGCGACATCTTCCGTGGCAACGCCGGCAAGTCGGGTCTCCTCGCCGCCGTGGTCGAGCAGGACGTGGTGGAGACGCTCTGGACGACGATCGAGCGCGATCCCGCAACGGTCCTGACGGTGGACCTGGTGGCCAGGCAGGTGCGCACCGGGGACCTGGTGGCGCCCATCGACGTGGACGACTACACCCGCTGGCGCCTGCTGGAAGGGCTCGACGACATCGCGTCGACACTTCGGCACGCCGACGAGATCGACCGCTTCGAGCAGGGACGGCCGCCCTTCCTGCCGAGGACTCTCGTGCGCTGATCCGGTTACTGCACAAGGCAAAACGGGTCCGGCAGACGGTCGTGAAGCCCTCTCGCCGACGGTCCTGCGGGTGATTCGGCGCGCACGACACGCACGAGAATCGTTGTGTAGTCGTTGTGCAACGGCCGTGAAGTGCCTACGGTTCCAGCAGATCGGACACCGTGTCCGCCGTCTGTTCGCGGAGGGGAAGCAGTGAACAAGACGCAACTCGTCGATCAGCTCGCAGAGCGCTTCGACGGCAACAAGAAGGTCGCAGCGCACGCGCTCGACTCCGTCATCGACGTCATCACCCGCCAGGTCAGCAACGGCGAGCGCGTCGTCATCACCGGCTTCGGTGCCTTCGAACGAGGCGTCCGCAAGGCCGGCACGGCACGCAACCCCCGGACCGGCGAGACGGTGAAGACCAAGAAGAAGTTCGTGCCCAAGTTCAAGCCGGGCACCGAGCTCAGGGACTTCGTGGCCGGGACCCGCAAGATGCCCAAGAAGGTCGCGGACTCCCTCGCCGTCGTGCCGGCGACCGCAGCCGTCGCGGCCGGAGCAGCCACCGGGGCGGCCCGGACGGCGGCCCGGGCGGCGACGGGCGGCTCGCGATCCGCCGGCACCAGTCGGGCCGCGTCGTCCACGGCCAAGAAGGCCCCGGCCCGCAAGGCGGCGACGAAGTCGGCTGCCAAGACCACCTCGACCAGGAGCACCACGGCCAAGAAGACCACGTCCACGGCGAAGAAGGCCCCGGCCAAGCGCGCCACGTCGACGGCTGGGAGGTCGACGGCGAGCAAGTCGACGGCGGCGAAGAAGTCGACGGCGAGCAAGTCGACGGCGGCGAAGAAGTCGACCTCCAGGGCCTCGAGCACCACGTCGACGGCGAAGAAGACCTCCCCGGCGAAGAAGTCCACCTCCGCCGCGAAGACCACGACCGCGAGGAAGACCGCGGCCAAGAAGTCCTGACACGCGGCTGCGCACCCGGCCCGGGAACCCAGGGACACCCAGGTTCCCGGGCCGTCGCCGTCCCGGCTCAGGCCGGGTCGGCCCGACCCGGCAACGGGAGGGTCGCCAGCGTCAGGGCCGCCACCCGGCACTCCGCCCCCCGGCCGGTGACCTCGATCCGCACCCGCTGTCCCGGCCGTACCAGCCGGAGGGCGCCCACGTCGAAGGCGGCGCTGTCGTAGGGGAGCTCGGTGCCGTCGTCCAGCAGCACGGTCCCGACGCGCGTCTCGGCATCGAAGGTCCGGACGGTCGCCTGCACGACGGGAGGCTACCGGTCGGCGGCTGCTCGTCGGCGGCTGCCGGTCGGCGAATACCGGTCGGCGAATACCCGTCGGCGGTTAGTGGGGCAGGCGAGCGGCGACCGACGCCGTCCGTGGACCGGTGCCGAGCCGGAGCGCGTCCCACAGGTCTACGGGCGTGTCCACGTCCCGGCGCAGCGACGGCACGTCGGCGAGGTCGAGCTCGACCACGCCGGCGATTCGGTGCGCGGCCCGCGACCGCACGCCGAACTCGGGCGCGAACGATGCCGCGTCGAGGACCGCGTAGAGCGTGGTCCCCGTGCCGGCCACGTCGCCGACGAAGCTCGCCGGCTGCTCGCGCGCCGCCCGCAGGGCCGTGTCGAGCTCCGCCGGGCGCAGCGCGGGCAGGTCCGCGGAGAGCGCGGCCACGGGCGCGCCCGGTCGGCGCCTGGCCGCGACGGCGGCACCGTGGCGGAGCGCCGGGTTGAGTCCGGCGCCGGGGTCGTCGGCCACGACCAGGGCGCCCAGCGCGGCGAGCTGTGTAGCCGCCTGCGGGTCG
>DATHTV010000046.1:0-9477 GCA_035462845.1 Jiangellales bacterium
GCCTCAGCGCAGCGGTGCCTGCCAGGTGAGCAGGGTCCCGCCGCCCTCCGGGGCCGTAACCGCCAGCGCGCCGCCGCATTCCAGGGCTCGCTGGCGCAGGTTGGCCAGGCCGCTCTCGCGGCGTTCGGCGGGCAGCCCCACGCCGTCGTCGCGGACGGAGGTGACGAGCCAGCCGTCGCTGACCGCGATCCGGACGTCGACGCGGGTGGCCTGGGCGTGTCGTGCGGCGTTGGACAGTGCCTCCTGGAGCACGGCCAGCAGGTGGCTGCGGACGTCGTCCGGGACGGCGTGCTCGATCGGGCCCTCGACCACGAGCGCCGGCACGTAGCCCAGCCCGCGGGACGAGTCGGCGACGAGGTCGGCGATGAGCCCGCGCAGGTCACCCTCGCCGGGGCGCCGGTGGAGCGCGAAGATCGAGGCCCGCACGTCGCGGATCGTCGCGTCCAGGTCGTCGACCGCCGCCTCGATCCGCTCGCGGACCTGCGGCTTGCCGGTGAGCCGGGTGGCTCCCTGCAGCTGGAGCCCGGTGGCGAAGAGCCGCTGGATGACCAGGTCGTGCAGGTCGCGGGCGATCCGGTCGCGGTCCTCGAGGACGGCCAGGGCGGCCCGGTCCTCCTCCGCCTGCGCCCGGTCGAGGGCGAGCACCGCCTGGGCCGCGAAGCTGCGCACCGGCTCGAGGTCGGCGTTGCCGAAGGCCCGCTGGCCGCGCAGCCGGGAGGAGACCACGAGCAGCATGTCCCGGCCCTGCGGCCCGGCCACCGGTACGAGCAACGCGCTGCCCTCGCCCAGCCCGCCGGGGTCGGCGAGGTCGGCGACCGCCCGCGGCTCGCCCTCCGCGAGCACGTCGGCCAGCGTGCCGGTCCCGGAGACGATGCTCCCGATGCCTGGGGCCTCGACCCCGCTGCCGGGTCCGCTCGCGGCTGCCTCCACGACCAGCCGGCCGTCGTCGTCCTCCACCACCACTGCGGCCAGGTCGGCCGCCGTGACCTCGCGGGCCCGGGTGGCGACCAGCTGGAGGGCCGACCGCCGGTCGACCCGGCCCAGGATGGTGCCGGTGATCTCGGCGCTGGCCTCGACCCAGCGCCGCCGGCGCTCGGACTCCGCGTACAGCCGGGCGTTCGCGACGGCGGCGCCCGCGGCCGCGGCGAGCGCGATGACGACACGTTCGTCGTCCTCGCTGAACTCCGCAGCGCCCTGCTTCTCGGTGAGGTAGAGGTTGCCGTACACGCGCTCACCGGCGCGGACCGGGACGCCGAGGAAGCTCCGCATCGGCGGGTGGTTGGGCGGGAAGCCGCTGGTCGCCGGGTGCTGGCTGAGCCGGCGCAGCCGCAGCGGTCGCGCGTCGTCGATCAGCAGCCCCAGCACCCCGAGGCCGTGGGGCGGGTCGCCGATCGCGAACCGCTGCTCCTCGGTCAGGCCCACCGTGACGAACTGGGCCAGGCGACGACCGTGGACCTCCCCGGGGAGCGGCTGCACGGCCGCGTCGTCGGAGGCGAGCACCCCCAGGGCGCCGTAGCGGGCGCCGACGAGCTCGCAGGCCGCGCTGACGATGCGTTCGAGCACGTGCGGGAGGTCGAGGTCCTCACCGATGGCCAGGACAGCCGCGAGCAGGTCCTCGACGCGCTCGGGCGGCAGCCCGGCTCCGCTCCCGGCCCCGCTCTCGTCCACGAGCGCATCGTAGAGGGGACCTCCGACCCTGGGCGTGGGTCCAGCGGCCGGTGACCCTCCCTGACACGATCGGGGACTGTTGAGATGACACCGATACGCGAGGAGGTGCCCACGATGTTCGGCACACCCACCGGACGCCCCGTCGTCGTCGCCGTCGACGGCTCGCCGTCCGCTGACCGCGCGCTGACCTGGGCGGTCCGCGAGGCCCAGGCGGAGCGCCGCGCGCTGCGGGTGGTCCACGTCTGGGACGCCTCGGCCGGCGCCTTCGGCTACATCCCGCCGGACTACGAGGCGCTACGCACGGCCGCCGAGGAGCTCCTCGACGACGCCGTGGTGCAGGCCCGGGAATCGGCACCGGACCTGGACGTCACCGGGGTCCTCGCCCACGGAGCGCCGACGCCCACCCTCCTCGACAACGCCGCCGACGCCTCCGTCCTCGTCGTGGGCAGCCACGGCAAGGGCGGGTTCGCCGGCCTGCTGCTGGGGTCCACCTCGATCGAGGCCAGCGCGCACGCGACCGTCCCGGTCGTCGTCGTCCGCGGCGAGCGCAGCCCGGCCTGGGACGGTCCGGTGGTGGTGGGCCTGGACGGCTCGGAGCTGTCCACGGCCGCGCTGGACTTCGGCTTCGAGGCGGCGTCGCGACGCAACGAGGGCCTCACCGTCCTCTACGCCTGGAACCTGCCCAACCCGTACGTGCCGGACGTGATCACCGTGCTCGCGGACGAGTCCGCGGTGTCCACCCAGGCGCGGCTCACCATGGCCGAGACGCTGGCCGGATGGCGGGAGAAGTACCCGGACGTCGCCGTCACGGAGGTGGCGGTGCGCGGGCACCCGGTGGACGCGCTGGTCGAGGCGTCGACCCGCTCGGGGCTCGTGGTCGTCGGCTCGCGCGGGCGCGGCGGCTTCCGCGGCATGCTGCTCGGCTCGGTCAGCCAGGGCGTGCTCCGGCACGCCGCCTGCCCGGTCGCGGTGGTGCGCCGGCCCACCTGACCGGGCCCACCTGACCGGGCCCGCCTGACCGGCCCACCTGACTCCCCCGGCCGCGTCGCTAGGCTCGAGCGGTGGATCTCGTGCTGCGGGTGCTCGTCAACGCGCTCGCCCTGGCCGCGGCGGTGTGGGTGGTGCCCGGCATCGAGCTCGGTGGCGCCGACGACGCCGACCGCGCGCTGACGCTGCTGGTCGTCGCCGTGGTGTTCGGGCTGGTCAACGCCTTCGTCAAGCCGCTCACCCAGCTGCTCGCGCTGCCGCTGTACGTGCTGACGCTGGGGCTGGTGGCCTTCGTGGTCAACGCCCTGATGCTGCTGCTGACGGCCTGGCTGGCCGGCCTGGCAGACCTGCCGTTCGAGGTCGACGGCTTCTGGTCGGCGCTGCTCGGGGCGCTCGTCGTCGGCTTCGTGAGCTGGCTCGTCGGCTCCTTCGTCGACCGCGGACGAGGCCGCTGAGCACCTGCTGGAGCACCCGTCGGTGACCATCGGGTCACGACGGCGGCCCAGGGGTTACGGCCGCCGGGAGGGGTGCCGTACGGTGACCACCGCACCCCTCACGGACGCGCGGCCGATTCCCTCGGTCGGCGGTCGTCGCATGCCGGGGGTCGAGAACGGTGGCGAGGTGGCATTCCCGACGTGAGCGGTCCGCGAACCGGGTCCGTGCTCCCGGACGAGCCTGCCACCCAGCCGTCCTGGTACGAGGGCCTGTTGGGCGGGAGGCGCTACGACGTGGTCTACGACGACTCCCACGGGTACCCCCTCATCGCCTTCCACGACGGCCAGTGGTACGACGTCACGGCCTTCACGCCGCGCCCGATCTCGGTGCGGCACGCCCTGCGCCGTGACCCCGTCTGGGCCGGCGCCGTCGTGCAGACCGTGTGCGCCTGGATGCGCAGCAACCCCGAGACCGAGCGGGCTTTCGAGCTGGGTACGGAGCTGGCGTTGGCGGTGGGCGAGCTCGCCCGCAGCGTCAGCCGCGCCCCGGCTCGAAGCTGACGCCGGGAACGGCCGTCACGTCCAGCGGCTCGCCGAGCAGCGACGCGGCCAGCCACCGGACGAGCAGGTCTGCCGTCGTGGCCTGCTGCTGCTCGCGCGGCAGGTCCCCGGAGTCGCAGCCGAGGCCCCAGTAGGCGGATGACCCGGCGAAGCCGCAGTGCCAGCCGCCTTCCACCTCCGCGTACAGCGCGGGGCCGGGCGTGGCGGCCCGCAGCGCCCGGGTGGTGGCCGGCGACACGACCGAGTCCTCGGACCCGGTCACCCAGAGGGAGGGGATGCGCAGACCTGCGGCCGCCCGTGACGCGGGGGGCACGGTCTCGGCCGCCGAGAGCGTGGCCACCGCCCGGACGCGTGGGTCCCGGGCCGCGGCGATGACCGCGGCGCCACCGCCCATGGAGTGGCCGGCCAGGGCGAGGCTCCGCTCGGCCACCTTGCCGGCGAGCGGGCTGCCACTGGTGCGGGACTGCTCCACCAGCCAGGTCAGCGACCTGGTCAGGTCCTCGGCGAGCCGGGAGTGGCGTGGCCAGAAGCCGGTCTCGCTCGCCGGCGCGATGACCACGAAGCCCTGCGCCGCCACCCGCTCCAGCAGGTCCACGTAGCGCTCCGGCCCCTGCAGGTAGCCGTGCCCGAACGCCACGCCCGGGTGGTCCCGACCGGTGAGCGGGTAGCTGACCCGGGCCCGGAAGCTGCGCCCGTCGACCTCGACCGTGACCGCCACGGTCGTGACGGCGAGGGGCTCGGCCAGCCGGGCCTCGGCCGGCGGGGCGACCAGAACCGCCGAGAGTACGGCCAGCAGGGCCGCCAGGACCACGGCACCCGGGCCGGACCGGCGGGCTGGGCCTCCGGGAGTCCGAGGGACGGCGGGCGCGGCCACGCTGGAAGCCTCACAGGAGGGGAATGGGGGTCCTGCGGAGGCTACCTCGCGGTGGTCGGGCCTGGCGAGGGCCGACCCGCCCTGGCAGGGGTCGACCTGTCCCGTGGGTAAGGCTAGCCTCACCTACACTCCTGCACCGTGACCGCTGTCCCCGTCGCGCCGGCGCACCACCCAGGCGCCGCACCCCAGGCCCCTGCCCGTACCGTGCCGTTCGTCGCGCGACTCGCGGGCCACGGGAACCGTCCCGCCGTCGTGCAGGACGGCGTCGCCGTCACGTACGTGGAGCTGGCCCGGCGCACGGCAGAGGTCGCCCGGCGTCTCGGCCCGCGACGCCGGCTGGTGGCGATCAGCGGTGGCCGCGACCTGGGCACGCTCGTCAGCTACCTGGGGGCGCTCGCGGGGGGCCACGCCGTCCTGCTCGCGAGCGACGGCGAGCAGGTGCCGGCGGAGGTCCTCCGGACGTACGAGCCCGACGTCGTGCTCCGCGGCGCACACGACGACTGGCGGCTCGAGGAACGGCACCCCGGACCCGTCCACGAGCTGCACCCCGACCTGACGCTCCTGCTGAGCACGTCCGGCTCGACCGGCTCGCCGAAGCTGGTCCGGCTCTCGCACGGCAACCTGCAGGCCAACGCCGAGGCGGTCGCGGAGTCGCTCGGGATCCGGGAGGACGACCGCGCCGTGACCACGCTGCCGTGGCACTACTGCTACGGCCTGTCGGTGGTGCACAGCCACCTGCTGCGCGGGGCCACGCTCGTCCTGACGGCGCGCTCCGTGGTGGACGCCTGCTTCTGGGACCTGGTGCGTGACCAGCAGGTCACCTGCTTCGCCGGCGTACCGCACACGTTCGACCTGCTGGAGCGGGTCGGCTTCTCGCGAATGCACCTGCCGCACCTCCGCTACGTCACGCAGGCGGGCGGGCGGCTCGGGCCCGAGAAGGTGCGGCACTGGTCCCACGTGGGGCGACAGGGCGGCTGGGACCTCGTCGTGATGTACGGGCAGACCGAGGCGACGGCCCGGATGGCCTACCTGCCGCCGGACCTGGCCGAGGCGCGTCCGGGTGCGATCGGCGTGCCGGTGCCGGGCGGTGCCTTCCGGGTCGAGCCGGTGACGGAGTCCGGAGCCGTCGAGAGCCGCGAGCCCGCCGGCCCCGACGTCGGCGAGCTGGTCTACACGGGGCCCAACGTCATGCTGGGCTACGCCTCCTCACCCGCCGACCTGGGCCTCGGCCGCACCGTCCACGAGCTGCGGACCGGCGACCTGGGCCGACGGGCGGACGACGGCCTGTACGAGGTCGTGGGGCGGCGCTCGCGCTTCGTGAAGCCGTTCGGCCTGCGGGTCGACCTCGGCCGGGTCGAGGAGCGCCTGGCCGCCGAGCACGGGCTGGTCGCGTGCTGCGTCGGCACCGACTCGGGCCTGGCGGTCGCCGTCGAGGGGGGCGCCGATCCCGCGCGCGTGCGCACCGCGGTCGCGGCGATCTGCACCGGCCTCCCGGTGAGGGCCGTCCAGGTGCACGCCGTCGACGCCCTGCCCCGGACGTGCTCGGGCAAGCCGGACCTGCGGGCCGTCCAGGCAATGGCAGCCGGCGGACCTGCTCCGGCGGCCGGGGCGGAGCACCCGGTCGACCGGTCCGGCCCGGTCGACCAGCCCGGTGAACCGATCCGCCAGCCCGGCCGGGCCGACCCGGCCCGGCTCCGCGACCTCTACGCCGAGCTGCTCGGCCGGCCGGACGCGACCGAGGACCACAGCTTCGTCGACCTGGGCGGCGACTCGCTGTCCTACGTCGAGGTGTCGGTGCGGCTGGAGGAGCTGCTCGGCCACCTCCCGGCCGGATGGCACACCCTGCCCGTACGGGACCTCGCGCCGGCCGCGCGCCCGGACCGGGCCGGCCGTCCCGGGCGGGTGGTGGAGACCAGCGTCCTGCTCCGGGCGGTGGGGATCGTGCTCGTCGTCGGGACGCACGCCGGCCTGTTCACGCTGCTGGGGAGCGCACACGTGTTGGTGGCGCTGGCCGGCTTCAACTTCGCCCGCTTCCAGCTCACGGCGGCCCCACGCGCGGAGCGGGTGCGGCACCAGCTCACCAGTGTCGCCCGGGTGGTCGTCCCGAGCGTCGCCTGGATCGCCGGGGCGCTGCTGCTCACGGACCTCTACAGTCCGGCGAACCTCCTCCTGCTGAACGCCGTGGTCGGGCCGGACTCGTGGACCACCCAGTGGCACTTCTGGTTCGTCGAGGTGCTGGTGTGGCTGCTGCTGCTCGCCGCGGCGCTGACGGCCGTCCCGTGGGCGGACCGGCTGGAGCGGCGGTTCCCGTTCGGCTTCACGGCGCTGCCGCTGGGCGTGGGTTTGCTGGCGCGCTTCGACGTCGTGTCGCTCGGCATCGGCCCCCTGCACCTGCACACCCGGCCGGTGCTGTGGCTCTTCGCGCTCGGCTGGGCCGCGGCCCGGGCCCGTACGGTCCCGCAGCGGCTGCTCGTCACGGCAGTGGCGGCGGCGAGCGTGCCGGGGTTCTTCGACGACCCGCGCCGGGAGGCGCTCATGGTGGCCGGCATCGCGCTGCTGGTCTGGGCGCCGGGGATCCGCTGCCCGGCCGGTGTGGCCAGGGCCGCGGCTGTGCTGGCCGCGGCCTCGCTGCACGTCTACCTGACGCACTGGGCGGTGTACCCGCACCTGGCCGACCGGTCGCCGCTGCTCGCCGTGCTCGCGTCGCTGGCCGCCGGCGTCGCCTACTGGGCCGTGGCGACCCCGGCGGTGGCGGCGGCGGAGCGGGCGCTGGAGCGGCGACGCGTCAGGGCCGCCAGGCCGGGTCGCGGCCGCTGAGGCCCAGCGCCCGGTCCAGGAGCGGCGCGTCGACGGGCACCTCGACGACCGGCCCGAACAGGCCCTCGCGTCCGGCCGCCTCCTCGGGCCGAGCGGCGAGGGAGGTGAAGGTGAAGACCGCCTTGGCGCTCTCGGCGTCGCAGCTGAAGGCCTGGCCGGTGGCGCGGGCGAGGTCCCAGCCGTGGAGCACGAGCTCGTCGACGACGACGCACCCCATCACGTCCGCGGCCAGAGTGACGCCTCCCGCCGTGGCCTCACCCTCCCAGGCCGCTGGGTCACGCCACGCCTCGACGAGGCGGTCGAGCCGCCGGGGCAGCTCGGTCCGCCAGTCCGGGTCGAGGTGGGCGGCCGACGGCCGGCCCGGGCGGTCCGCGGCGACCTGCTTGGCCGCCGCGAGCCGGAAGGCGACGGTCAGGCCCATGACGTGGTCGAGCAGCGCGGCGACGGGGTAGCTCTCGCACGGCGTCCGCCCGCCGAGCTGGTCGTCGCTCACCCCGTCGAGCAGGCAGGCGACGACGTGGGCGGGCCGGGTGAGGTCGAGCACGGTGGGCACGGTGCGGCTCCTCGCGGTGGGGTCTCGTACGGGTGAGACCGCCGCGCCCGGCCCTACTCATCGGCGCCCGGGTGGGCGCCTCGGGGGGGATCGGAGCAGGGTGACCCTCCTCCAATCCTCGGTTGGAGGAGGGTGGCACCGCTCCAACGGGACTGGAGGAGGGTGACACTGCTCCAATCACCGGTTGGAGGAGGGTGACACTGCTCCAACCACCTGAGCGCCTCAGCCCCGCAATCGGGCCGCGTGGGGCGAGCACGGCGTCCACCAGCGCGTGCACGAGCTGTGCGGGCTGCCGGCCGGGATGCAGGGGGTGTTCTCCCTCCCGGAGTCGCCACCTCGGCCCGCCCCCCGTACGGTCGCCGGGTGACGACAGAGCGCGAGCTGGACGTCGTCGTCCACGGAGCCACCGGCTTCGTCGGGCGGCTCACCGCCGAGTACCTCGCGGAACACGCCCCCGCGGGCGTACGGATCGGGCTGTCCGGCCGGTCCCTGCTGCGGCTCGAGGCGGTACGGGACGGGCTCGGGCCCGGCGCGGCCGGCTGGCCGCTGCTGGTCACCGACTCGGCCGACGACGCCCAGGTGGCCGCGCTGGCTGCCCGGACGCGGGTGGTGGCCACGACGGTCGGGCCCTACCTGCGGCACGGGCTGCCTCTGGTCGGAGCCTGTGCGCGGGCGGGGACGCACTACGCGGACCTCACCGGCGAGGTGCTCTTCGTCCGCGAGGCGGCCGACCGCCACCACGACGAGGCCGTGGCCCGCGACACCCGGATCGTCGTGTCGTGCGGGTTCGACTCCGTGCCGTCGGACCTCGGGGTCCTCGTCGCCGCCGAGCAGGCCCGGCACGACGGCGCCGGCGAGCTCACCGACACCACGCTGGTGGTCGCCTCGGCCAGGGGCGGCGTCAGCGGCGGGACCGTCGACACCCTGCGGATGACCGTGGCCGAGGCGGCGAAGGGCGGGCGCGCCCGGCGGCTGCTCGCCGACCCGTACGCCCTCAGCCCGGACCGCGCCAAGGAGCCGCGCCCCGGTGACGGTCGCGACGGGCCGGGCATCGGCCACGACACCGAGCTCGGCGGCTGGACCGGCCCCTTCGTCATGGCGTCGTACAACACGCGGGTCGTGCGGCGCAGCAACGCCCTCCAGGACTGGGCGTACGGGCGGGGCTTCCGCTACCGCGAGGTGATGCGGGTCGGGCGCGGCCGGCTGGCCCCGCTGGTCGCCGTCGGGACCGCCGGCGCCCTCGCGGCAGGAGCCGCCGGTCTGGCCTTCCCGCCGACCCGGGCGCTCCTGGACCGGGTGCTCCCCAAGCCGGGCGAGGGACCGGACGAGGAGACCCGGCGCACCGGGCGCTTCCGCATGGAGGTCCACACCACGACCACGACGGGCGCCCGGTACGTGGCCGTGGTCGCCGCCCAGGGCGACCCCGGCTACGCGGCGACGTCCGTGATGCTGGGTGAGAGCGCCCTCGCGTTGGCGCTGGACTCCGACCGTCTGCCGCCCGCCTCCGGCGTGCTGACCCCGGCGACAGCGCTGGGCCAGGTCCTGGTCGAGCGGCTCCGCGCCGCCGGCTTCGCCATCACCGT
>DATHTV010000047.1:0-18441 GCA_035462845.1 Jiangellales bacterium
CGTTCCGGGACCGATGCCGTGCTGACGACACCACCGCAGTGGGAGTACTCCCCTCCACGCGCTGCCCCGAATCCTCTCACGCCCGGGCGGGACCCCCCCATCCGATGACCGGGCGGACTCCCGAGGAGGGCGGGACCACCCCCGTGA
Source organism: Jiangellales bacterium (assembly GCA_035462845.1). Lineage (GTDB taxonomy): Bacteria > Actinomycetota > Actinomycetes > Jiangellales > Jiangellaceae > DASTQL01. The sequence goes on from DATHTV010000047.1 coordinate 148, forward strand.
CCGACAGCAGGACCGGCCACTGACCGGCCAACAGCTGACCTCGGGCGGCGTCCCGAGCTCTGAGGTCCCGCGCGATGCGTGACCTCTCCTCGAGCGCCTGGCTGAGCAGCCGCGCCACCTCCTCGACGTCGACGTCGCGGATGTCGAGGCAGAGGCCGCCGAGGCCCATCTCCTGCAACAGCGCGCGGTTCTTGCCGGCGTAGCCCAGGGAGACCGTCGGCTTCGCCAGCCGCAGCGCGCAGAGGACGTTGTGGTACCGGCTGGCGACGACCGCGTGCACCGGCGCGATCTGGTCCATCAGCTCGGCGAGGGAGTCGGCGGGGGCGAAGGTGACGCGGCCCGGGTCGATGACGGGCCGCGCCCCGATGACCGCCGTCCGGACGCTCGCGGCCACGCCGGTGTCATCGGGGTCCCCCGTGATCAACCGTACCGAGTACCCGTCGTCGACCAGACGTGTGACGAGCTCCGTCATGCGTGCCAGGTACGTGGACAGGATCGACTCACCGTCCCGCCGGTCCTCGGCACGTCCCCGCCAGGCCATGACGCCGACGGCCACCGTCGGCCACGGAGCCGGCTGCACGCCTTCGGGCAGCGGGAGGGCGAACGCCAGGTCCGGGTAGACCGAGTCGCCGGTGGTGTCGACCCCCATGCCGGTCACAGCGTCGCGGGACGGGGCGTCACGGTAGGAGCGGTACGTCGCCGCGCGCGCGGCCCACCCCAGCGCCCACCGCGTGAGCGGGTCGCGGGCACGGGTAGCCCCCACGCAGACGAGGACGACCGGCGTGCCGGTGAGCCGTCCGGCGAACGTCAGACCCAGCAGCGCGTACGGGAAGCCCCAGGGGTGCAGCGGCAGCGTGTCCTCGAGCACGCCCATCCCCGGGACGACCACTGCGTCGACGCGACGCAGCAGGCCCACCATCCGAAACGGGTCGAGGACCTTGCCGACGGCCTTGAGAGCGGCCGTCCCGGCACGGGTCCGGGCCGGGCGGTCGAGCCGCGACCACGTCATCGACACCGCGGGGATCCCGTACCGGCGCCGGACGTCGTCGGGACCGGCGCAGATGGCCGACAGCTCGATCCCGGGGTGCCGGGCCAGCTCGGTCAGCACCGCCTGCAGAGATCCCTCGTTGCCGATGTTCCCTGACCCGAGGAGCCCGAACACCGCGATGCGGTGCCGGGTCGCGCGACCGGCTGTCACGTCACGGAGACCCTGTCGTCGCCGCCGCCGTGCCGGCACCGGTGAACCGGTCCTCCATCCGCTGCGAGGTCCCCGGAAGGGCCCGAGAGGCGAGCCACGCGGCGAGGTGACCGAAGCACGCGGCACGTTGCCCGGGGGTCAGCGGCGCCCTGGCTACGGCGTCGGCGTAGCCGGCCACGTACTCCGCCAGCAGGCGCACCGTCGGGTTACGCCAGCTGCCGCGGGCCGGCTCGAGGTTGGCCGAGCGGGACCGTACGGACGGGGCCGCCCGCTCCGCGCGCCCAGGGTGGTCTCGGCGGAAGAAGAGGACCTCCGGGACCTGGCGGAAGGGCCCCTGCAGGACGAGCTGGGCCACGAAGGTGCGGTCCGCATGGTGGTAGCTCCCGTGGGGCCGGACCCTGCGGAGCACGTCCGAGCGGATCACACCGTAGAAGTCGTCCCCGCCGGTTCCGAACAGGTGGCTCCGGAACCGGGCCACCGGGTCGGGTAGGTGCGTGGCGAGCGGGTAGCTGACGGTCCCGACGACGGTGCCGGCGGCGTTGATGTACCCCTGCCACGCGTGGGTGAGGACCACCTCGGGGTGCTCGTCGAGCAGGCCGACGCAGCGTTCGAGGAGCCGGGGATCGTAGAGGTCGTCGTCGGACGCCCACTTGAACAGCTCGCTGCGAGTGAGTGCGAAGACGACGTTGTGGTTACCGGCCGCCCCGATGTCCACGGGCTGCCGGACGTAGCGCACCCGGCGGTCGGCCGCAGCGTGGTCCCGGCAGATCTCCGCCGTCCGGTCCGTGGAGGCGTTGTCCGAGATGACCAGCTCGAAGTCGTCGTACGTCTGGGCCAGCAGTGCGTCGAGGGACTGCTCGAGATAGTCCTCGCCGTTGTGGACCGGCAGCCCGATCGACAAGCGCGGCGTCGTCCTCACGGTGCCCCTCCCGCGTCGTGCCGTCCGGCACGTGTCTGTGACCCCTACGAGAGAGGAAGTGCGGGCCGCGTGATACCGGCCTCGGTCGGTATCAACGGCCGCCGGGGACCGCTCTAGTGGGCGGACAACCGGCTGCGGCGCCGGGGGGAGGAGCGACGCATGAGGATCGCGGTGGCGCGGTGGTGTCGTGACCGTGCCGACACGGCGGCGGGTCGATGACGACCAGGCTCGGCGGTCTCAGCGACGCGGGGCTGCTCGGTGGCGACCGGAGCCGTTCGGGTGCGCTGCTGGAGCGGTACGTCCGGATGGTCCCCGGGGCGGCACACACCTACGCGAAGGGGCACGACCAGTACCCGGCGGGCTGCGCGCCCTTCATCGTGCGAGGCTCCGGGTCGCACGTCTGGGATGCCGACGACAACGAGTACCTCGAGTACGGGTCGGGGCTGCGCTCGGTGTCCCTCGGCCACGGTCACCCGAGGATCGTGGCGGCGGCGGCCCGGGCCATGGCCGGCGGGACGAACTTCGTGCGACCGACGGTGCTCGAGGTGGAGGTGGCCGAGGAGTTCCTGTCCTGCTTCAGCGGGCTGGACATGGTGAAGTTCACGAAGAACGGCTCCGACGCGACGACCGCGGCCACCCGGCTGGCCCGTGCGGTGACGGGGCGGGACCTCATCGCCATCTGCGCCGACCAGCCGTTCTTCTCGACCGACGACTGGTTCATCGGCAGCACCGCCATGCCGGCCGGCATCCCGCGGTCGGTCGTCGAGTCGACGGTGACCTTCCGGTACAACGACCTCGAGTCCCTCCGCCGGGTCCTGCAACGGTTCGACGGCCGCGTCGCCTGCGTGGTCATGGAGGCGGCGACGACGTCGGAGCCCGTCCCGGGATTCCTGGAGGGTGTCCGCCGGCTCTGCGACTCCACGGGGACGATCCTGGTCCTCGACGAGATGATCACCGGGTTCCGATGGCACCTCGGCGGGGCTCAGCACGTCTACGGGTTGCGCCCGGACCTGGCGACCTTCGGCAAGGCGATGGGCAACGGGTTCGCCGTCGCCGCGCTCGCCGGGCGTCGCGACCTCATGGTCCGGGGCGGGATCGACCACGAGCAGGAACGGGTGTTCCTCCTCTCCAGCACCCACGGGGCCGAGACGCACGCACTCGCCGTGGCACGGGAGGTGATCAGGGTGTACGAGGAGGACGAGGTCGTGGCGACCCTGACCGACCGCGGAACCCGTCTGGCCGAGGGCGTGCGGGCCGAGGCTGCGGCCCGAGGCCTGCAGGACCACTTCCTCCTCCTGGGACGGCCCGCCAACCTCGTGTACGCGACCCTGGACCAGGACCTGGAGCGGTCTCAGGAGTTCCGCGCTCTGTTCCTGCAGGAGACGATCTGCCGGGGGCTGCTCGCCCCGTCGTTCGTGCCGAGCGCTGCCCTCTCCGCTGCGGACGTGGACCGGACCGTGGAGATCGTCGGACAGGCCCTCGACGTGTACGCCAGAGCGCTGGACTCCGGCGTACACGGACTGCTCCGGGGTCGCCCGGTCAAGCCGGTGCTCCGGCCCTTCGCATGACCTCGCGCGGGACGGCCGCGACCAGGCGCGGACAGGTCCTCGTCCTGCTGGTCACGACCGGGGGGGTGCTCGTGCTGCTGCAGCTCCTCGTGGCACTGGCGGGTGTGTCGTTCGCCGACCTCACGCGCGACCCTGCGGCCATCGCCGGACTGCCGTGGTACACCGGCGCGGTGAGCCTGGCCACCGGCGTGCTGTGGTTCGTCGGAGGCGCGCTGTCCCTGGTGGCGACGACGGGGGCGGCTGAGCCGCAGGCGAGACGGCTGGGGCTCCTGGGGCTGTTGATGGTCGCCTTCGGCGCCGAGGACCTCTTCACGCTCCAGGAGACCCTCACCGCGCTGAGCATCCCTGCGGGGGCCTACTACGTCACCTACCTGCTGCTCGGCGTGGCCATCGCCTGGCAGTTCCGGATGAGGCCGTACGACAGCGTGACGGCGGTGTTCGTCGGTGGCGGGCTGCTGCTCGGAGCCTCCCTCGCCGTCGACCTCCTCGGGGTCGGGCCGGTCCTCGTCGAGGACGGCGCCAAGCTGCTGGGTGTCCTCCTCTGGTGCCTCATCCCGGTCTGGGTGCTGCGCGAACGGCTGCGACCCGCCGAGGACCTGGCGGTCAGCTGACCCCGGCCTCGTGCATCCCGCGCAGCTCGCGCTTGAGCTCGTGCAGCTCGTCGCGCAGCCGGGCGGCGAGCTCGAACTGCAGCTCGGCCGCCGCGGCGTGCATCTGGTCGGTGAGCTGCTGGATCAGGTCGGCGAGGTCAGCGGCCGGCATCCCGACCAGCTCGGCGGCGTGCCGGCCTGCCTCCGGCCGGCTGGACAGCCCGGGGACCGGCGCCTTGCCGCGGGACTGCTGCCGCCCGGACCCGCCCAGCAGCTGGTCGGTGTCGGCGTCCTCGCGGGCCAGCAGGTCGGTGATGTCGGCGATCCGCTTGCGCAGCGGGGTGGGGTCGACGCCGCGCTCGCGGTTGTAGGCGACCTGCTTCTCGCGGCGCCGGTTCGTCTCCTCGATCGCGCTCGCCATCGACGGCGTGATCGTGTCGGCGTACATGTGGACCTGCCCCGACACGTTGCGGGCCGCGCGGCCGATGGTCTGGATCAGCGAGGTGCCACTGCGCAGGAAGCCCTCCTTGTCCGCGTCGAGGATGGACACGAGGGACACCTCAGGCAGGTCGAGTCCCTCGCGGAGCAGGTTGATGCCGACGAGGACGTCGAACTCGCCCATCCGCAGCTCGCGGAGCAGCTCCACCCGCCGGAGGGTGTCGACCTCGCTGTGCAGGTAGCGGACCCGGACGCCGTGCTCGAGCAGGTAGTCCGTCAGGTCCTCCGCCATCTTCTTGGTCAGGGTGGTGACGAGCACCCGCTCCCGCTTCTCGACCCGCACGTCGATCTCGTGCATGAGGTCGTCGATCTGCCCCTTGGTGCCCTTGACCACCACCTCGGGGTCGACCAGCCCGGTCGGCCGGATGATCTGCTCGACCACCCCGTCGGCCCGGCCCAGCTCGTACGGGCCCGGCGTCGCCGACAGGTACACGGTCTGGCCGATCCGCTCGACGAACTCCTCCCATTTCAGCGGGCGGTTGTCCATCGCGCTCGGCAGCCGGAACCCGTGCTCCACCAGCGTGCGCTTGCGGGACATGTCGCCCTCGTACATCCCGCCGATCTGCGGCACGGTGACGTGCGACTCGTCGATGACGAGCAGGAAGTCCTCGGGGAAGTAGTCGAGCAGGCAGTTCGGCGCCGAGCCCGCCGGCCGGCCGTCGATGTGCCGGCTGTAGTTCTCGATCCCGGAGCAGAAGCCGACCTGCCGCATCATCTCGATGTCGTACGTGGTCCGCATCCGCAGCCGCTGCGCCTCCAGCAGCCGGCCACCCCGCTCGAGCTCGGCGAGGCGCTCCTCGAGCTCGGCCTCGATGCCGGTGATCGCGCGCTCCATGCGCTCCGGCCCGGCGACGTAGTGGGAGGCCGGGAAGACGTACATCTCCTGCTCCTCGCGCACGACCTCCCCGGTCAGCGGGTGCAGGGTCATGATCCGCTCGATCTCGTCGCCGAAGAACTCGACCCGGAGCGCCAGCTCCTCGTACATCGGGATGATCTCGAGCGTGTCACCGCGCACCCGGAAGGTGCCGCGGGTGAAGTTCTGGTCGTTGCGGGCGTACTGGATCGAGACCAGTCGGCGGAGCAGACCGTCGCGGTCGAGCTCGTCGCCCACCTTGAGCGAGACCATCCGGTCGACGTACTCCTGCGGCGTTCCCAGGCCGTAGATGCACGAGACCGACGCGACCACGACCACGTCGCGCCGGGTCAGCAGGGCGCTCGTGGCGGAGTGCCGCAACCGCTCGACCTCGTCGTTGACCGAGGAGTCCTTCTCGATGTAGGTGTCGGTCTGCGGGACGTAGGCCTCGGGCTGGTAGTAGTCGTAGTACGAGACGAAGTACTCGACCGCGTTGTCGGGCAGCAGCTCGCGGAACTCGTTGGCCAGCTGGGCCGCCAACGTCTTGTTGGGCGCCATCACCAGCGTGGGGCGCTGGAGCCGCTCGATCAGCCAGGCCGTCGTCGCCGACTTGCCTGTCCCGGTCGCGCCGAGGAGCACGATGTCCTGCTCGCCGGCACGCACGCGCTGCTCGAGCTCCTCGATCGCCTGCGGCTGGTCGCCGCTGGGCCGGAAGTCGGAGACGACCCGGAACGGGTTGACGCGGCGCTGGAGGTCGGTGGCTGGTCGCACGGCGTCCACGGTACGTCGCCGGTCCGACAGCCGGTGCCGCGTGGTTGGCTCTCGCCGTGACCCGGCGATCCGCCCAGGTGCTCGTGTTCGACGCGGACGACACCCTGTGGGAGAACAACGTCCGGTTCGAGCGGGTGATCGAGGACTTCCTCGACTGGGTCGAGCACCCCACCCGCGACCGGGCGGCCATCCGCACGGTCCTCGACGACGTCGAGGCCGCCAACAGCGTGGCGCACGGGTACGGCGCCAAGGTCTTCCTGCGCTCGCTGGCCGAGTGCTTCGAGCGGCTCGCCGCTCGACCCGCGACGGCGGCGGAGCGACGTCGCATCGACGAGCTCGCCTCGGCCCTGCACGGCCACCGGGTGGACCTCGTCCCCGGCGTCTCCGAGACGCTGGCCGAGCTCGGCACCCGGCACGACCTGCTGCTGCTCACCAAGGGCGACCCGGACGAGCAGCACGGCAAGCTGGAGGCGTCCGGCCTGCGTCACCACTTCGGCGGCGGCGTCCACGTCGTGCCGGAGAAGGACGCCGCGACCTACCGCCGCCTCGCGCAGGACCTGGCCCTGCCGCTCACCCGGACCTGGATGGTCGGCAACTCCCCCAGGTCGGACGTGCTGCCGGCGCGCGCGGCGGGCATGTCGGCCGTCCTCATCCCCAACGACAACACCTGGGTGCTCGAGCACTCCGAGATCGATCCTCACGACCCCGGGGTCCTCACGCTCCGGTCGTTCCCGGAGCTGCTCACGCACTTCTGACCCGTGCTCCGGCCCGTGGTCGGAGCCGGCTCACCCGACCGACTGCAGCCCCTTCTCCACCGCCTCGACGAGACGCGGGCGCAGCTCGTGCGAACCGATGACGGCGTCGACCGACCCGACCTCGACCGCCCGGCGGATGCTGTGGACGCGGTCGAACTCGGCGGCGACCTCCCCCAGCTTCTCCGCCCGCACCGAGGAGCGCACCTCGGCCAGCTCGGTGACCAGAGCGGCCCGCTCCGCGCCCCCGGCCTCGGCCACCCGCGACTCGAGCGCCCGGACCCGCGGGTCCCCCGCCGTACGGGCGTTGACGTCGCCGGCGAAGACCACGGCGGCCGCGGGCGCGCCGCCGATCACGGACGCGAACGAGCCCTCGACCGCGAGCACGGTCATCCGCGGGTTGAGGGCCTTGGAGAACACCACGAACGCACCCCCGTGGTAGCGGGAGACGACACAGAAGACGATCGGGCCGTCGAAGTTCACGATCGCCCGGCCGATCTCGGCGCCGTACTCGAGCTGGAGGCTGCGCATGGACTCCGGCGAGCCGTCGAAGCCGGAGAGGTTGGCCAGCACCACGAGGGGCCGGTTCCCGCTCGCCGCGTTGACCGCCCGGGCCACCTTCTTCGACGAGCGGGGGAAGAGCGTGCCGGCGGTCCAGGTGTCCGGTCCGTCGCTGGGAGGGAACCCCCGGCGCGGGATCGAGCGGGACTCGATGCCGACGAGGCACACCGGGTGACCACCCAGGTGCGCGTCCTGGACGACGGCGGTGTCGGCGTCCGCCATCCCCGCCCACCGCTCCAGCACGGGGTGGTCCTGGTCGGAGACGGCCCGCATCAGGGTCCGGATGTCGAAGGCCTTCTTGCGGTCCGGGTTGGTCGCGGTCGAGAAGACCTCGCCGATGGTGCGGAAGTCGCTGTCGGGGACGTCGTGCGGGTAGTCGCAGACGTCGCGGTCGACCGGGTCATCGGTTCCGGCGGCACGGGGGCGGTCCTCGCCCGGGGCGACGTACGCGTGGTCGTAGTGCGCCATCAGGACGTCTCGGGCACCTGCCAGGTCGGCAGCCCAGTACTGCGCCTGGCCGTTGGGACCCATCACCCGGTCGTAGCCACCGATCCCGAAGTTGTCCTCGGCGGAGACGCCCCCGGAGAAGTCCAGGGACTGCTTGCCGGTCAGCACCATCGCGCTGTCCGGGGTCATGACCAGGATGCCGCGCGTGTGCATCAGCATCGTCGCCTCGGCGTTCCAGTACGGCTGGGCGCCGACGTTGATGCCCGCGACGACGACGTTGATCTCGCCGCCGGCCTGGGTGAAGGTCACGATGCGCCGCAGCGCCCTCGCCACCCAGTCCATGTTCTCCGTCCCGGAGTCCATCGAGATCCGGGCCCCGGCGGAGAGCGCGATCCACTCGACCGGCACACCCATGGACTCCGCGAGGTCGAGCGCGGCCACCACGCGCGTGCACTCGGGCTCGGCGACGGCGCCGAGTGCCTTGGTCGGGTCGCCGAGCAGGGCGACTCTGGTGACGCCCTCCGGGTACCGGGGGGTGGGCGTCGTGGCCAGCCCGACGACGAGCCCTGCCTTGTTGCGCCCCGGCGGCCGCTCGACCGGGACCAGCGCTCCGGTGTCGTCGAGGTCGTGCTCCACGAAGGTGCCGTCACCGGCCAGCAGGCCGACCAGCTCGTACGGGTAGTCGGTGCCGCGCCGGCGCGAGCGGAGGACCTTCTGCGCGTAGTCGTCCAGCGGGCGCAGGCGGGCGGTCGGCGGACCGCTCACCGTTGCCTGCACGCCCGACCCGGGCTGGTAGGAGAAGCGCACCGCGGCGCGGTGCACGATGCCCTCCGGCCCGGCGATGCGCCCCTCGGCCAGCACCTCCTCGATCCCCGCTCCCGCCGTCAGCGGGGCGAGCGTGCGCTGCAGGGCGGTCAGCTCCTGGAGGGGGGCGTCGATGACCGGCCAGATGTGCAGCCACACGTGGTTCATGTCCAGCCGGGTCCCTGCGGGGCCGCGGGCGGTCCGGGCCCGCCGGATCGCCTCCAGGCAGCTGGCCACCGCCCGCTCCGCGTGCGGCAGGCCGGTCACGTGGCCGTCGGCGTCGCGGGAGACCGTGAACTCGCGGACCTGCGCCAGCGCCACCAGCCTCTCGTCCGCCTCGTTGCCCGGGGCGACCGCCCGGTAGAGCAGCACGTCCTCAGGGGCCTCGAGCCGCGTGATGGTGAAGTCGCGCAGCCGCCAGAGGTTGAGCCGCCGCCCCACCATCGGGTGCACGCCACGCACGAGGTCGTCCTCGGTGACCCCGTCCTCACCGGGGCGGAAGGTGAGGTAGGAGACCGGCCGCCCGCCGCCCGGACAGATCCCGAGAGCCACGCGGCGGACCCGGCGCGAGAAGCCGGCCCGGTCGAGCACCTGGCGCAGCTCGGCCGACGCCAGGTCGGGCTCGTCCGGGGCGCCCGGCCAGCAGACGTACAGGTCGACGACCGACTGGTGCCCGGCCGGCGCGTCTGCCACCGCCGCGTCGAGCTGCTCGACCAGCCCGCCCGGGGTCCCGGGAGACGCCAGCTCGGCGAAGGTCCCGACCGTGGAGACGAGGTGGGTGGGTCGGTGGTCGAGGGTGTAGTCGGCCAGCACGGCGGCCCGGTCACCGAGGACCACGCTGCGCAGGTCGTGCAGCTCGTACTCGAGGTAGTGCCGGCGGGCCAGGACCTCGATCATCGGCTCGGTACGGGGCACGCCCTTCTCGAGCCGCTCGGCCAGGAAGCCGACGATCTGCTCGGGGATCGCGACGAGGGCGTCCAGCCGGGCGGCGTGGTCCGGCGCCGACGGCTCTGCGGCGAGGTACTCGAGCTCGGCCCGGACCCGCGCCAGTACCCCGGCCCGGGTCTCGTCCACGACCGGCTGGTCGAACCAGCGGAAGCGCACGCTGCGGGCCAGGTCGCCGACGACCGGGAAGCGCAGCTGGGTGGCCAGCACGAGCCGGTCCAGCACCTCGTGCGCCTCCTCGGCGACGCCGTCGCTGGGGGCGGGCTCGGACATCCACTGCTGGAGCAGGCGGGTCACCACGACGACGTCGGAGGACGTCCGCTGCTGTGCGAGGAAGACCCGGAAGACCGCCTCCTCGAGCGCCGGGGTCCGGTCGAGCTCGGCGACCCCGTAGTGCCCGAGCACCCGGGTGAGTCGGGACCGGAAGGCGTCGGGGACCCCGGCGCGCTCGACGTCGAGGCTGTGCAGGTACGAGTGGAGGTACTCGCGCGGGCTGTGCACCCGCGTGTCCTCGGACTCCTGGCCGGCCGGCTTGTTCCGGCTGAGCTCGCTGAGGTCGGCGAAGACCCTCAGCACGTCGATCTCCGCCCGCAGCGGCGGCCCCCCACCGGCCGCGAGGAGCTGCTCGCGGGCGGCCAGGTACGCGGCGAGCGTGCGTCCCTCGTCGCGGGGGTCGACGTCGTACCCGAGCAGCAGGCTGCGCAGGTCGTCGAGCCCGCGGCTGGCGCGGTCGGCGGCGGAGCCGTTCTGCTCCTCCGGGAGCTCCACGCCGGCGCCCTCGTCCACCGCCGGGCCCTCGGCGCCCGCGTCGTCGCCGTCGGCGAGCGGCTCGAGGCGTACGAGCGGGGCCCCGGTCTCGACCTGGCTCCCGGTCGCCACCAGCACCTCGCGGACCCGCGCCGGGAACGGCGCGGCGAGGACCGTCTCCATCTTCATGGACTCGAGGACGAGCACGGGGGCACCGGCCTCGACCTCGGTCCCGACCTCGGCGGGGACGGCCACCACGAGGGCGGGGGCCGGGGAGCGCACGACGCCTCCTTCGTCGCGGCTGATCCGGTGCACGACCCCGTCGACCTCGACGAGGTGCACCGGTCCGTGGACCGCGCTCACCACGCGGAACCGCCGCTCCCCCACCACGAGCCTCGCGGCGTAGTCGTCCAGCCGCTCGACCTCCGCGTCGACCCGGCGCGCGTCCTCGCCGGCGCCGACCCCGAGCCGGAAGCGACGGGGGCCGGTCTGCGCCACCGACACCCGGTACGTGGTGCCGCGCAGCTTCAGGTCGATCGCCCGGCCCACCTCGTGCCGCGCCTGCGGGCGCCCCCCGTGCGCCGTGGCCAGGAAGTGCTGCCGCTCGGCCTCCTCCTCCTCCTCGTACGCGTCGATGGCGGCGGCGACGAGCGCGACGCCGGCGTCCCGGTGGGAGACCAGGCGGCCCTCGCCCCGCACCCGGTCGATCCACCCCGTGTCGGCGGTGCCGTCCACCACCTCCGGCTGGTCCAGCAGGTCGAGCACGAAGCTCTTGTTGGTGGCGCCGCCGTCGATGACCACGGTGGTGTCGCGCACGGCCCGCCGCAGCCGGGCCAGGGCCTCCTCGCGTGAGCTCCCGTACGCGATGATCTTGGCGATCATGGAGTCGAAGTCCGCCGGGATGACGTCGCCGGCGGCGACTCCGGTGTCGACGCGCACCCCCGGACCGGAGGGCTGCAGGAACAGGCTGACCCGGCCGGGCGCGGGTGCGAAGTCGCGGTCGGGGTCCTCCGCGTTGAGGCGGGCCTCGATGGCGTGGCCGCGCTCGACCGGGGGTTCGCCCTCCAACCGACCGCCCGCGGCGACGTGCAACTGCGCCTTGACCAGGTCGAAAGACGTGGTGAGCTCGGTGATCGGGTGCTCGACCTGGAGCCGGGTGTTGACCTCGAGGAACGCGAATCTGCGCTCCCCCGGGTGGTACAGGAACTCCACCGTCCCGGCGCCGCGGTAGTCGACGGCCAGCGCCAGCCGCTCGGCCGAGGCCTTGAGGTCGGCGACCTGGTCGGGGTCGAGGAGCGGGGACGCGGACTCCTCGATCACCTTCTGGTTGCGGCGCTGGACGGAGCAGTCGCGCACACCCACGGCCCACGCGGTGCCCTGGCCGTCGGCGATGACCTGCACCTCCACGTGGCGCGCACCGGTCACGAGCCGCTCGAGGAAGACGACCCCGCTGCCGAAGGCGCGCTGCGCCTCGTCACGGGTGCGGTCGAAGACCTCGGCCAGCTCGGCGTCCGAGCCCACCACGCGGATCCCGCGACCGCCGCCGCCGGCGGTCGCCTTGAGCATGAGGGGGTACCCGATCCGGGCGGCGGCCGCCTGGGCGGCGGCGAGGTCGTCGACCGGGCCGCGGCTCCAGGGCGCCACCGGGACGCCGACCTCCTCGGCGAGCAGCTTGGCCCCGATCTTGTCGCCGAGGCGGCGCATGGACTCCGCGCTCGGGCCGACGAAGGTCACCCCGATCCGCTCGCAGAGCTCCGCGAACGCGGGGTCCTCGGCGACGAAGCCCCAGCCGACCCACGCGGCGTCGGCGCCGGTCTCCCGAAGCGCCCGCTCCAGCACCGCGTGGTCGAGGTAGGGCCGGGCGGAGGCCGGACCGAGGTCGTAGGCCAGGTCCGCCTCCCGGACGAACTTCGCCGCGGCCTCCGCCTCGGTGTGCAGGGCCACCACCTCGACTCGTCCGGCACCCTGGCCGGACTCGATCTCGCGGACGGCGTGGATCAGCCGCATCGCAGCCTCTCCACGGTTGACCACGGCGACTCGTCCGAACACCGACCACGCCTCCCGTCCAGCGACCGACGCCCCAACCTAGAGGGGCGGGCGGCCCTGGCGCCAAGGGGCTCGGGGGCGTCCGTCGACCTACCCGCGAGTACGGGTGGCGAGCTCCTGCCAGACCTGCCGGACCCGCTCGCGGAGGTCCTGCAACGACCCCGAGTTGTCGATGACGACAGTGGCCGCGGCGAGCCGCTCGGCCCGCGACGCCTGGGCGGCGATCCGCGCCCGGGCATCGGCCTCGGCCATGCCGCGTCCCCTCAGTCGCTCGACCTGGAGCTCCTCCGGCACGTCCACGACGAGCACCGCGTCGAAGCGGCTCGGCTGGCCCGTCTCCACCAGCAGCGGGATGTCGTGGACGACCACGGTGCGAGGCGAGGCCGCCGCCTCGATCTCGGCCGCCCGCCGGCGCACCCGCGGGTGCACGATGGCCTCCAGCCGTGATCGGGCGGCCGGGTCCGCGAACACGAGCCGGCCGAGCGCGGGTCGGTCGAGGTCCCCGGACGGGGTGAGCACCTGCGGGCCGAACGCGGCCACGACCTCCCCCAGCCCGTCGGTGCCGCGAGCGACCACCTCGCGCGCCAGGGCGTCGGCGTCGACCACGACGGCGCCGTGCCCCGCGAGCAGCCGGGCCACCTCGCTCTTGCCCGCGCCGATGCCCCCGGTGAGGCCGACCCGGAGCGTCGCACCCGGGGGCCTCACCCGGTCGCCTCCCCCGACACCGGGAGACCGAGGGCGAGGGCGGCGAGGTCGACCAGCACCAGCCGCTCCGCCGTCGGGGCGACCACTCCCCGCCGGACCGTGACGACGAGGGTGCGGGCACCGTCGCCGACGAGGTAGCTGGCGTCCTCCGCCCCGGTCAGCACGTACCCCGGCCGACCGTCGAGATCGGCGGCCTCGACCGTGTCGCCCTGCGCCCGGCCGGTCTCGACGCTCGCCTCCAGCCGCGCGACGGCCGTCGGCTCGTCCACGTAGCCGTTGAGGGTGATCTCGACGGCCGGCGGGCTCGGCACGCCGTCCGGACCCGTCACGACGCCGTACCCGCAGGTGATCCGTGCCGTCCGGCCGGACTCCGGGATCGGCCCGGCGTAGACGAAGGTGCCGGACCCGCTCAACGGCACCGCCAGCACCTGGACGACCCCGGTGGTGGACACCAGGTCCCCGCAGGACTCGGGGACGGGAGCGGGCGGCTGCTCCGCCGCCGGGTCACCCGGCGCGGGAGCCGCGGTGAAGGTCTGCGGGGGGTCGCCCGTGGAGAAGGGCAGGTCCGCCGAGGTCGGCTCGCCGTCCGCGCAACCGGCCAGGACGACGAGGCAGGCACCGACCGTGGCCGCGAGGGCGCGGGACGGTCGGCGGGGCGGCACGGCCCCACCGTACGGGCGGGTCGACGCACGTGCAGCGAGGACCGGCCCGGGCAGGCGGACGGCCCGCCCCCGGAGGGGACGGGCCGTCGGTGAGCCTGGGGCGGAGGCTCAGTTGCCGGTGAGCTTCTCGCGCAGCGCCTGCAGCGCCTCGTCCGAGGCCAGCGTGCCGGACTCCTCGGGCTCCTCGGAGGTGTAGGACGACGGCGCAGCGGCCTCGACCTCGGTCTCCTTGGACTTCTCGATCTGGTTCTTGTGCGCCTCCCAGCGGGCCTGCGCCTCGGCGTACTGCTTCTCCCAGGCGGCCTGCTGCTCCTCGTGACCGGGCAGCCACTCGTTCGTCTCCGGGTCGAAGCCCTCCGGGTAGACGTAGTTGCCCTGGTCGTCGTACGTGGCGGCCATGCCGTAGAGCGTCGGGTCGAAGTGCTCCGACACGTGCTCGGCGGTGGCGGTCTCGTTGGCCTGCTTGAGCGACAGCGAGATCCGCCGGCGCTCGAGGTCGATGTCGATGACCTTGACCATGACGTCACCGCCGACCTGCACGACCTGCTCGGGGATCTCGACGTGGCGCTCGGCCAGCTCGGAGATGTGCACCAGGCCCTCGATGCCCTCGTCGACGCGCACGAAGGCGCCGAACGGCACCAGCTTGGTGACCTTGCCCGGCACGATCTGCCCGATCTGGTGGGTCCGGGCGAACTGCTGCCAGGGGTCCTCCTGCGTGGCCTTGAGCGACAGCGACACCCGCTCGCGGTCCATGTCGACGTCGAGGACCTCGACGGTGACCTCCTGGCCGACCTCGACCACCTCGGAGGGGTCGTCGATGTGCTTCCAGGACAGCTCGGACACGTGCACCAGGCCGTCGACGCCGCCCAGGTCGACGAAGGCGCCGAAGTTGACGATCGAGGAGACGACGCCCTTGCGGATCTGGCCCTTCTGCAGGGTCTGGAGGAAGGTCGACCGGACCTCGGACTGCGTCTGCTCCAGCCACGCGCGGCGGGACAGCACCACGTTGTTGCGGTTCTTGTCCAGCTCGATGATCTTGGCCTCGATCTCCTTGCCGACGTACGGCTGGAGGTCGCGGACCCGGCGCATCTCGACCAGAGACGCGGGCAGGAAGCCACGCAGGCCGATGTCGAGGATCAGGCCGCCCTTGACGACCTCGATCACGGTGCCGGTGACGACGCCTTCCTCGTCCTTGATCTTCTCGATCGTGCCCCAGGCGCGCTCGTACTGGGCGCGCTTCTTGGACAGGATCAGCCGGCCCTCCTTGTCCTCCTTCTGGAGGACAAGGGCCTCGACGGTGTCCCCGACCGAGACGACCTCGTGGGGGTCGACGTCGTGCTTGATCGACAGCTCGCGCGAGGGGATGACGCCCTCGGTCTTGTAGCCGATGTCGAGCAGGACCTCGTCCCGGTCGACCTTGACGATGACACCGTCGACGATGTCACCGTCGTTGAAGTACTTGATGGTCTCGTCGATCGCGGCGAGGAAGGCTTCCTCGCCACCGATGTCGTTGACCGCGACCTGGGGGGTCGTGTGGGCCGGGGCGGTCGCCTCGAGGCTGCTCGTCATGTAGTGGGGACTCCGTCGGACAATGGCGTCGTACCTGGGCGCGAGGGGCCTGTGGATCGCCGTGCCGAGAGACCCCGTGGCACGTGCCGGTGGAGCCGGGTGTTCGACATGAACGAGCGCGAGCCTGCTCCGTCTGAGGTCGCGCAGGCCCACAACGCACCGCACAGGCTACCCGCCGCTCACGATCACGGTCAATCGAGCCCGGGGGCCTGCCGGTGGCGGGCCTGCGCGCGTACTGCGTCCCATCCCAGCACAGCGAGCAGCCCGCCGTCGACGGGATCCCGGATCAGATGCCGGGGGTGCAGGTCGCCGTGCACGAGGCAGCCGGGCCCCGGCTCGTCGTCCGGCCCCGGCACGGGGGTCAGGGAGCCGTCGACGAGGTCACCGGCCCGGAGCACCGGGACCGCCGCCAGGACGGCCGTCACCCGGTCCGCCGCCTGGCGGGACTCCGCGCCCGGGCGGCCCTCGTAGGTCTCCCCCGCCACGTACGAGCGCAGCAGGAAGGCCGGCCGACCGGGCGCCGCAGCCGTCCGCGCCTCCACGACCTCGGGTACGGGGAGGAGCCCGCCGACCAGCCGCAGCAGCGCGGCGTCGACGGCCGCCCGCGCCGGGAGGTCCGGGTAGAGGCGCAGCACCAGCCGCTCCCCCGCCGCGTCCACCACGAAGCTGCGCCCCGATCGGCCGACCGGCGACACGGAGGCGCCGAGCAGCGCGCGGGCGGCACGCAGGAGGTCATCGCCGGGCCCGGCCACCGGGGCATGATGCCGCACCATGGACCCCACCCTGGATCCCGCCCGTGGCCCGGCGGACCCCGACGACGCGGGTGAGCTGGCCGGCGTGAGCCGGCGGCCCGTGGACGCCACGACGACGGCGCGCGCCAACCGTCGGTGGTGGGACCGGGCGGCCGACGGCTACCAGGCCGAGCACGGCGACTTCCTCCGCGCTGCGGGCTTCGTCTGGTGCCCCGAGGGACTCGACGAGGCCGATGCCCGGCTGCTCGGCGACGTCGCGGGGCTGCGCGTGCTCGAGGTGGGGTGCGGGGCGGCCCAGTGCTCGCGGTGGCTGGCCGGCCAGGGGGCTCGCGTGGTGGGCCTCGACGTCTCCGCGGAGCAGCTGCGGCACGCCCGTCGGCTGGACGACCGGTCCGGCACCGCCCTCGCGCTGGTGCAGGGCGACGCCTGCGCCCTGCCGTTCGCGGACGACTCGTTCGACCTCGCCTGCTCCGCGTACGGGGCGGTGCCGTTCGTCGCCGACTCCGCACTGCTCATGGCCGAGGTGGCGCGGGTCCTGCGTCCTGGCGGGCGGTGGGTGTTCTCGACGACGCACCCCGTGCGCTGGTGCTTCCCGGACGACCCCGGACCCGAGGGGCTGGTGGCCCGGGACAGCTACTGGGACCGGCGGCCGTACGTCGAGGAAGGGCCCGCCGGGCAGCCGCTCTACGTCGAGCACCACCGCACGCTCGGGGACCGCGTCCGCGAGATCGTCGCAGCCGGGCTGTCCCTGGTCGACCTCGTGGAGCCCGAGTGGCCGCCGGACCATGCGCGGGTATGGGGGCAGTGGAGCCCGCTCCGTGGGCGGGTCATCCCGGGTACCGCCGTCTTCAGCTGCCGCAAGCCGGGCTGAGACGGCGGTACCCGCCAGGGACGGGGTCGGTCAGGCGCCGCGCCTGGCGATCGCCGTGATGCCCGCGACCCCGCCGAAGAGCGCCAGAGCCAGCAGACCACGGCCCAGGTTGCGCGAGCCCTCGCCGTCGGCGCCGGCGATCTCGATGGAGTACGCGGCGGTGCCGGTGGCTCCGTCCGGAGCGCCGTACGGCATGCCGCTCTCCTTCGCCCGTTCGGTGGCCGCCTCGACCGCGGCGAACCGCTCGCCGAAGTCGAGCGCCGTGGCGTTGCCGGCCTCCACCAGCTGAGAGGTGCCCTCGACGCTGAGCCGCTCGGCGCCGTCGACGATCTGGGGCGCGCCCTCGGCGGCGGTCCCGAGCCCGTCGGCAAGCTGGCCCGAGCCGTCCGCCGCGGTCTCGAGGCCGTCGGCGAGCTGGCCCGCGCCGTCGGCGAGCTGCTGGTTGCCGTCGGCCAGTCGCGCGCCGCCCGCGGCCGCCTCACCGGTGCCGGCAGCGAGCTGCTGGCCGCCCGCGTCGAGCCTGCGGAGCCCGGACGAGAGGTCGTTGGCCCCGGTCGCGAGCTGCTGCCCACCGGCGGCCAGCTGCTGGACACCGCTGCCGAGCGCCGGTGCGGCGGCGTTCAGCTGGTTCGTGCCCGCAGCGAGGTCCTGGGCGCCCTGGGTCAGGGCGGCGGACGCGCAGCGCAAGGTCGCCGTCGGGTTGCATCCCGGGAATGGGACGCCCAGGGCACCCTGCAGCGACCGGGTGTCATCGAGAGTGCCGACGATCTGCGCCAAGAGCTGATCTATCAGAACCGGAATCCCCGCCAGGACGAGCTGGGCAATCTGCCGGATACCGCAGGGGTTGTTCTCGTCTTCGGGATTTTGCAGGTTGCAGCTCGGGTTGGATGCGCCAGCAGCCACCCTGACAAGGGTTTGCGCAGCCAGTTCCGTCTGCGCCTTGACGCCACCGTCAGGTTGCTGGGGAAGCACATCGGCCGGCAAACCGAGGCCATAGACGACGTTGGAGATGAGGACGCAGGGGTTGTTCGGTGGC
>DATHTV010000048.1:0-2432 GCA_035462845.1 Jiangellales bacterium
CCACCGTGGCCAGCACGAAGGGGCTACCTGGCAGCGCGGGCAGCCACGCCGACAGCAGGCGGTGCATCACCCAGCCGACCAGCGTCCCCTCGACCACGCCCCCGAGTGCGGCCGCAGCGAGGACGACGAGCACCTCGACGAGGTTCGCGGGCTCGCCGACGACCGCCAGCGCGACCCCTGCGAAGCCCGCGGCTGCGGCGATCCCTCCGGCCTCGGCGGCGCCGACGGCGAGCGTCCAGCGCCCCCACGCCGGCGAGCGTCGCCTGTTGCTCCCCGTCACCATTCCAGCGTCCGCCGCGCCCGTTCCGTACGGACAGTCACCAGCGGCCCTCCGGCACGGGACCTCCGGCCCGGGTACGGGACACTGGCCCGGTCTCCTGGTCTCGGTGCGGGGGTTAGCCGGTTGCCCAGCCTGCAGCACGAGCTGGTCGGCGTCGCACTGCGCGCGACCAGGCGTAAGCAGCGGCAGTGGAGCTCCGCGGCCTCGGTCCGGCGGCGCGTGGCGGCACAGAAGCGCCGCCCGCCCCGATCGGGCCCGCCTCGAGGGCTGCGTCGAAGGGTCGACGTCCGGACGTCCGTCGTGCACGGCTGGCACGTGCACGAGCTCCGCCCCCGAGGTCGGCGATCGGTGGCGACCGTGCTGTTCCTGCACGGCGGCGGGTACGTCGCCGAGGCCGCCTCGCAGCACTGGACTCTCGTCGGCCGGCTCGTCCGCGAGGTCCCAGCCCGTTGCCTGGTGCCGGTGTACCCACTCGTCCCGGGCGCCACCGCCGCGACGGCCGTCCCGGTGGCCGCGGAGCTGCTGGGCGAGCTGGTCGAGGAGGTCAGTGCCGGGGACGTGGTCCTGATCGGCGACTCGGCCGGCGGGGGCCTGGCCCTCGCGACCGCGCAGCACCTCCGCGACGCCGGCCACCGTCAGCCGGCCCGGATCGTGCTGATCAGCCCCTGGCTCGACGTGTCGATGACCCACCCCGACCAGCCCCTCCTCGACCGGGTGGACGTGCTGCTCGGCCAGGACGGGTTGGCCGAGGCGGGGCGGCTCTGGGCGGGCGAGCGCGATCTCCGCGACCCGCTGGCCAGCCCGCTGTACGGATCGATGGAAGGTCTCGCGCCGATCACGCTGTTCAGCGCGACCCGCGACGTGCTGTACCCGGACAGCGCTCGGCTCGCCGCCCGGGCCCGGGCCGTCGGCGTAGCGGTCGAGCACCACGAGGGACCAGGGCTGTTCCACGACTACCCGCTGATGCCGGTGCCCGAGGCCCGACGGGCTCGTGAGGTGATCGTGCGCGCCTGCCGAGGGGGGCACTGACCCGCGGACGAGGGGGCCGGGCCCCGCCGTGACGGACCCGGCCCCTGGACCTACGGAATGGCGCTCAGCCCTTCCCCTTCCCCTGCCCGCTGCCGACCAGGCGGAAGGTGTAGTCGGCGTCCAGCACGTCCAGGTCGCCGGACGGCAGGTTGGAGATCACCGCGGTGACGTCCTTCTTCGAGCCGTTGGCGCACTGGGTGCTGAAGCCGCCCTGAGTGATCTCGCTACCGCTGAGCTGGTAGACGTGGTTGCCCTCGTTGTCGACGACCTCGTTCGGGCCGTCGGTGCCCGGCGTGAGGTCGCAGGCGGCGACGAGCTGGACCGACCAGTTGTTGTCCTGGGTGCCGGTCGTCTCGAACCACCCTTCGGCCGAGTTCAGCTGAGCCGCGGCGCCGTCGACCACGACGTCGTCGACGAACCAGCCGGTGTCCAGGTAGGCGGCGTCCGTCGAGTACCGGAAGCGCACGTCCGTCGCGCCGGCCGGGATGTCGGCGGTGAGCTCCACGTACTCCGGCTCGTCGACGAAGTACGTCCCGCCCGAGGTCCCGGTGAGGCCGTTGCCCTCGGTGTTGTTGCCGTGCGGGTCGTCGTCGGTGGTCACCACGTTGCCCGACGCGTCGCGCAGCGGCACGGTGACCCACTCCTCGTCGACCAGCGCCTCGACGAAGCCGTAGTCCCAGCCCTCCTCGATGAAGTACCAGGTCCAGAAGTCGAGCGAGGTGACCGCGCCCGAGGTCGCGACGTCGAGGACGTTGTCCGACTGGCTCTCGTAGCCGGCGTACCAGTGCGTGGCGCCCGAGTGCGGGGCGATGACCGTCTGGTCGTCGCCGTCCAGCCGCACCGTGACCGTCGGTCCGGGGTTGCGGAACCGCTCGACCTGCATGCCGAACGGCACCGCGGTCGGCGACTGGGCGTTGGCCCGCTTGCGCCACTTCGGCGCCGGCTGCGCGCCCTGGTTGCTGCCGCGCCCGGCCCAGAACAGCTCGTCGGCGATGTCGATCGTCCAGCTGGTGAACTGCGGGTCGCCGAAGTCGACGGCCTTGATGTCGAACCGGTCCGAGTCCTCGTCGTCGAGGTAGACGGCCACCGCCCAGTCCTGGAACAGCACGTCGGCGTCGCGCAG
>DATHTV010000049.1:0-18090 GCA_035462845.1 Jiangellales bacterium
GAACCTCTCGACTGTCGTGCGCACGGGAGCGCCGCGCGACGGCGTGGGGCTGGCGCGGGCGGACCGCGACCCGCGGCGATGACCGGGGGGTGCGTGCGGTGCGGTCTGTGGACGTTCGACCTGGAGGCCCGGCCACGGCGGCGGGACGGAAGGTGGCCGGTACGGCCGGTGCCCCGCGCGCTGGCGTTCTTTGCGATGTCAACGATGCGCCACGGCGACGCTGAGACCAAATCGAGACCCCGTGTTCCTGGTCACGGTGATCGGAGCCACAGGCCGCCGCGGTCAGAGAGGGATCGGCCGAGCGTGCTCGAGCTTGTCCGGGTTGAGCACCGCGTAGACGTGGGCGATGCGCCCGTCGCGGACGCCGATCGTCAGCACCTCGTCCTGGCCGCCGACCCGCAGCCACAGTGCGGCCTCGCCGTTGACGTCGATCGGCCGTTCGTCATCCACACCGAAGCGCCGCACCAGCCCGGTGAGGAAGGCGAGAACCTGGTCCCTGCCGCGGATCGCGCGGCGGGCGGCCCGAGCCTTGCCGCCGCCGTCGGCCCAGGCAGTGACGTCGCCGCTGAGGACACCGGCCAGAGCATCGACGTCACCTGTCCGGGCGGCGTCGAGGAACCGGTCGAGCAGCCGGGCGTGCTCCTCGCGGGACGGGCGGAACCGTCCCCGCTCCTCGGCCAACCGCCCCGCCGCCCGGTGGTACAGCTGGCGGCAGGCTGCCGCGGTGGCGCCGACGACCTCGGCCACGTCGTCGTACGGGAGCGCGAACGCCTCGCGCAGGACGAAGACCGCGCGCTCCGGCGGCGACAGCCGCTCCATCAGGTGCAGGGTGGCGTACGAGACGGTGTCCCGGAGCTCGGCGGTGTCGAGCGGGCCCAGCGCCTCCGTGTCGACCGGCTCGGGCAGCCACGGCCCCGGGTAGGCCTCGCGGGTGACCCGAGCCGACCGTACGTGGTCGAGCGCGAGCCGGCCGACGACGGTGAGCAGGTAGGCCCGCGGATCCCGGACCTCGGCGTGGTCGACGCGGCTCCAGCGCACGTACGCGTCCTGCACGACGTCCTCGGCGTCCCACATGCTGCCGAGCAGGCGGTAGGCCAGGCCGAGGAGTGCGGGCCGGTGCTGCTCGAACTCCTCGGCGGCCTCATCCACGGCGACCCCTCACGCTGCCCGACGTACGCCCGACGCCCCGAGCTCCCGCTCGAAGCCCTCCCGCCACGAGGGATACCCCGGGCGCCAGTCGAGCGACAACCGGGCCCGCGCGTTGTCCGCACCGCGCAGCCGGGTCATCCAGGCGGTGCCCCAGGGCCCGACCGCGAGCCGGGCGAGCGCCGTCGGCACGCGACGCGGTGGCGGCGCGCCGAGCATGCGGGCGAACTCCGGCAGCCACGTGGCCACCGGCACCGGCTCGTCGTCGACGACGTTGAGCACGCCCGCGAGGTCCCGGTCCAGTGCGGTGACGACGGCGGTCGCCGCGTCGTGCGTGTGCGTGAAGGAGAACAGCGCCCCGCCACCGCCGACCAGCGGGAGCCGCCGGGCCCGGACCATCGTCGTGATCGCCCCGTCGCGGTCGTACACGGTTCCGGGGCCGTACAGGTGGCCGAGGCGCAGGGTCAGGCCACCGGCGTCCGCCGTCCGCCGCTCGAGCTCCCTGAGGGCGTCGACCAGCGGTGCCGCGACGCGCGGTGGCTCGCGCCAGAGCGGTTCGTCCTCGGTCGCGGTGCTTGGACCCGCCGGGTCGTAGGCGAAGGCGACGCCCTGGCTGACGAAGCGGCGCGCCCCGACCGCTGCGGCTGCGTCGACGAGCGTCCGGGTCGCCTCCGTACGGAGCCGGTTCGTCGTCCGGAACGCTTCGTCGAGGCGACGCGGATGGAAGTCCGCGGGGATCGCTGTCAGCAGGTGGACGACCGCCTCCGGCTCGGCCTCGAGGACGGCCCGGCGCAACGCCGCGGCGTCGAGCGCGTCGGCGGTCACGAGGCGGGCTCCGGCCTCCGCCAGTGCGTCGGCGCGGCCGGCCGACCTGGCCAGCCCGACGACGTCGTGCCCCACCGAGCTGAGCAGTGGTACGAGCTGACGCCCCAGCACCCCGGTGGCGCCTGCGACGAGGACTCTCATCCGGTCCTACCTCCTCCTCCTGGCCGCCCCGGTCGGGCGGCTTCTGGGATGTGGACGGGTGAGGGCCGGCCAGTGTGACAGTGACTCATGTGGCAGTGACTCATGTGACAGTGACTCATGTGACAGGGGGCTCATGAGACAGGGCGTCCACCACGAGGCTCGTCGGGCCTTCACCAGTCGTCGACGCCTTGTGGTGGCCCCACGCGGGTAGTGAACGTGGTCATTTCGGGAGGGAGTCAGCCGAGGAGGACGCGGACGCGGTGGCCGGAGCGGGCCACCCGGACGGCGAGCGTCCCGAGGAGGAGGGCCGCGCCGACCCACGCGGTGACGGCGACGGGCGTCTCCGGAGTCACGACAGCGACGGCAACGAGCGCCCAGGCCGCCGCGACCGCGAAGCCACCGGCTGCGACGACCGTGGACACGACCCACACGCCCAGCCCGGTCACGACGGCGAGCACGGCGACGGCGATCAGCGCAGGCGCGATCCCCTCGGCGGGAGCCCCGTACGCCACGCCGGTGGTGGCGGCGCCGGCCACCGACGCGAGGCTCGCCCAGCCGAGGTAGAGCGAGACGGGACCGGCGAGAAGCCATCGGTCTCCTGCGCCGCCGAGCGGGGCCAGCCCGGTCAGCCGGGCCAGCGCCACGGCCAGCGCGACGACCAGGACGACGATGACGACCTGCGCTACCCACAGCAGCCCGGCACCGAACAGCGGCACCCACGCGGTGCTGCACGCGAAGGCCAGCGCCAGCCACCACCCCGTGCGCCGGTGCACCTCGCGCACCCGCTGCGCGGGGAGCACCTGGCGTACGGCGAGGCCGAGGCAGGCGAGGTAGATCACGCCCCAGATGGCGAAGGCGTAGCCGGCCGGCGTGAGGACGGTGGCGTTCTCGTCCGAGACGGCGCCGGGTGACGCGTCGTCGCCGAGCAGCAGCGGCGTCAGCGGCGCCGAGAGCACCTGGGTGACCGCCAAGGCGAGCACGGCGAGCGCGCGCCACCGGTCAGGCGTCGAGGTGGTCACGACGCCCCGGGCAGCTCCTCGAGCATCTCGGTCACCAGGGCCGCGATGGGCGAGCGCTCGGAGCGGGTCAGCGTGACGTGCGCGAACAGCGGGTGGCCCTTGAGCCGCTCGACCACCGCGACGACGCCGTCGTGCCGGCCGACCCGGAGGTTGTCGCGCTGGGCGACGTCGTGGGTGAGCACGACCCGCGAACCCTGGCCGACCCGGGACAGCACGGTGAGCAGCACGGTGCGCTCCAGCGACTGCGCCTCGTCGACGACCACGAAGGCGTCGTGCAGGGAACGGCCGCGGATGTGGGTCAGGGGCAGCACCTCGAGCATGCCGCGGGCGACGACCTCGTCGACGACGTCCTGCGTGGTGAGCGCGCCGAGGGTGTCGTAGACCGCCTGACCCCAGGGGTTCATCTTCTCGGCCTCGTTGCCGGGCAGGTAGCCGAGGTCCTGCCCGCCCACCGCGTACAGCGGCCGGAACACCACGACCCTCTTGTGCCGGCGGCGCTCGAGCACCGACTCGAGCCCGGCGCACAGGGCGAGCGCCGACTTGCCGGTGCCGGCCCGGCCGCCGAGCGAGACGATCCCGACCTCCTCGTCGAGCAGCAGGTCGAGGGCGACCCGCTGCTCGGCGCTGCGGCCGCGCAGGCCGAATGCCTCCTTGTCGCCGCGGACGAGTCGGACCTGCTTGTCGGCGGTGACCCGCCCCAGCGCGCTTCCCCGCTCGCTGTGCATGACCAGCCCGGTGTGGCACGGCAGGTCGAGCGCCTCCGGCAGGTCGAGGACCTGCTGCTCGTACAGCGCGTCCAGGTCGGCGCCGGGCACCTCGAGCTCGGCCATGCCGGTCCAGCCGGAGGTGACGACCGCCTCGGCGCGGTACTCCTCGGCGTGCAGGCCGACCGCCGACGCCTTGACCCGCAGCGGCAGGTCCTTGCTGACCAGCGTGACGTCGCGGCCCTCGGCGGCGAGGTTGCGCGCCACCGCGAGGATGCGGGTGTCGTTGTCGGCGAGCCGGAAGCCCGCCGGGAGGATCTGCGGGTCGGTGTGGTTGAGCTCGACGCGGATCGTGCCACCCTCGTGCCCGACCGGCATCGGCTCGTCCAGCCGCCCGTGCTCCACGCGCAGCTCGTCGAGCAGGCGCAGGGCGGTGCGGGCGAAGTACCCGAGCTCGGGGTGGTGCCGCTTCCCCTCGAGCTCGGTGATGACCACCACCGGGAGCACGACCTCGTGCTCGGCGAAGCGCCGTGCGGCGTAGGGGTCGGCCAGCAGGACGCTGGTGTCGATCACGTACGTGCGGGTCGTGCTCCTGGAAGCGGCCACGTCCGTCTCCCTCACCGGGCGCACCCTCACCCGGTCGGTCTCGCGCGGTGGACCGGGACCGGGCCCGAGGGCCGGGTGCCGGCCCTCCCTGCGCGCCGTGGAAACAGCACGTCGGACGGGCCTCCCGAGACGGCCGGCTTCCCCACCTGCCGTCACGGCGACGCTACGTCGCCACCTCCCGGCTCGCCGGACGACACGCCCGAACGCGCGGTCAACGGCCCGTGAACTCCGTCCGTCCTCGCCGGCGCCGCTCCACCAGCCGGAAGGCGTCGACGACCAGGAACGTGAGCAGGCCAGCCAGCGCGCCCAGCGCCCACGGCTCCACGCCGACCGCCGCGGTGCCGAAGAGCTCGTGCATCACCGGCGCGTACGAGAACAGCAGCTGGAAGCCCACCATGGCCGCGATCCCGGCCGGGACCCAGCGGTTGGCCAGCACCCCGATCTCGCGCAGCGACCGGTCGAAGGACCGGCAGGCGACCAGGTAACCGGCCTCGGCCAGCAGGAACACGTTCACCGCCGCCGTCCGCGCCTCCGCCACGGTGGCGCCGTCGGCCACGAACCACTCGAAGGTGCCGAACGCGGCGACCAGGAAGAGCAGCGACACGACGACCATCCGCACGACGATGCGGCGGGGCAGCAACGGCCCCGACGTGTCGCGAGGCCGGCGGTCCATGATCCCCGGCTCCTTGACCTCGACCGCGAGCGGCAGACCGAGCAGCACGGCCGTCGTGAGGTTGATCCAGAGGATCTGCACCGGAGTGATCGGCAGGGTCGAGCCGAGGACCAGGGCGGCGAGGATGACCAGCCCCTGGCCGATGTTGGTCGGGAGCGCGAAGGCGATGAACTTCTGCAGGTTGTCGAAGACGCCGCGGCCCTCCTCGACGGCGGCCTCGAGCGTGGCGAAGTCGTCGTCGGTGAGGACCATGTCGGCGGCCTCCTGGGCCACCTCGGTGCCGCCGCGCCCCATGGCCACGCCGATGTCCGCCTGCTCCAGCGCGGGAGCGTCGTTGACGCCGTCGCCGGTCATGGCGACCACGTGGCCGCGCGACTGGAGGGCCCGCACCAGCCTGAGCTTGTCCTCGGGCGACACCCGGGCGAACACCGAAGCCCGCTCGGCGACGTCGGGCAGGTCGGCATCGCTGGTCCGGGCGAGTTCCGCCCCGCCCACGACGTACGGCTGCTGTCCCGGTCCGGCCAGCCCGACCTCCGTCCCGATCGCCTGGGCGGTGTCGGCGTGGTCGCCGGTCACCATCTTCACGGCGACCCCGGCACGCCGGCAGGCGGCGACGGCGCTGATCGCCTCCGGCCGCGGCGGGTCGGCCATGGCCTGCAGGCCGAGCAGGGTGAAGTCCAGACCGTCGAGGTCGTCCTCGGTCAGACTGACGCCGTCCCGCGGGGCGTCGGCGACCGCGCACGCGAGGACACGCAGGCCGGAGGCCGCCAGGGCCTCGACGGCGCGGTGCCACGCCTCGGCGTCCAGCGGCTCAGCGCCGCCTGCTCCCGTACGGACGGTGGTGCAGCGGTGGAGCACGGCCTCGGCCGCGCCCTTGACGTAGGCACGGTCCGGGCCGCCGTCCGGTCGGCGGTGCCGGGTGCCCATCAGGCGGCGCTCGGACGAGAAGGGCAGCGTGGCGAGCCGCGGGTGGAGTTCGGGAAGGGCCCGCAGGTCGATGCCGCCCTTGCCGGCCGCGGTGAGCAGGGCGGTCTCGGTGGGGTCTCCGAGCGGCTCCCCCTCGGGGCTCAGCCGGGCGTCGTTGCACAGCGCGCCCGCGACGAGGACCTCGCGGACGTCGTCCAGGTCCGTCCCCGCCTCGGGCGGCACCCCGTCCGGGTGCGCGGGGGTGGCCACGCGGCGGACGGTCTGCCGGTTCTCCGTCAGCGTCCCGGTCTTGTCGGTGCAGATGACGTCGCAGCTGCCCAGCGTCTCGACGGCGGGGAGCCGGCGGACGATCGCGTTGCGGCGGGCCATCCGGGTGACGCCGATCGCCAGGGTGATGGTGACGACGGCGGGCAGGCCCTCCGGGATCGCCGCCACGGCCAGGGCGACGGCCGCAGTGATCATCTCGGCCAGCGGTTCGCCGCGGACCAGGCCGAGCACGAAGGCGGCCAGCGCCAGCGCGATGATCAGCGCCGTCAGCACCTTGCTGAACCGGGCGATGTCCCGCGTGAGCGGGGTGGCGAGGTCGTCGGCGGTGGCCATCAGCCGGTGCACCCGGCCGAGCTCGGTGTCGCCGCCGTGGGCGACCACGACGCCGCGGGCCCGGCCGCGGGTGGCGAGCGTCCCCGACCAGGCCATGTTGCCGCGGTCGGCGAGCAGGGTGTCCGCAGGCAGCGTGAGGTCGTGCTTGTCCGAGGGCACCGACTCCCCGGTCAGCGCCGACTCGTCGACGGACAGCTCGTCGACGTCGACGAGCCGGAGGTCGGCCGGCACGCGCTCGCCCTCCCCCAGCAGGACGACGTCGCCGGGGACGACCTGCTCCGACGCGATCTCGTGGGTGTGCCCGTCGCGGACGACGGTCGCGGTGTCCTCGATCAGCGCCGCAAGCGCGTCCAGCGCCGACTGCGCCTTCTGCTCCTGGACGAAGCCGATGACCGCGTTGGCGACGACCACGGCCATGATCACGCCGGCGTCGACCCGCTCGCCCAGCGCCAGGGCGGCGACGGCCGCCACGAGCAGCACGTAGATGAGCGGGTTGTGGAACTGGAGCAGGAGCCGGCGCAGCGCCGACGGGCGCCGGGGCGGTGGGAGCCGGTTCGGGCCGAGCCGCTCGAGCCGGTGCGCCGCCTCGGTGCTGTCGAGCCCGTGCTCGACGTCCGTCCCGAGCAGGACCACCAGCTCGTGCGCCGGCAGCTCGTGGTGGGCGGTGGCCAGGTGCTGGACCGTCATCGCGTCGTCGACCTCCTGCGCCCCATGCTCCCCGATCGGCGGCCACGGTTCGTACGGCCGGAGGTCCCTCGGCAGGGGTCAGCCGCCGTAGCGGCGCTCGCGCTCCGCGTACGCGCGCAGGGCGCGCAGGAAGTCGACCTTGCGGAAGTCCGGCCAGAGCGCCTCGCAGAAGTAGAACTCCGAGTGCGCGCTCTGCCAGAGCAGGAAGCCCGACAGCCGCTGCTCGCCGCTGGTCCGGATGACGAGGTCGGGGTCGGGCTGGCCGCGGGTGTAGAGGTGCTCGGCAATGTGCTCGACGTCGAGCACCCCTGCCAGCTCCTCGATGGTCGTGCCGCGACCGGCGTGCTCGTGCAGCATCGCGCGGACGGCGTCGGCGATCTCGCGCCGCCCGCCGTAGCCGACGGCCACGTTGACCAGCAGGCCGCGGACCTCGCGGGTGGCGTCGTCGGCCTCCTTGAGCACCTGCGCCGTGGCGACCGGCAGCAGGTCGAGAGCGCCGACCGGGTGCACGCGCCACCGTCGGGTGTCGGCGAGGGCGGTGACGGCCCGCTCGATGATGCCGAGCAGCGTCGCCAGCTCCTCCCGCGGCCGGTTGAGGTTGTCGGTGGACAGGAGCCACAGGGTGACGACCTCGACGCCGACCTCGTCGCACCAGCCGAGGAACTCCACGATCTTGTCGGCTCCTGCTGCGTGACCGTGCGCGGCGTCCGCGCCCACGGTCCGGGCCCAGCGGCGGTTCCCGTCGAGGATGACCCCGACGTGCCGCGGCAGCGCCGAAGGGTCGAGGTGACGCTCGAGGCGGCGCGCGTAGACGCCGTAGACGAGGTCGCGCACTCTCATCGCCCCGCCGCACCTCCGTCGCGGACCCGTCTCGCCGGTGGCCGTTCCGGGGGGAGGCTACTCCCCCGCGGGTCGTCCGTCGGGCGGCCGCCGGGACCCCGCCGTGACGGCGGCCACCGGTCGCGGGGGCGCGAACCTACGCCTACGTAGGTATGGTGGGGCCAGTGGACGTCGAGGAGCACGTGCGCGATGCCGTCGCCGCGGTCAAGCCGCGGCTGCGTGGCTGGCTGCACGCCGGGACGTTCCCGCTGTCGGTGGCCGCCGGGATCGTGCTGGTGGTACTGAGTCCCACCACGCAGGCCAAGGTGGCCACCTCGATCTTCGCGGTGACCGCCGCGCTGCTGTTCGGCGTCAGCGCGGTCTACCACCGCGGCACCTGGTCACCGCGCACGCACGGCATCCTCAAGCGGCTCGACCACTCCAACATCTTCCTGATCATCGCCGGCACCTACACGCCGTTCACCCTGCTCCTGCTCGACGGCGCCGACGCGCGGCTGCTGCTCACCCTCGTGTGGGTCGGCGCCCTGGCGGGAGTGGCCTTCCGGGTGCTCTGGGTGGGCGCGCCGCGCTGGCTCTACGTGCCCGTGTACGTGGCGCTCGGCTGGGCCGCGGCGTTCTGGGTCCCCGACTTCGCGCGCGCCGGCGGCCCGGCCGTGCTGGCCTTCGTGGTCGCCGGCGGGCTGCTCTACTCCCTGGGCGGCCTGGTGTACGGGATCAAGCGGCCCAACCCCTCACCGCGCTGGTTCGGTTTCCATGAGATCTTCCACGCCCTCACCGTGGCAGCGTTCGTGGCGCACTTCATCGGCATCTCGCTGACCGTGCACGGCGTCAGCGCCTGAGCCCAGCGGCGGAAGCCCGGGTCAGCCGCCGTCGGGGCCCTGCGCCCGGACCTCCTCGACCCGGCTCAGCGCCGACCTCAGGTCGGCCAGCCACTCCTCCGTGTGCCGGCCGACCAGCCGCACGCTCCACGCCAGCGCCTCGGACCGCGAGCGGGCCACCCCGGACTCGACCAGCGTGTCGAGCACCCGCCGCTCGGGCTGGCGCAGCCGGGTCATCACCGGCACCGCGAGCGTGGTGAACAGCTCCTCGCGCTCTCCGCAGCGAACACCCCAGGCGACCTTGCGCCCGGTCCGGTGCTCGATCTCGCGAGCGATCTCGATCCGCTCCCCGCGGGTCGACTCGCGGAACTGCTTGGTCCGGCCCGCAGCGGCGGCCTCGCGCTCCGCGGCCGAGGTGCCCTCGGGCAGCTGCGGCTCGGCGATCCGGCCCACCACCGTGATCTCCTCCCGGTCGACGGTGACGTCGACCGGCTCCTCGAACCAGTCCTCCGGCAGCCGGCCGCTGAGCCAGCCCCGCACCCTCTCGGTGACCTCGTCTCGTGTCGTCATGCAACGACGATTACACCATTACAGCGGTACGGCAACGGTTGTCCGCCGACAGCGGACGAGACGTGTGGTGCCCCCGATCAGCGGAGCCGGGCACCGTGCGGCACGACGAGCACCGGGCAGTGCGCGTGCCGGACCACCTGGTCGCTCACCGACCCCAGCAGCAACCCGCGGAAGCCGCCGAGCCCGCGCGCGCCGACCACGACCAGGTCCGCGCCCAGGCTCGCCTCGACGAGCGCCCCCGCCGGCGCGGCGTGGACCGGGTGCGGGCGGACGTCCAGCCCGTGCCCGTCGCCGATGACGTCCAGCACCTGGTCGCCGAGCCACTGGACGACCGCCTGCTCGTACTCGTGGAACGGCGGGACGTATCCCGGCTCCCAGGTGGCCGGCTTCGGCGCGTTGGTGAGGCCCCACGCCCGGACGACGTGCAGCGGGCACCCGCGCAGCCTGGCCTGCTCGGCCGCCGCCCGCAGCGCCGCGCGGCTGTCGTCGGAGTCGTCCAGCCCGACCACCACCCCGCCGTCGATGCCCTCCACGTGCTCCGCGACCTGGATCATGAGCCCATCCGACCATACGGCTCGCTGCGCGCACCCACCTGCCCGGCCAGCACCGCGGGGTCGGTCGTGGGCGCGGAGCACACGAACGTCCGGCAGACGTACGCGGCGGGGGCGCCGTCCCGCAGCGGCCGGCCGTGCAGCAGCGGCACCGCGCGGGCGGCCTCACCGTCCGGGGCGCCGGCGACGGTGACGGCCCCGGGAGAGGTCGCGAGCAGTGCCGTCCGGTGCAGGAGCGCCGTGCGGGGGTCGTCGGCACCGCCGACCACGGCGATCTCGAGCGGGCCGGCCTGCAGCGCCTCGGCCACGGCGAGCCCCCAGCCCGCGAAGCGGGGGGCCTGGCGGGCCAGCGGGACGTAGACGGCGAGCGCGGCCTCGGCGGCATCGCGATGGACCCGCGACCCGGTGAGCGCGGCGAAGGACAGCAGCGCCCCGGCGGTCGCCGCCCACCCCGACGGCGTCGCGTTGTCCGTGGGGTCCTGCGGCCGGCGGATGCCGGCCAGCCGCTCGTCGGTGGCGTCGTCGGCGGTGTCGGCGAAGCCGCCGGAGCCGTCGCGGAAGTGCGCGAGCACCACGTCGAGGACCTGCTCGGCGAAGGACAGCCAGACCGGGTCACCGGTCGCGGTCACGAGGGCGAGGAAGCCCTCGGCGAGGTCGCCGTGGTCCTCGAGCACCCCCGCGTGGGCGCCGGCACGGCCGGCCCGGGAGACCCGAAGCACCCGGCCGTGCTCGTCGAGGTGCAGCCGCACGAGCAGGTCGGCGCAGGCGACGGCGGCCTCCACCCAGTCCGGCTCGTCGAGGAGCGCCCCGGCCTCGGCCAGGGCGGCGACGACCAGCCCGTTCCACGCGGCGACGACCTTGTCGTCCCGGGCCGGCTGCGGCCGCGCCGCGCGGGCGGCCAGCAGCCGGTCGCGGACGCCGTGCCAGCGGGCCAGGTCCGCACCGGCGGGCTCGTGCGGCAGCTGGAGCGTCGACCGGCCGTGCTCGAAGGTCCCCGGCCCGGTCACCGCGAGCAGCTCGGCCGCCCAGGCCCCGTCGTCGTGACCGAGTACCTCGACCAGCTCGTCCTGGGTCCACACGTACGTCGACCCCTCGACGCCTGCGGCGTCGGCGTCGAGCGCGGAGGCGAAGCCGCCCTCCTCCGTACGGAGGTCGCGGAGCAGGAACGCCGCCGTCTCGCGGACGACGCGCTCCGCGAGCGCCGACCCGGTCGCCCGCCAGAGGTGGAGGTAGACCCGCAGCAGCAGCGCGTTGTCGTACAGCATCTTCTCGAAGTGCGGCACCACCCAGGAGGCGTCGACGCTGTAGCGGGCGAAGCCGCCGGCCAGCTGGTCGTACATGCCGCCGCGGGCCATCCGGTCGCACGTCGCCTCGACCATTGCCAGGGCCTCTGCGTCGCCCGTACGGGCGTGGTGGCGCAGCAGCATCTCGAGCACCATCGACGGGGGGAACTTGGGGGCGCGCCCGAAGCCGGCGTGGGTCGCGTCGTACTCGCGGGCGAGGACGCGAACCGCGGCGTCGAGGTCGTCGGCACTCGGCGGCAGCGAGTCGCCCGGCACGACCCGCGCCGCACCCAGCCGGCCGCTGATGCCCGCCGCGGCCTCGTCGACCTCGCCGCGACGCTCGCGCCAGGTGTGGGCGACCGCCTCGAGGACCTGGCGGAACGCCGGCATGCCGGGTCTTGGTGAGGGCGGGAAGTACGTGCCGGCGTAGAAGGGGGCGCCGTCCGCGGTGAGGAACGCGGTCATCGGCCAGCCGCCGTGGCCGGTCATCGCCTGCACCGCCTCCATGTAGACGGCGTCGACGTCGGGCCGCTCCTCGCGGTCGACCTTGATGCTGACGAAGTGCTCGTTCATCAGCGCGGCGGTCACCTCGTCCTCGAAGGACTCGTGCGCCATGACGTGGCACCAGTGGCAGGCCGCGTAGCCGACGCTCAGCAGGACGGGGACGTCACGGCGCCGCGCCTCGGCGAAGGCGTCGTCGCCCCACTCCCACCAGTCGACGGGGTTGTCCCGGTGCTGGAGCAGGTACGGGCTGGTGCTGGCGGCGAGCCGGTTCGGCATGCCCACCACCCTGCCCGATCGTGGCTCCGTGGTCAGCGCGGCGGCTCGTCGTCGCCGCGCATCCGCTCCTGGTCGGTCTCCCCCGACTCGTCGAAGTCCACTCGGTGCAGCTGCTTGTTCATGTTGCGGATGAGCAGCACCAGCGTGATCCCGAGCAGCACGACGACGAGCAGCGCCACCGGCCCGGCGCTGACCAGCGACTCGTCGATGATGCGTGGGCTGGGGGCCGGGCTGGGCTCCTGGGCGGGCAGGGCCGTGACGTCGAGCAGGCGGGACCTCACGCGCTCATCGTCGCACCAGTCATGGCACCCGGGTCATGGCACCCAGCGGCTCAGCGCGGCAGGCCGTCGCGGAGACCGGCGAACAGGTCGTCCTCGGGGACGTCGGTCTCCACGAGGGAGCGCGCGAGCTCGTAGTCCTCGGTCGGCCAGGCCTGCTCGTGGACGTCGAGCGGCACCGCGAACCACGGCCCCTCGGGGTCGATCTGGGTGGCGTGGGCGAGCAGGGCCCGGTCCCGGACCGTGAAGTACTCGGCGCACGGCACCCGGGTGGTGATGCGCCGCGCGTGGACGGGGTCCGGGGCCCACTCGGCCAGCCGCTCCGCGTACGGCGACTCGAGGCCGCGACGCAGCATCTCGTCGTGCAGCGCCTGGGTGCGCTCACGGTGGAAGGAGTGGTGGTAGTAGAGCTTGTACGGCTGCCAGGGCTCGCCCCCGAGCCCGGGGTAGGCGTCCGGGTCGCCGGCCGCCTCGAAGGCCGCCACGGCGACCTTGTGGCACATCACGTGGTCCGGGTGCGGGTAGCCGCCGTTCTCGTCGTACGTGGTCATGACGTGCGGCCGGAACCGGCGGACGAGCTCGACGAGGGGCGCGGCCGCCTCCTCCACCGGCAGCGTGGCGAAGCTTCCCTCCGGCAGCGGCGGCGGTGGATCGCCCTCGGGGAAGCCGGAGTCGACGAAGCCCAGCCAGTCCTGCGTGATGCCGAGGATCTCGCGGGCGGCGTCCATCTCCTGACGGCGGATCTCGCCGATGTTGGCGAGGACGTCGGGCCTGTCCATGTGCGGGTTGAGGATCGAGCCACGCTCGCCACCGGTGCACGTGACCACGTGGACGTCGACGCCCTCGGCCACGTACCGGGCCGTCGACGCCGCGCCCTTGCTGGACTCGTCGTCGGGGTGCGCGTGCACGTGCATGAGCCGCAGCCGCTCGGCCACCTGGCGGTCTCCCCTCCGTACCCG
The DNA here is from genome assembly GCA_035462845.1 of Jiangellales bacterium. GTDB lineage: Bacteria > Actinomycetota > Actinomycetes > Jiangellales > Jiangellaceae > DASTQL01. The sequence goes on from DATHTV010000049.1 coordinate 13,408, forward strand.
TCGCCGGCCCGGCGCGTCCCGGCCGGTCCGGTGGACAATGGTGCCCGACCCCGGAGGAGGACCGTGACCGCGCCCGTACCCGCCCGCCCCACCGACCGGTACGGGCGTCCGCCGTCCCGCGGCCGTCGCGCCGGAGCAGTGACCGGGGTGGTGAGCGGTGTGGTCGCCGTGCTGCTGCTCGTCGCCGTCGTGGGGCTGTTCCTCGTCTCGCCGTGGTCGGGGGGCGGGCCCACCGCCGGCATGGTCGGCTGGGGTCCCACGGAGGACGGAAGGATCGACGTCGTCGTCGACGTACGCCGGGAGCCGGGGCAGGCGGCCGTGTGCGAGGTGAAGGCCATCGACCGGCGCCGGGCGGTCGTGGGCACCGGCACCGCCGAGGTCCCGCCCGGCGACGACGCCCAGGTCCGGGTCACGGTGACCATCCCGGTCGAGGTCGAGGCCATCGCGGCCGAGCTGGGCGACTGCCGGACGCCCTGACGTCTCAGCCCTGGGTCGCTGACCTGGGCCGATACCGCTCGTAGGCGCCAGTTGTTACCCTGGTGTCGATCCTCTGGTCCTCTGCCGGGCGCAGACCCGGGGGACGAACGCACCCCGGCCCGGCGACGCCGCGGCACCGGGCCACGACCACCGAAGCAGCACACCGAGGGAGACGCCGTGACCTCCACGAGCGACAACAACGTCGCCTGGCTGACCCAGGAGGCCTACGACACGCTGCAGGCCGAGCTGGAGCAGCTGATGGGCCCGGCCCGCACCGAGATCGCGAAGCGCATCGAGGCGGCGCGTGCCGAGGGCGACCTCTCCGAGAACGGCGGCTACCACGCGGCCAAGGAGGCGCAGGGCCACCAGGAGGCGCGCATCCGCCAGCTCCAGGCCCTGCTGCAGCGGGCGAAGGTCGGCGAGAAGCCGGCCGACGACGGCGTCGTCGAGCCGGGCATGGTGGTCGAGATCAGGTTCTCCGGCGACGACGAGACCGAGAGCTTCCTGCTGGGGTCCCGCGAGCTGATGACGCTCGATTCCACCGTCGAGATCGACGTGTACTCGCCGCGCTCGCCGCTCGGTGCGGCGATCAACGGTCACCGGGTCGGCGACACCGCGACCTACGAGGCACCCAACGGGCGCGAGATCACCGTGGAGATCGTGTCGGCGCACCCGTACGCCGGCTGACGTTCGCACCGCTCCTCAGTCGAGGCGGACACCCCAGCGCCCGACGTGCTCCTCGCCGGGCGCCAGCACCACGAGATCCGTCCGGGTGTTGAGCGCGTCGGGTGGAGCCGTCATGGGCTCGACGCCGAGCCCGCCGCGCGGCCGGCGGGTGAGCGCGTCGCCGGTGAAGACCTCGAACCACGGGTACGCCCGGTCCCACCAGACGCGCGTCACCCGGCCGTCGGCGCGGTGCAACTGCATCCAGGCCAGCCCGTCGCCGTCCCGCTCGACGTCACCGAAGGCGTGGTCCACCTCGAGCCCGCGCAGCGGGGCGCCTGACCGGAAGTCGTAGGGGGTTCCCTCGACCGGCTCGACGCCCGTCGGGATCTGCTGCTCCCCCGTCGTGACCCGCGTGCGGGCCGGGAGGACCAGCCGCGCGTCGTCGATGGTCTCGGCACCCGCGTGCAGGTAGGGGTGCGCCCCGGCCGCGTACGGGGCGGGCGTCGCCGACAGGTTCCGCCCGCGCGTCTCGACGGTGAGGCCGCCGTCCCCCAGCTCGTACGCGACGGTGACGTCGAGCCGCCAGGGGTAACCGGGGCGCGCGTGCATCACGGTGCCCATGACGATGCGGTCCTCCGAGCGCTCGCGAGGTGACCACCCCTGCCAGAGCCCGAAGCCGTGGATGGCGTTGTGCTGGGCCGGCTCGGTGAGGTCCAGCTGGCGCTCCTCCCCCTGCCAGGTCCAGCGACCGTCCTTGACCCGGTTGGGCCACGGGACCAGCGGCGCACCCCGGGCGCCCTGCGGGATCTCCTCCACGCCGAAACCGTCCAGCACGGGGACCCCGCCGACGTCGTACGTCCGCACCGCCCCGCCGACCTCGACGACGACGGCCGTCTGGTCGCCGGCGCGGAGCTCGTACTGCGTTCCGGTCGGAATGCTGCGATCCGTGGTGGTTGCGGGGTCGGGCATCGGGCGGCCTCCTCGGGCTCCGGGCTCTGCGAGGGTTCCCGATCATGCCACCGGGGAACCGCATGGATCGTGACTGTCATCGGCTTCCACGCATCCCACGAGCAGATCGGCCCCAGCGCGCTGCGCGACGCCGTCGTCCACGCCGAGCAGGCGGGCTTCGACGCCGCGATGTGCTCCGACCACCTCGCGCCCTGGAGCAGTGAGCAGGGTGAGTCGGCCTTCGCGTTCTCCTGGCTGGGTGCGGCGCTGCAGGCCACCAGCCGGGTGCCCATCGGGCAGTTCCACGCCCCGGGCCAGCGCTACCACCCGGTGATCAGCGCGCAGGCGATGGCCACGCTGGCCGCGATGTTCCCGGGGCGCTACACCTGGGCGGCGCTCGGCAGCGGGGAGAACCTCAACGAGCACGTGACCGGAGACCGCTGGCCGCGCAAGGACGTCCGGATGGCCCGGCTGCGCGAGTGCGTCGACGTGATGCGCGCGCTGTGGCGCGGTGAGGAGGTCAGCCACGACGGCCTGGTGACCGTGGACCGGGCCAGGCTCTGGACCCTCCCCGAGACGGCCCCGCTCCTCATCGGCGGCGCGGTCAGCGTCGAGACCGCGCGCTGGGCGGCCGGCTGGGCCGACGGGCTGGTCACCATCAACCAGCCGCACGACAAGCTGCGCGAGATGGTCGACGCCTACCGCTCGGCCGGTGGGCGGGGCCAGCTGGTGATCCAGGTCCACGTCTCGTACGCGCAGGACGAGGCGACCGCGACGGCGACGGCGGTCGAGCAGTGGCAGTCCAACTGCGTGCCGAGCGACCTCGCCTGGGACCTCGAGCTGCCGCGCGACTTCGAGGCGGCCACCCGGTTCGTCCCGGAGGAGGAGGTCCGCAACAACGTGCTCATCTCGTCGGACACCGCGCAGCACGCGGCCTGGCTCCAGGAGTACGTCGACCTCGGCTTCAGCACCGTCTACGTCCACCACGTGGGGGTGGAGCAGGACGAGTTCATCGACGCGTTCGCCAGCAAGGTCCTGCCCCAGCTCCGGACGGAGGTCAGCGCATGAGGATCACCGACACCGGAGACCTGTGGTGGAAGACCGCGGTCGTCTACTGCCTCGACGTCGAGACCTTCAACGACTCCGACGGCGACGGCGTCGGCGACTTCCAGGGGCTCGCCCAGCGGATCGACTACCTGGCCGACCTGGGCGTCACCTGCCTGTGGCTGATGCCGTTCTACCCGACGGCCAACAAGGACGACGGCTACGACATCACCGACTTCTACTCGGTGGACCCGCGGCTCGGCACGCTGGGTGACTTCGTCGAGTTCATCCGGGTCGCGCAGGACCGGGGGATGCGGGTGATCGCCGACCTGGTGGTCAACCACACCTCCGCCCACCACCCGTGGTTCGAGTCCTCCCGCGACCCCGACTCCCCGTTCCGGGACTGGTACGTGTGGCGGGACACGCCACCCGCGGACGGCCCGGAGGGCGAGGTGTTCCCCGGTGACCAGGGCGGGCTGTGGGAGTACGACGAGGAGGCGGGGGCGTACTACCTGCACCGCTTCTACAAGCACCAGCCGGACCTCAACATCGCCAACCCCGCGGTCCGCGACGAGATCGCGAAGATCCTCGGCTTCTGGATGCAGCTCGGCCTGCACGGCTTCCGGGTCGACGCGGTCCCCTTCCTGCTGGAGACGAGCGGCGTCGACGACGGGATGGAGAAGCTCCCCGACCCGCACGGCTACCTGCGCGACCTGCGCGCGTACATGTCGCGGCGCACGGGCGACGCGGTGCTGCTCGGCGAGGTGAACCTGCCGCACGAGGACGCCATGGCCTTCTTCGGCGACGAGGACGGCGACGAGCTGAACCTGCTCTTCGACTTCCCGACCATGCAGGCGATGTACCTCGCGATGGCTCGCGGCGACGCCGGCCCGCTGCGGACGACCCTGATGAACCGCCCCGAGTCCCCGGACGACTGCCAGTGGGCGACCTTCGTGCGCAACCACGACGAGCTCACCCTCGACAAGCTGTCCGGCGCCGAGCGCCAGGAGGTCTTCGCCGCCTTCGGTCCCGACAAGGGCATGCAGCTCTACGACCGGGGGCTGCGGCGGCGGCTGCCGCCGATGGTGCACGGGGACCAGCGCCGGATCCGCCTCGCGTACAGCCTGCTCTTCTCGCTGCCCGGCACGCCGACGCTCTTCTACGGCGAGGAGATCGGGATGGGCGAGAACCTCGACGTGCCCGACCGGCTCGCCGTGCGCACGCCGATGCAGTGGATGCCGGGCCCGGGAGCCGGGTTCTCCGAGGTCGAGAAGCCCACCGACCTCGTCCGGCCCCTGGTCGAGGGCGACTTCGGGCCGGACCGGGTCAACGCCCTGGAGCAGCGGCGCGACCCGGACTCGCTGCTGCACTGGATGCGGGTGATGATCCGGCGCTACCGGGAGCTCCCCGAGCTGGCCTGGGGCTCGACCTCGGTCCTGGACCACGACGTGGCGTCGGTGCTCGTGCACCGCAGCGACTGGGAGGGGCAGTCGGTCGTCGTCGCGCACAGCCTCTCCGGCGCCGCGCGGACCGTGACCGTCTCGCTGG
>DATHTV010000050.1:0-2519 GCA_035462845.1 Jiangellales bacterium
GGTCCTGGCGCAGTCGCGCCGGCCGGGTCAGGGGCCGCGGCGGGTCCGGAGGCTCCGGAGCCGTCCGTCGACCTGGTGCCGGCGCCGACCCCTGACCTGCTCCCGGGCGCGCCGGTGCCGCCGGAACTCCGCGAGCCCGGAGGGGACCGGCCCGTCGCTCCACCCGTCGGCGAGCGTCCCTGATCCTCAGGACCCCCAGTCGGGTCGCAGCGGCATGCCGGACTCCCCGCCCCGCGGGATCTTGACGGCGAGCACCTGCTGGAGCTCGATGCCGTGCCGGTCGAACCCCACCCGGGAGCCGGCCATGTACAGCCGCCACACCCGGCTCGTGGCCAACCCGGCCTCCGCGACGGCGTCGTCCCAGTTCCGCTCGAGGTTGGCGCCCCAGTCCTGCAGCGTCATCGCGTAGTGCTCGCGCAGGTTCTCGCTGTGCCGGATCTCGAAACCGTTGTCCTGCAGGGCGGAGACGATGCGACCGACGCCGAGCAGCTCGCCGTCCGGGAACACGTAGCGGGTGATGAAAGCCCCCGCCCGGGCGCGCGCCCGCGTGGTCGGCCGGGTGATGCAGTGGTTGAGCAGGCGGCCCCCGGGCCGCAGCCGGTCCCGCAGGTGGGTGGCGTAACGCGGCAGCTGGTGCAGGCCGACGTGCTCGGTGAGGCCGATGGACGACACCGCGTCGAAGCCTGACTCGCGCACGTCGCGGTAGTCGCCGTGCCGGATCTCGACGAGCTTGTCCAGCCCTGCCTCGGCGACCGCATCGCGCGCCCACTCCGCCTGGGCCCGGGAGAGGGTCACGCCCAGCACCTGGACCCCGTGCTCGCGCGCGGCGTGCATGGCCATTCCGCCCCACCCGCAGCCGACGTCGAGCAGGCGCATGCCCTCGCGCAGCCCGAGCTTGCGGGCGACCAGCTCGAACTTGGTGGCCTGCGCCTCCTCGAGCGTGGCGTCGAGCCTGGGGTACACGGCGCAGGTGTAGGCCATGCTCGGCCCGAGGACCATCTCGTAGAAGCGGTTCGACACGTCGTAGTGGTGGCTGATCGCCTGCGCGTCGCGCGAGCGCGAGTGCCGCAGCCCGGAGACCCTGCGCTCCTGGGCCGGCAGCGGCGGGCGGCGCAGCACGCCGATGCCGAGGCCGCGGACGATCTCGCCCAGGTCGCGCAGCCGGATCCGGTCGACGTGCGACATGATCAGCGACAGCGCCTCGTGCAGGTCCCCGCGCACCTCCATGGCGCCGGTGACGTAGGCGCGGGCCATGCCGAGGGACCCGGGTGCGGTCGCCACGTACGACAGGGCGTCCGGGCTCCGCACCTCGATGACGGGGCCGGTGTCCGACGCGCCGGACGGGCCGGTGGTGGTGCCGTCGTAGGCCTCGAAGCGCACCGGGGCCTCGCCGCCGAACAGCCGCTCGATCGCCTCGGCCACGGTCATGCCGGTTCGTACCGTCGGTCCCTGCCGTACCGTCGTCGCCACGCCGATTCGCCTCCTCAGGCCCGTCTCACGCACTTGTCGTACAGGTCCAGCAGCCGGCCCTGCGGGTCGTACGCCGCCTTGAGGCGGGCGTACGCGTCGCCCCCGTACAGCGCCCGGAACTCCGCCTCGTCGTAGAAGGCGGTGGAGTAGAGGGACTTGCGCCCGCCGAGCCTCGCCACCTCGTGCTCGACATGGCGGTTGTGGAACCCGTCGCCCGCGCCGTCGGGCAGGGCCACGGTCCCCCAGAAGCCGATGTTCACGTAGAGCCGGTCGGGGTCGAAGGCGTAGAGCGGCCAGGTGAGCGACGGGTCGCGTTGCCGCAGCGGGCACGCCCACACCGGGCGCATGCCCACCTGGGCGTCGAACCAGCGGAGGAACTCGGCGGTCCGGCCCACCGGGACCTCGATGTCCTGCACCACCTTCTCCCGCTGCGGCCGGCCCCGGAGCCGGTCGAGGCGCGCCGAGAGGCCCGTGCGCTCGTCCCACCGCACCAGCCGCCAGTAGGTGTCGGATCGCAGCAGCCGCCGCGGCCACAGCCGGCGCACGACCGGGTGCTGCGCGCCGAACGCCCGTGAGCACCAGAACCAGTCGGTGTCCCACCGCCACAGGTAGTCCAGGACGGTGAGCACGTCCCTGCGCCGCTCGCGGATCGACCGGTAGTAGACCTGCCTGCCGGTGTAGTCCGACGGTGCGTACGGAGCCGTCGCCGCCCAGCCGCCGAGGGTCAGGTAGGCCTCGTCGGGCGAGAAGACCGTGCCGTCGACGAAGTCGACCGCCTCGCCCTCGTGCTCGCGCTCTGCGCAGACCCGCTCCATGGCGGCGGCGAACGCGTCCAGGTCGGAGAACGGGACGTGGCGCAGGACGACGTACGGCTGCACCGGCCGCAGCTCGATCCGCAGCCGCAGGGCGTAGCCCAGCGTCCCGTACGAGTTGGGGAACCCGAGGAACAGGTCGCGGTGGTCGTTGTCCGCCCGAGCGGTGACGATCCGGGCATCGCCGGTGAGCACGTCCATCTCGACGACGGACTCGTGCGGCAGCCCCTCGCGGAA
>DATHTV010000051.1:0-23160 GCA_035462845.1 Jiangellales bacterium
ATCAGGGAGGCCGCAAAGATCAAAGAGGATCGGTACGGAGGTCGGTGACCGGTGCACGAAGCCCTGCCGGTGCGGCTGCACCGGCAGGGCTTCATGACCTGGCTGGGCGTTCAGCCGACCGGGGAGAGCTCCTCCTCGCGCGCCGGCACGAGCACCGGGCGGTTGCTCCGGATGACCCCGAGCGGGTCGCGGCGGCGCTTGATCTCGCGCAGCCGGGCCAGCTCCTCGGCGCCGATCGCCGACGACGGGTCCGACGACGGCAGGAAGTTGAAGAACTGCCGCCCCTCGGAGAACGGCGCCATCGCCGCCTCCATGGCCGACATCCGCTCGCGGATCGCGGGCACGATCTCCGGCACTGCGGGGATGCCGAGCAGGAAGAGCAGGTACTCGCCGTCCAGCCGGGTGGTCACCCCCGCGCCATCCGCGGCCCGCCCGAGCGCGCCGCCGAGGTGGCGGATCCCGATCGCGGTGAGCGGTGACTGCGTCTCGGGCCCGGCCACGGCCAGGATCGACCAGATCGTGTGGTCGTCGAGGGTGTGCAGGATCCGGCCGCCCTCCATGGCCGGCGTCGGGTCGTCCGGCTCCTGGGCCAGCAGCCCGACCTCACCGACAGGCACCTCGCCGATCGTGTCCATCACCGGCGTGCCCAGCGCGCGGAACGGCGCCACCAGCATCTCGGCGACGACCTTCGGCCCGAGGTAGGTGAAGTCGATCGCCACGAACGACTTGCCGCGGATCGGCTCGGGGACGTCCTCGACGGGCGGGAAGTTCAGCAGCCACGCCCAGGTGCTCAGCTCCTCCGGCGCGCTGCGCGTCACCTCCGCGTACGTGCGGAGGACCTCGCCGGCCATCTCCTGCGGCCACATCAGCCGGCCGCCGTAGATGTAGGGCGCGTCGACCAGGCCGATCTCCATGGCGGTGACGATGGCGAAGTCGCCGCCGCCTCCACGCAGCGCCCAGAAGAGGTCCGGGTCGGTCTCGGCGGTCACGCGGACGTGCTCGCCGTCGGCGCGCACGACCTCGAGGGCCTTGACGTGGTTGGCGGCCAGCCCGTACTTGCGGCCGAACCAGCTCAGGCCACCACCGAGGGTGTAGCCGACGACGCTCGGGTCGCCGTTGCTGCCGGGGAGGCTGGACAGACCGGTGCCGGTCAGCGCCGCCTGCAGCTCGCGCACCTTGACGCCGGCGCCGACCCGCGCGGTACGGGTCGCGGTGTCGACCTCGATCCCGCCGAGCTGGCGCGTACGCAGGATGATCGTGCCGTCGAGGGCGTTCGTGCCAGCGTGACCGCTCGGCTGGGCGCCGACGCTGTAGCCGTGCTGCCGGGCGAAGCGGACGGTGGCGACGACGTCGTCGACGTCGGTCGCGTGGACGACCGCAGCCGGCCGCTGGTCGACGTGGAGGTTCCAGGCCCCGCGGACCTGGTCCCAGTCGGGGTCGGTCGCGGTGGCGACCCGGCCCCGGACCTGCGTCCGGAGCGCGGCGAACCCGTCGTGGTGGCTGCGACGCTCGTGCAGGCTCTGGGTGGTGGACATCGTGAGCTCCTGTCGTCCCGTGCTTGGTGGTCGAGACGACCGTGCTCCTGGCCACTTGACAGCCACTTGTGCGCGGCTTGCAGGGCGAGCCGGCGGGCGCGCGACGGCTGGGCGTGCGATTTCGGGGCCCCGCAGGCGAGCGGCTACACTCGCCGACGGTCGTACGCGGCCGGGCGCCCGTAGCTCAACGGATAGAGCATCTGACTACGGATCAGAAGGTTAGGGGTTCGAATCCCTTCGGGCGCGCTTCGTCCACCTTCAGCGATGCATGATCGTTCCGCCTGTCTCAACTCTCCTGGCCCTCGCGCATGAACGACTCGCAGGTCGAGGAGGAGTTCGCCGCTTCCTCGACGGGCGGTCCGACATCCCGCTCTTCTTGAAGCTGCCGGAGTGGTTCTAGGTCCCCACCCCGCTCGGCAACTACAACCCCGACTGGGCATTCGACGAGTCGATGGTCGTCACCAAGGTGGTCGGCCGCTCGATGGAGCCCAGGATCCCCGACCGGGCGTACTGCGTGCTCTGGCGGATCGGCGCGGGCAGCCGTCAGGGCAAGACCGTGCCTCCCCGTTCTTGGCCCCGCTGATCGAGCCAAGGAAACGACAAGGCCCTGCTGGGCATCGTCCTCGGCGTCCTGACGTCACGATCGTCGGCGAGGTGCAACACATGGCCGGCATCCGGTCGAACGTCGCGGTCCGGCAGGCCGGCATGGTCACCATGGGGTTCAACCTCCTCCTCGCGCTGATCGCCATCGTCTCGATCACGACACCATCCCGACGGGCGAGAAGTGCTACGACTGTCGGGCGTTCGCTGAGTTCACGACCGGCGCCGGTGACACACTCGCGGGATGGCGACGGCTGGTCCCGCTGGTCCAGGTGACATCGACCGCAAGGACCTGCTGCGGGTCAGCGGGGCGTCGGCGCTGGTCGCGCTGCCGATCTCCCTGGTCGCCTTCGGCTTCCTGGGGCTCGTGGACCTGGTGCAGCGCTGGGTGTGGGAGACCGCGCCGGCCGAGTTGGGCTTCGACACGGCACCGTGGTGGTGGCCGATCCCCTGGCTGCTGGTGGCAGGGCTGCTCGTCTCGTCCGCGATCGTGCTGCTCCCCGGCCGTGGCGGTCACGTGCCCGCGAACGGCACTGGCGCCGGCATCACCCCGCCCTCCTCTGTCCCAGGCGTCTTCCTCGCGGCCCTGGCGGGGTTGCCGCTCGGCGTGGTCCTCGGCCCGGAGGCGCCGCTGATCGCGATGGGCACCGGACTCGCCGTCTGGTTGTCCCGCCTGGCCCGGCTGTCCCCTCACGGCCGCCTCGAGGCGCTGATCGGGACGGCCGGCGCGGCTGCCGCGATCTCCATCGTCCTCGGTGACCCGCTCACGGCCGTGATCTTCCTCGCCGAGGCCGTCGCCATCGCCGGTGGACCCGTGATCGCGGCCACCATCCCCGCACTCCTCGGCGTGGGTGTCGGTGCCCTGATGTTCTCCGGCCTGGGGGACACGCCGGGCGTGCGGGCGCAGTCGCTCCAGCTCGTGGAGCTGGCGTCCGTGCCGGCGCCTGGCATCGGCGACCTGCTCTGGGCGGTCCCGGTGGGGGTCGTCGCTGCCGCCGTCATGACCGTGGTCTTCACCGCCGGGCGTCGAGTGGCCGACCGCCTCGATCCGATGAGACCCGGCCGGCTCGTCGTGGCCACCATGACCGTCGGCGTGGGCGTCGCGCTCTGCGCCTCGGCGTACGCGCTGATCACCGGGCGCAGCGCCGTCGACGTCGCGTCGTCGGGCACCGCCACCCTGGAGGCGATCACCAGTGACACGACGGCGTGGGGCACTGGTGCCCTCGTCGCGCTGATCGGGTTCAAGGGACTGGCGTACGCGCTGTCGCTTGGCGCGTTCCGCGGCGGCCCGATCTTTCCGTCGATCATGCTCGGCGGAGCTCTCGGCGTGCTGATCGCTCCGCTTCCCGGTCTCGGGGTGGCCGGCGGTCTCGCCGTCGGCATGGCCGCCTTCGCCGCCGCCGGGATGCGGATGCCGCTCAGCTCGGTGGCGCTGACGCTGCTGCTGTTCGGCCCCAACGCCACCGAGGTCTTCCCCGAGGTGGCGATCGCAGCGGTGACCGCCTTCGCCGTACGCGTCGCCCTCGACAGGCGGAAGGCGGCGACGGAGACGGAGACGGTCAGACCGGAGTGACGCCGGCCCGGGCCAGCACGTTGTGCATGAGCTGCTGGATGACCCCGTCCACCACCAGGCTGCCGCCGAAGGTCAACGACCCCACCGAGAAGACGAAGCCGCCGCCGGGGTGGTCGTAGTAGGTGATGTCGCCGCCCGGTCCCAGCCCGTCGTGCACACCGGTGGCGAGAATCGTGAGCCCGTCCGGCAGTCCCGAGCCCGGTACGGTGGCCGGCTCGTCCATGGCGCAGTTCCAGGGGATCGAGATCGCGCCGATGCCGTTGGCCGTGTCGATCTCCCACGCGCTGGCCTTGCCGTTGCCGAAGCCGGTGTTCAGCCCGGTGTGGCCGAACGTGGAGCCGTTCACCACCCCCGTACCGTCGAAGAGGTCGTGGCCGGCGTCCACGACCGCGTACGGCGAACCGAGGACGGAGCAGCGCTCCGTCGCCACGCCGAGAACCGCCCGCTCGGGTCGAAGCGGCTGGCGCACCCGGAACAGCGCGTCGACCCGCGGGCCGCCCTCGACGCCCATCCGGAACACCACGGCGCGCTGCTGCGCGTCGTAGTCGCCGCTCTCGAACAGCCCGTTCCCGCCCAGGTAGGCGAGGCTCCCCCCGGCGTCCAGGTAGGCGAGCAGGTTGTCGTACATCTCGACGGTCCAGTACTCGGGGTGCGTCCCCACCACGAGGAGCCGGTACTGGGACGCATCACAGCCGTTCTCGTGGAAGTCGAGGTCCGTGTAGACGTCCGGGCGGTAGCCGGCGCTCTCGAGCCAGCCGTGGATCCACAGCTCGCCACGGGTCAGGTGGTAGTCCGTCTGCGGAGCGGCGCCGGGGTTGGGCCGCATGAAGCTGGCTCGCGCGAGGCCGCTGTACTTCGAGTGCCCGCCCCACCCGTTGTAGGCCAGCCAGGTGTTCACGTTGGCCAGCAGGGCGACCTCGGATCGCTCAGCGGCGCTCGGCTTGACGACGAAGGTGATGTCCGCCGTGTCACCGGAGGCGTCGGCGCACGAGGCGGAGTAGATACCCGGCCGCCACGTGTCGGGGACGACGACGCCGAAGGTCTCGTCCCAGCCGCACCCGGTGCTCCAGGGGGTCGGCGCCAGTGGCTGCGTCGGCGAGTCGAAGTCTTCCTGGTGGACGGTGACCGAGTCCACGGCGGTGGACGTGGAGGTGTGCCGCCTGATGGTCGCCGTGGCGGCCCCGCCTCCCGACGTCATGAAGGAGACATGCTCTCCGGGGGCGGCCGACAGCGGCCAGCAGTAGCCCTCGATCGGCCGGACGCTCGACCGCCAGAGGCGCAGCTCGCCGGTGCTCGGCAGGTAGCCGACGAGGTCGACCCAGAGGTCTGCGTCGAAGACACCGGCGACGAACTGCCACCCGGCGGCGGGCGACGTGCTCGCCCACTGCTCGAACTGGAGGGTGGTGCCGTCGTCGGTCGCCACCCAGAGACTCCCGTTGATCGGGTGGTACGCGAACAGGTCGGACTTGGCGCGTCCGGTGAAGTAGCCAGCACCGAGCTGCCACCCCGCGGCCGGCAGCACGAAGCGACGGCGCTGGAGGTGGAAGCTGCTGCCGGAGTTCTCCCCGACCCAGATGCTGCCGTCGCTGGGGTCGTACCCCACCACGTCGGACCGGCCGGTGCCGGTGATGTCGGCGACGACGAACTGCCACACGCCGGTCGTCGCCACGGTGCCCCACTGCTGGAACTCGAAGCCCGGCCCGGTGTTCCGGCCGACCCAGAGCGTGCCGTTGCCCTCGTGGTAGGCGAACAGGTCCGCCTTGGGCCCGCCCGTGAAGGCGCCGACCCCGAAGTGCCACCCGGTCGCCGGCTGCACCGCCCCCCACTGCCGCAGCTGGAAGCTGGTCCCCAGGTTCTCCCCGACCCAGATGCTGCCGTTGCCGGGGTGGTGACCGACGACGTCGTCGAGGCCGGACCCGGTGAAGTCGCCCACGTGGAACCGCCAGCCGCTCGCCGGCGACACCGTGGCACGGTGCTGGAACGTGAAGCCCGTCCCGGTGTTGGTGCCGACCCACAGGCTGCCGTTGCTGGGGTGGTAGGCGAACAGGTCCGCCCTCGTGCCCCCGGTCAACGTGCCGGCTCCGAGCTGCCATCCGGACGCGGGGTTGAGCCCGCCCCAGCCGGTGGAGGTGAAGACGCGATCGCCCATCGCACGCCCCGATCCGTTGCGTGCCGGCAGCCCCGAGCGACCGGCATCCCACCCTACTGCGGGGTTAGCGGCGCGACCATGACGAGAATCGGGCTCCGGGACGCCGGCCGGGGGTGATCGCTGTGGCACCTGGGTGGCGGTACGTGGGACGTGGGCGCCACGCCGATCTTGAGTCGTGACGGGGCGCGGGGCCCAGTGATCGCCGGGGTGGCGGTAGGCGGGACGGGGCCGCCACGCCGATCTTGAGCCAACTTTGAGGGTGCGCTGAGGCGCGCGTGAGCCGGCGGCGAGCACTGTGAAGACCTCAGCACACGACCAGGAGGTCATCATGAACAGCCGCCGTACAGCCGTCCTCGCCGCCTCGGGTGCCGCTGCCGTCCTTCTCGCCGCCGGCCTCGTGGCTCAGGCCGTCGGGGGGAGACGATTCGCCGTCCCCCTCGCCCGCGGTCTCCAGCAGCGACGACAACGGTGGTGAGCTGGACCGGGACCTGCGGTTCGAGCCGGGTGACGACCGCGACGTCAACGGCAGCGGGATGACCGCCTCAGGGTCGTACGACGACGACTGACCCGCGCCGTCCACCCACCAGATTCGGAGAACCCGATGAACGCTGACGGCCGACTCCCCTGGTCGTCAGTGCGGGGAGCTGCGGAGCTCGACCCCGACGAGCGCCCCCCAGGCGCGATGTGCCGGTGACCAGGTCCCCCCACCTGCCAGAGCAGTCCGCCGCGCGATGTCGAGACCGAGCCCGGTCGACCCCGACCCGCTGCTTCCCCGCTCGACGACGGCCCCGGGCCCCAGCCCGGGGCCGTCGTCCCCCACGGTCACCCGTGCGATCGAACCGCCTACAGCCACTGCGACCTCGATGGCTCAGCAACTGCCCGTGGGCGAACGCGTTGTCCAGCAGGGCGTCTAGGACGTCGGAGAGCTCCGCAGCGTCGACCGGCACCGGTGCCGGTCCGTCGGCCGCCAACACGAGGGTCACCCCCTGGTCCTCCGCGAGCGGGGCGAGGCCGAGGTCGACGTCCGGGGCAGCTGCGTGGGTGGCATCCTGTCGTTCGTGGTGGAGCGGGACTGACCGCGCCAGCGTGGCGACCTCGCACCTCGCTCAGTCCGACGGCGCCGGCTCGGGGCGTCGTGACCACCTGGGCAGCATCAGAGCGGCCCCGGTGAGGAAGCACAGGGCTCCGAGGAAGGTCCCGGCGTTCGCCCAGCGGACGTCGAGGAGATCGCCTGTCGCCGGGATCACGAAGGCCCCGACGGCAGCGATGCCGAAGGCGACCGAGCCGGCCATGTTGAGCCTCGCGATCCTCCGGGGCGCCGACCGTCGCCGGTGGGCCCACGGTCCGCGTCGGACTGAGACCACCGCGAGCCAGCTGGACACCAGGAAGGCGACCGACCCGTAGACGTCCGGGGCCCAGACGAGGCGGTCGACCTGCTCCACACTCAGGGAGCCGGAGATCGCGAACCCCGTGCTGACGTTGAAGAGCAGCGTGCCCACCAGCTGGATCCCCGCGGCCCAGCCGTCGAGGTCTGACGGGAGGCGCCGTCCGGTCCCGACTGCTTGCGAGTACTGCAGGGAGGCAGCGCCGGTGAAGAAGAGGGAGCCCACGAAGAACGTGACCGCCACGACCGGGCCGCTGACCTGGCTGAAGTAGAGAGGAAAGGATCCGAGTGCGAAGCACGCCGATCCGACGATGAACAACCACGCGGTCCACGCGGTGACCCGATGACCCCCTCCTGTCATCAGGTGTGGCTGAACCCCGTGGGCATGTCGTCACCCGGGGGCCGGCCGTGCTCCTCGAGGTGGGCCGTCACCTCCGCGAGGTGCCCGATCAGCAGGTCGGCGAGATCGGCCGAGAAGCCCTCACGGACGACGATCCGCAGTACGGCGACCTTCTCCGCGTTCGCGGGCATCGTGTAGGCAGGCACCTGCCAGCCGTAGCGCCGCAACCGGTTCGAGACGTCGAAGACCGTGTAGCGGCCGGAGTCCTTGAGGGTGAACGCGAAGACGGGCATGGCTGACCCGTCCGTGATGAGCTCGAACGGCCCGAGTGCGGCGATGCGCGACGACAGCGACGTGGCCACCTCCTGCAGGGTGGACATCACCCGGGCGTACCCGGAGCGCCCCAGGCGAAGGAAGTTGTAGTACTGGCCCACGATCTGGTTGCCCGGCCGGGAGAAGTTCAGCGTGAACGTCGGCATGTCGCCGCCGAGGTAGTTCACGTGGAACACCAGGTCCTCGGGGAGGGCCTCCTTGTCCCGCCAGACCGCGAACCCGATCCCCGGGTAGGTCAGCCCGTACTTGTGCCCCGAGACGTTGATCGAGACCACGTTGGGGAGCCGGAAGTCCCACTCCAGCTCCGGCTGCAGGAACGGCGCCACGAAGCCGCCGCTGGCGGCGTCGACGTGGAGGGGCACCTGCCAGCCGCGTTCGACGTTGTGCGCGACCAGCGCGTCGTGGATCTCCTTGATGGGCTCGTACTCGCCGGTGTGCGTGGTCCCCAGGATCGCCACCACCCCGATGGTGTTCTCGTCGACGAAGGGCAGCACCGTCTCGGGGGTGACGTGGTAGCGGCCCGGCTCCACCGGCACGTAGCGAGCCTCGACGTCCCAGTAGCGGCAGAACTTCTCCCAGACGACCTGGACGTTGCTGCCGAGCACCATGTTCGGCCGGTCGGTGGCAGCGCCGGCCGCCGCGCGGCGAGCCCGCCACCGCCACTTGAGGGCGAGCCCGGAGATCATCACGGCCTCGCTCGAGCCGATGGTGGCGACCCCCACGGCGGTCTCCTGCGGCTGCGCGTGGAACAGGTCGGCCACCATGTTGACGCACCGGCGCTCGATCTCCGCGGTGACCGGGTACTCGTCCTTGTCGATCATGTTCTTGTCGAAGGCCTCGGCCATGAGCCGCTCCGCCTGCGGTTCCATCCAGGTCGTGACGAAGGTCGCCAGGTTGAGCCGGGAGCTGCCGTCCAGCATCAGCTCGTCGTGCACGAGCCGGTACGCCGTCTCGGCGACGACCCCGGTGTCCGGGAGGCGGTTCTTCGGGAGCGGTTCGGTCGCCAGCCGGCCCCCGTACGCGACGGAGAGCAGGGCGGTCTCGGCCTCGAGCTTGCTGACCTCGTGCATGGCATCACCATGGCACCGGTCACCGCCTCAGCACAGGCTTACGTCACCGAGAGGCAGCGCAGGCGCGAGGTGGCCGGTCTCAGACCAGGACGTCCAGGACGTCTCGGACCGAGATCATGCCCATGGTCCGACCGTGGTCCTTGACGGGGACGTGTCGGACGCCGCCGAGCTCCATCAGCTCGGCCACGGAGCTGATGCTGTCGTCGGCGCCGACCCAGAGGACGGGGGCCGTCATCACGTCGGCGGCCCACACCTCGTCCGGGTCGCCACCCTCGGCGAGTGCCCGGACGACGTCGCGCTCGGAGATGATGCCCACCGCGTCGCCCGCCTGGTGCCGGACCAGGACGGCCCCGACAGCCTCGTCCGTGAGCAGCGCGGCCACCTCGCGCAGCGATGCCCGTTCGCCCACCTCGACCACCGGGCTCACCATGATCGCCCGGGCGGGGTCCCCGGGTTCCGGCACGACGGTACGAGGGGTGGCGGCGGACTCGGTCATGCAGCCACTCTGCGTCGGGGTGCATGCGGTGTCAGGTGGCGAAGGTCCCTTGCCTGCGCCCCGTCCACCGCACCGGGTCAGCGGACGACGAACGTGATGCGCACGGTCACGGGTGGGCACACGGTCGAGTCACCGCAGCTGGGGTCACCGGTGACCGACACGGTCGAGGTCCCGGGGGCCGCGCCGCCGACCAGCCACTCCACGTACCCCGGGTCGTCGAAGTAGTTGACCGGCGTGAGGACGACGCCGTCGCCGGCCGTCACCGGCTCCTCCCACGTCCAGGCGCCGTCGAGCTGCCAGCGCACCTCCTCGCCCGCGGCGAGCGCGAAGGTCCGCCCGTCGTCGTCCTGGGTGAGGACGCCGGGCGGGGCCTCGGGCGCGCTTCCCGGCGGAGCCGGGGGTGAGGGGCTGCTGACGGGTGGCTCGGCGGTGTCGTCGGGCGAGGGCACCGTCACCTCCGGGGTCGGCTCGTGCGAGCGGCTCGGCGTGGCCGACGCACTGGACGACATCGTGCCCGACTCCTCCGGTCGCGGGCTCTCTCCCGCCTCCGGGTCCGAGCCGCCGCACGCCGCCACCAGGACCAGGGCCGAGGCGGCGAGGGTCGCGGTGGCCCGGCTCGTGCCCCGTATCCGGCGAGGGCTTTGCCCACGCTGCTTACGACGCGGCGTCGTCACGATGACCGGACCACCTCCTTCGACGGCAGCACCCTAGGCCATGGCCACGGAAAGTCATGCCTCGGTGGCCCATAGTCAACTCTTGCCGACGGAGCATCACTGCAGCAGCAAAGTGTAACAGTTCGTGGTCGAGGGCTGTTGTTCGCGTCACATCAGCGCTACGTTCCGTGAGTCCCATATGACTACCCGTCAAGGGGAGGGTCGAATGGCGCCACGTCGCCATCACACCGGGGTCGCGTACGACGCGGCACCCCGAGCGGTCCACGAACCGGAGGAGCGCACATGCGTATGAAGCGAGCAGCACTGCTCACCCCAGTCGCGCTGGCGGTGATGCTGGCGACACCGCTGCCCGGCGGCGCCGCCCCGAGCGGCACCGTCACCGAGAAGGCTGCAGCCACCGAGGACAGCCCCGACGCCCTGTCGGGCCCGTCCAGCGCCGACCCCGAGACGGTGGCGCTCGGGTTCATGGTCGACAACGCGGCCGACTACGGCCTGAGTGCGGACGACGTCGCCGAGCTCGGGGTCGCCACCTCGTACCAGAGCACCCACAGCGGCGTCACCCACGTGAACCTGGCGCAGAGGTACCAGGGCCTGGAGATCTTCGGCGCACGAGCCACGGTCAACGTGCTGAAGGACGGCCGCGTCCTCTTCGTGGGCAACACCATGCTCGGCAACGTCGCGGCCTCCGCCGCCGGCACGGTCGCCCAGGAGGCGGCCGACGCGGTCGAGTCCGCCGCCGAGGCGCTCGAGCTCGACGAACCGGAGAACCTGCGCGCCGTCACGCGCAAGGCCGGTGCCGAGCGCGAGACCGTCCTCACCGACGGCGGCATCTCCGCCGCCCCCATCCCGGCCAAGCTGGGCTGGCAGAGGACCGAGTCGGGTCAGCTGCGGCTCGCCTGGCAGGTCGTCATCGACGACGCCGAGTCGCCCGACGTGCTCAACGCCACGGTGGACGCCGAGACCGGCGATCTGCTCGACGTCGACAACTGGACGATCGAGCACAACGCGCTCGAGCTCGCCTCGTCCCTGGCGCGCTCCTCCGCCCAGATCGAGCAGGCCGCTACGAGCCTGGGCGCGCACGGTCCGCTGGACCCGGTCGAGGACGGCTCCAGCTACCGGGTCTACGAGATCCCGAAGGAGAGCCCGAACGACGGGCCGCGGACGCTCGTCACCAACCCGGCCGAGACGACCGCATCGCCCTTCGGGTGGCACGACACCAACGGCGCCCCGGGACCCGAGTTCACGACCACCCGGGGCAACAACGTCCACGCCTACCTGGACCAGGACGCGAACAACGTCCCCGACCCGGGGCAGGACACGGACGGCGGGCCGAGCCTGGCCTTCGACTTCGAGGCCGACCTCACCGAGCACGCGCAGGACTACCGGGATGCCGTCACCGCGAACCTGTTCTACATGAACAACGTCATCCACGACGTGCTGTACGGCTACGGCTTCGACGAGGTCTCCGGCAACTTCCAGCAGAACAAGTACGGCGCGACGCTGGCCAACGGCAACCCGGTCCCGGGCGGCGACTACGTCCGCGCGGAGGCCGCTGACGGCGGCGGCACCAACAACGCGAACTTCTCCACGCCGGCCAACTACGGCGGCACGCCGCGGATGCAGATGTACCTGTGGCCCGGCGCCCAGTTCGGCATGCCCAACGTCGTGACCGTCGGCGACCAGAGCTTCCCGGCGAACTTCGCCCGCTTCGGTCCACCGGCCCGCAACGCGGCCGTGATCGGTGACCTCGTCGTCGCCGGCAACGGCTGCAACATCGCCGACTACCCCGCGGGGAGCGGCTACATCGCCGTCGTGGACGGTGTCACCTCCGGCGCCGGCTCGTGCACCAACCCGGCGCGGACCGCGGTGGCGGAGGCAGCCGGCGCGGCAGCGGTGATCATCGCGGCCGGGACCGCGGCCAACCCGGCCATCCTCACCGGCTCACAGGCTGCGGGTCCGCTGGGCATCCCGGCGGTCAGCGTCACCGCGGCCACCGGTACCGCGATCAAGGACCTGGCCGGCCAGAGTGCTGGCGTGGCGAAGGCGTCCGCGCACCCGGGCATCCGCGACGGCGACTTCGAGAACGGCATCATCATCCACGAGTACGGCCACGGCGTGTCCCTGCGCCTGACCGGCGGCCCAGGCATCAACTGCCTGAGCGGCAACGAGCAGATGGGTGAGGGCTGGAGCGACTACCTCGCCATCTCGATGCTGATGGACCCGACCCTGGACGACCCCGAGGGCCCGCGCGGCATGGGTCCGTACGCGCTCTTCCAGGACAGCCGAGAGGGCAACGGCATCCGCCCGCGCCCGTACTCCCGCAACATGGAGATCCAGCCCTTCACCTACGACCGGATCAAGACCAACGGCTGGATCACCGGCGGCTCGCTTGCGGTCCCGCACGGCATCGGTCACGCGTGGGCCGCGACGCTGTGGGACATGACCTGGGACCTGGTCGACCGGCACGGCTTCCACGACAACGTCTACGACGCGTGGAACTCCGGCGGCAACACCCGCGCCATCCAGTACGTCATGGACGGCCTGAAGTTCCAGGGCTGCGGCCCGGGCTTCGTCACCGGTCGGAACGCGATCATCGCCGCGTCGGAGGCGTTGGGCGGCGAGGACTCCTGCCTGATCTGGAGCTCGTTCGCCCGCCGCGGTCTGGGCTACAGCGCGGTCCAGGGCACGACGAACCGGGACGACAACACCGAGGCCTTCGACGTGCCGCCGTGGTGCAAGGCTCCCGGGGCCGGTCTGGTCGGTCCGCAGTTCCAGAACGCCCCGGCCCTGAACGTCCGGGACGCCGGGTCGACCGCTCCGATCCAGTTCACCCTGGGTGGGAACCTCGGCCTGGACGTGCTCAAGCCCAACCACTCGCCGGCGTCCCAGCAGATCGGCTGCGACACGCTGCAGCCGCTGCAGTACGCGATCACCACGCCGACCGACGGGCCGGGCGCGACCACCCTGCAGTACAACGCCAGGCAGGACCGGTACACCTACCTGTGGGAGACGCAGGAGTCGTGGGTGGACACCTGCCGCCAGCTGATCATCACCCTCGGCGACGGAACCCAGCACCGGGCGAACTTCAAGTTCGTCGCTCCCGAGGACTGACGGACTGGGGGACCACCCCGCTGAGGCGGTGACGTACGGAGGGGCGTCCGGGCGACCGGGCGCCCCTCCCGCGGGTCCCGGGGCGGGCCGTCCGGCCCTGGATCGACGGGCGGGCATCCCCGACCATGGCGCCATGGCGCGCGTACTGCTGCTCTACGGCACCCGAGAAGGCCACACCGCCGACGTCGCCCGGGAGATCGCGGCGACCCTGTCGGCCGACGGTCACGAGGTCGACCCGGTGCACCTGGAGCACGGTCCCGGCCCCACGCCCGCCGACTTCGACGGGGTGGTCGTCGGCTCGTCGGTGCACATGGGTCGGCACGAGCGGGCCGTCATCGACTGGGTGCGCCACGTCCGCGGGCCGCTGAGCGAGCGTCCGGCCGCGTTCTTCACCGTCTGCCTCTCCGCCGTCGCCGAGCACGGCGAGGAGCAGCTGGCCCGGTCCTACGTCGACGGCTTCGTCGAGGAGACCGGCTGGCACCCGGACATCGTCGGACTCTTCGGCGGCGCCCTGCTCTACACCCAGTACGGCTTCGCCAAGCGTGCCGTCATCAAGGACATCGCGGCCCGGCAGGGGTTGCCCACCGACACCTCGCGGGACTGGGACCTCACCGACCACGAGGCGGTGCGCCACTTCGCCGCCGACACGTCCCGCCTGCTGGCGCCGCGGTCCGGCGGCGACGACGCACCAGCACCCCAACTGGGCACCTGAGCCCGGCACCTGGACCGGGAACATGGACCGGATCCCGGACTGGACGGCTGAGCTGGACACGCCCGTGCCGGAGCCGCAGGCCGCGACCGGGCCGCTCCGCTGGACCGCTCGGGGCGAGCACGAGCTGCCGACCACCGACGCATGGCTCGCGCCGGCCGAGTCGGCGCGCGCAGCAGGCATGCGCTTCACCAAGCGGCGTACCGAGTACCTGCTGCGTCGCTGGGCGGGCAAGCAGGCGGTCGCGGCGGCCGCGGGACTGCCCACCGACGTCGGAGGGCTCGCGCGGATCGAGGTCGCCAACCGGCCCGGCGGGGCCCCGTACGTGGTGGTCGGCGGGGCACCGCTGCGCCTCGACGTCTCGCTCACCGACCGCGCCGGCTGGGCGGTCTGCGTCGTGGGCGCGGACCTGAGCCGGGTGGGGTGCGATCTCGAGCTGGTGGAGCCGCGCTCGGCGGCGTTCGTCGCGGACTTCCTCACCGCGGGCGAGCAGGAGTACGTCGCCGCCTGCCCGAGCCACCAGCGCGACGCCGTGGTCAACCTCGTGTGGTCGGCCAAGGAGAGCGCGCTCAAGGTGCTCCGCACCGGCCTACGTCGCGACACCCGCAGCGTCGACGTGCTCCTCGGCCGGGACGACGACATCGACGCGGCCGGGGCGCTCGCGGACGCCGGCACCGGCTGGCACCCGCTCACGGTCCGGCCGGCCGAGGGCGGCGCCCTCCCGGGCTGGTGGCGGCGCGACGGTGCCTTCCTGCTCACCGTGGCCGCCGACCGGCCTCTCCCAGTCCCCGAGGTGCTCCGCGGGTCGGCCGACCTCACCCGGGCCGACCCGCGGCACTCCTGGGTGGACCGCCCGTTGGCGCCCTGACCGACGCCGTGCGGCCCGGAGGCGACGACCCGCGCTCGGGAGGCCGCGGCCGGGGTCAGCCGGTTCCGGCCTCGGTCCGCGCCATGCCGCGCTCGAGGGCGTCGACCACGTACGGGCGCAGCTGGGCGGCCGGGATGATGTGGTCGACCGAGCCCATGAGGCGCGCCCGCTGGATGGTGTGGATGGCGTCGAACTCGTCGGCGACCTCGCCGAGCTTCTCGGAGCGCACCTCCTCGGTGACCCGCAGGAGCTGCGCGCGCAGCCCCCCGGCCTCGGGGCCCGCGGCGGCGGCGACGGCCTCGCGCAACGACGCCACGCGGGGGTCGCTCTCCGTCCTGGCCCGCACGTCGCGGGCGAAGACGGTCGCCGCAGCCGGAGCGCCGCCGATCACCGACGCGTAGGACCCCTCGACGGCGGCGATCTCCATGGCGGGGTTCAGCCGCTTGGAGAACACCACGAAGGCTCCACCGTGGTAGCGCGAGACGACGACGAAGACGATCGGGCCGACGAAGTTCGTGACCGCCCGGCCGATCTCGGCCCCGTACTCGAGCTGCCAGTGCCGCATCGACTCCGGGGAGCCGTCGAAGCCCGACAGGTTCGCCAGGACGACCAGCGGCCGGTTGCCGCTCGCGGCGTTGACCGCCCGGGCGGTCTTGCGGGCCGACTGCGGGAAGAGCGTGCCTGAGGTCCACGACGGAGGACCGTCCGCCGGCACGTATCCCCGCCGGGCGAGCGTGCGGGACTCGAGGCCCAGCATGCAGACCGGGATCCCGCCCACGTGCGCGTCCCAGACGACCGACGTCTCGGCGCCGCGCCAGGCGCTCCACCGCTCCAAGGGCTCGGAGTCCGCGTCGGCGACGGCGCGCAGCACCGATCTGATGTCGAACGGCTGCTTGCGCTCGGGGTTGTGCTCGTCCGAGAAGACGTCGCCGACGACGCGGAGGTCCGTGCCGGCCACCGCTGCGTGCGGCGCCGTGCGCACGTCGCGGTGGACCGGGTCGGCGGTCCTCGCCCGCCGCGGGAAGCGCTCCCCGGGGACGACGTACGTGTGCTCGTAGTGCCGCAGCAGGACCCGGCAGGCGTCCTCGAACGTCGGGGCCCAGTACTGGGCCTGGCCGTTCGGGCCCATGACCCGGTCGTAGCCGCCGATGCCGAAGTTGTCGTCCGCCGAGACTCCGCCGGAGAAGTCAAGTGCCTGCTTGCCGGTGAGCACCATGGCGCTGGTCGGCACCATGACCAGGATGCCCCGGGTGTGCATGAGCATCGTGGCCTCGGCGTTCCAGTACGGCTGGCCTCCCACGTTGATCCCGGTCACCAGCACGTTGATCTCGCCGCCGCGCTGGGTGAACTCGATCAGGCCGCGCAGCACGTCGGCGATCCAGTCCATGTTCTCCGTGCCGCTGTCCATCGCAATCAGCGCTCCGGAGGACACCGCGAACCACTCCACGGGCAGCTGCATCCGCTCGGCGAGGTCGAGGGCGGCCAGGATTCGCCGGCACTCGGGCTCGGCCAGGTTGCCGAGGCCACGTGTCGGGTCGCTGAGCAGCGCCACCCGGGTCATCCCCTCGGGCACCTTGGCGGTGCGGCTGGTGAGCAGGCCGACGACCACGTTGGCGGTGTTGAGCCCCGGGTCGCGGTCCACCGGCTGCAGGGTCCCGTCCGGGGCAAGGTCGTGCTCGACGAAGCTGCCCGGCGGGAAGTCCGCGGAGGTGCCCGGCTCGGGGGCGAGCATCCGCACGATCTCGTACGGGTAGGGCACGCCGAAGCGCTGGGCGACCAGCACCTTCTGCCGGTACGGGGTGAGTGGCCGGACCGGCTCGTTGCCGGGCGGGCGCTCGCGCACGGTGACACCGCGGCCACCGACCCCGTGGACGTGCAGGACGGCGTCGCGGAGCGACCCGTCCGGCTCCGGGATCCGTACGCGCAGGAGCACCCGTTCGAGGCCGGCGCCCTCTGCCAGCGGGGCGAAGGACTCGGCCAGGCTCGGCCACGCCTCGCGCGGGACGTCCCAGGGCGGGCGGACGTAGAGCACGATCCGGTTCGCCATCGGCCGCTGCCGCGGCGGGTAGGTGGCCAGCGCCGCTCGCATCGCGGCCAGCGCCTGCAGGCCCATCCGGCCCAGCCAGGGGTACGTGGTGGTGCCCGTGGCGTCCCGGACGGGGGTGAGGTCGCGCACCTCGGCGAGGGCGAAGAGCCGGTGGTCCTTGGGGTTCTCGTGGGCGATGCCGTGGAAGAGGTAGACGTCCTCGGCCGAGGCAAGGCGCTCGAGCCGGAAGTTCGACAGCCGCCAGAGGTACAGCCGCTTGGCGAGCATGGGGTGCAGGTTGCGGTACAGCAG
Source organism: Jiangellales bacterium (assembly GCA_035462845.1). Classification (GTDB taxonomy): domain Bacteria; phylum Actinomycetota; class Actinomycetes; order Jiangellales; family Jiangellaceae; genus DASTQL01. The sequence continues at coordinate 17,181 of DATHTV010000051.1, forward strand.
CTCCTCCTGCATCCCGCCTCCCGCCTGTGGCCGGTAGGTGAGGTGCTGGGTCCGGAAGTGCTCGGCCTCGTCACCGCCGGTGCTCGTCACGGTGATGTCGAGCCGCCACGGTTGGCAGCCGAAGTCCGACCGCGCCAGCAGCTCCTCCACCTGGGTTGCGGTCTCCTCGACCGGGGTGCGACCGCCCGTTCGCCAGGTGCCCACGTCGACGACCACCTTGCGGTCGCCGATGTCGGACTCGGCGAGGTGGGCGGCCACCGCCTCGGCCAGCCGGGGGAGCCGGTCGAGCTCGGTGTGGGCCACGACGAGGTGGACGTGCTTGTTGCCCCAGTCGTAGTCCGCGGCGCAGAGCAGGTCGTCGCCCCGCTGCTCGAAGCGCAGGTCCCTCAGGTCCCTGATCCGGTAGAAGCGGCGGGCGTAGACCTCGAGCACGGTCTTGCGGACCTCGGGGTCGTCCGTGGCCAGCCAGCGGCGGAGCAGCGCCCCCCGCTGCGGGTGGGGGGACCGCACCAGCCGCTGGATGGCGGCGTCGCGGCCGGGACCGCCGGGATCGGCCTGCAGCTCGTCGAGGACCCGCTCGGTCTCCGCGTACTCGCGCGTGACGAGGGACTCGAGCACGGGTTCGTCGAAGTAGTGGAACCGGACGTCGCGGGCGAGCTCGGCGACGGCCTGGTGCCGGCCCTGGGCCGACGTGGCCAGCCGGTCCAGGCGCGCGCGCATGTCGTCGTTGGCGAGGGGGGCGAGCACCGCCCCTGCGCTCAGCCGGCGTTCGAGCACCGACAGCACGACCGGCACCAGCTCCCCGACGCGGGAGAACGACCGGAACATCCACACGACGGCCGCGTCCAGCTCCGGCGTGCGGTCGAGGCCGCCGACGCCGTAGCGCGCCAGGGCCGCCGCCAGCCGCTCGCGGTAGTCACCGGGGAGCCCGGCCCGGTCGGCGTCGAGCCACTGGAGGTAGGAGAGGAGGTACTCCTGCGTGCTGCTGGCCGTGAGCGTGTCGTCGGGCTGGGTCTCCGTCCTCGGCCGGTACAGCGCTCCGACCTCGGCGAACAGGTCCAGCAGGCCGTCCTCGCAGGACAGCAGGCCCGGGTCGTCGGGCGGGGAGAGCTCGCCGAGCCGGCGCTGCTCGACGAGCAGCCGCTTGAGCGCGCCGGGGTCGAGGTCGTACCCGAGGAGGTACGCCCGCAGCGAGCCGAACACCCGCTCGCACATGGGCGTCCCGGGGGCGGGGCGGGCCTCCAGGCCGGACAGGTCGACGGTGCCGGGAACGGTCGTCGTGACGCTCGGCTGGTCCGCCGCGCGGATGCGCAGCAGGGGAGCGCCGGCGCCGACCTGCGCGTTGGCGACGACGTCGATCGACGCGATCTCGCCGGGGTACGGCGCCGTGACCGTGGACTCCATCTTCATGCTCTCGAGCACGGCGACCGGTTGGCCTTCGGTCACGACCTCGCCGGGCTGCACGAGGACGGCGACGACGAACGCCGGCCACCCGGCGCGCACCACGCCTCCGTCGTCACGGACGACGCGGTGCGTCGTGTCGTCCACGACGACCTGGAAGGTCGCGCCCTGGGTGACGGCCACGACGCGGTGCGCCCGGCCGCCGCAGCGCACCCGCCGCTCGTACGCGTTGACTGCGTCGACGTGGATGTCGGCGGTCGCGTGGCCGTGGCGGACGCGGTACGTGCCCGGCGACGTCCGGTAGACCCCCAGGTCGTAGCGGACGCCGGCGTAGCGGAGCTGGACCCGGGTGCCGACGGTGGCCGGCACCTCCGGACGTCCGCGGCGGGCACCGGCGTGGAAGGCCGCCTGCACACCGGCGTGGTCGGCCGTGTACGCCTCGACGGCCGCGGTCAACAGTGCGACCGGCTCGGGTGGCGGCACGTGCTCCGCGGCGCCGGTGAGCCGGTCCAGCCACCGGTTGTCGACCTCGCCGGAGCGCACCTCCGGCCGGTCGAGCAGGGCGAGCAGGAAGGACCGGTTGGTGGCACCGCCCTCGACCACGACCGTGCTCTGGGCGAGGGCGCGGCGCAGGCGGGCGAGCGCCTCGTCACGGGTGGGACCCCAGGCGATGACCTTCGCGATCATCGAGTCGAAGTCGGCCGCGATGCTGTCGCCCTCGCGGACACCCGAGTCGACGCGGACGCCGCTGCCGGTGGGCAGGCGGAGCATGGCGAGCCGCCCCGGGGCGGGGACGAAGCCCTGCTCGGGGTCCTCGGCGCACAGCCGCGCCTCGACCGCGTGGCCGCGCGGCAGCGGTGGCACTCCCTCCAGCCGGCCGCCCGCCGCGACATGCAGCTGGAGCTTGACCAGGTCGAGGCCGGTGGTGACCTCGGTGACGGGGTGCTCGACCTGCAGCCTGGTGTTGACCTCCATGAACAGGAACTGCCGGGTCTCCGGGTCCACCAGGAACTCGACGGTGCCGGCGTTGCGGTAGCCCGCCGTGGCGGCGAGGCGGACGGCGGCCGCCTTGATCGCCTCCTCCGTCTCGGGGTCGAGGGCAGTGGAGGCGGACTCCTCGATGACCTTCTGGTTGCGCCGCTGCACGCTGCAGTCCCGCAGCCCCACCGCCCACGTCGTGCCGTACCCGTCGGCGATGACCTGGACCTCGACGTGCCGGGCCGCCGCGACCAGCTGCTCGACGAAGACGGCCGGGTCACCGAAGGCCAGCTCGGCCTCGCTGCGCGCCGAGGCGAGGGCGGGGGCCAGGTCCTCGCGCGAGCGGACCACGCGGATCCCCCGGCCGCCACCGCCGGCCGACGCCTTGAGCACGACGGGGTAACCCAGGCGGTCGGCCTGAGCCGCAGCCTCCTCCGGGTCGTCGACCGGACCGCCGCCCCACGGCACCACGGGGACGTCGGCCTTCTCGGCGAGCCGCTTGGCCGTCACCTTGTCGCCGAGCTGCCGGATCGTGGTGCTGTCCGGGCCGACGAAGACGATGCCGGCCTCCTCGCACCGCTGGGCGAAGGACGCCCGCTCTGCGACGAACCCCCAGCCGACCCACACGGCGTCGCAGTTGGCCCCGACCAGGGCGTCGACGACGGCCGCCTCGTCGAGGTAGCGGGACTTGCGGTGGCCGTCGACCGGGTCGAGGTAGGTGGCCGCGCCGAGGTTGACGACCTCGTCGGCCTCCTGCGCGAACCACGCCTCGGCGTCGGGGTCGGTGCAGAGGGCGACCGTGGCGATGCGGTGGTCGCGGCCGTCGTCCGTACGGTCGGTGCGGTTGAGCTCCGCCACCGCCGTCAGCAGGCGCATGGCCGCCTCGCCGCGGTTGACGACTCCCAGCCGGCGGATCTCCGTCACGTCGGTCTCACCCCTGTCCGGCCATCACGGTGTGCAGTGGTCGCGCGACCTCGTCGGGGAGCCCGCCGGGAAGCGGGACGGTGCGGTAACCCTGCAGTCTCAGCAGGACGTGGCCCTCGTGGTCGGTGACCTGGCAGTCGAAGCGGCCCGGTCCGGTGGGTCGGGCGACCGCGACGACGGCTGCGGCGGACTCCGACGGATCGGCGACCACGCGCAGCGAGTCGACGTGGGCCGGCAGGGCGAGCCGGTCCTCGTTGCCGGCTTCCCACAGCCCGGCCACCTGGAAGCAGAGCTCCACCAGGCGTGGCCCGATCGCCGTCGGGCCGCCGGCCGGGTCGTGGTTCGCCGGCAGCGCCGGGGCGAGCCGTCCGGCGGCCGTGCCGTCCTGGCGCCAGCCCTCGGTGACGACCTGGTACGCGGGGCCGTGGAAGTACAGCCGGTAGACGTCCTCCGGGGTCAGCGCCCGCGTCCCCTCCTCGTGGGCGACCGGGTCGGCCTGCTCCGCCTCGGGGGGCCGCCCGGCCAGCCGGACCGACCCGGTGAAGTGGACGGTCCGCTGGGGCGTCTCGGCGCCCGGCAGCAGCCGCTCGGCCGCCAGCCGGCAGTCGGCGACAAGGTCGTCGCCGTCCGGCCGGATCCGCGCCGTGACGGTCAGCGTGCGCGGTTCGTCGCGGTAGAACTTCACCGGCGCGAGGAAGTCGACGTCCTCCACCGCCACCACGTGCCGGTCGGGCACCAGCAGCCGGGCCACCTCGGCGAAGGCCTCCATGCCCATGACTCCGGGTAGCACCGGCGTGCCGTCGATGCGGTGGTCGTCGAGGAACGGCGTGGCCGTCGGGTCCAGCGTCGTGCGCACCACGAGCCCGTCGTGGACGTCCGCCGCGACGAACTCGCCGACCATCGGGCCGGCGGCGGCCGTGTCCAGTGCGCCCGGGTCGAGCCCGCCGGTGACGTGTGGGCCTTCGGCCATCCGGCCCAGGGCTCCGGCCACCACGACTTCGCCGCTGAAGCCGTGCGAGGTCAGCTCGCGCCGGATCCAGGCCACCCCGGCCTCGGGGGGCAGCATCTCGACACCGGCCATCTCCATGATCTTGGGGATGGACCCTCGGGTCGCCATCCCGATCCCGCCCCAGGCGGTCCAGTCGAGTGCGAGGGCTCGGCTGTCGGGGCGAGTCCGCCGCCGGCTGCTGGCGATCTTGCAGAGCAGGTCGTTGGCGGCGCTGTAGTCGGTCTGCCCGGTGTTCCCGAACCTCCCGGCCACCGACGAGAAGGCCACCGTCGTGCCGATCGGCAGGTCACCCACGGCGTGGAGCAGTGTGAACCAGCCGTCGCTCTTGACGTCGAGGACCAGGTCGAACTCCGCCGGCTCCTTGTCCGGCAGCGCCCGGCTCACCTCGAGCCCGGCCGCGTGCAGCAGGACGTCGATGCGATCCGTGCCCTCGCGGATCCGTCCGACGACCTCGCGTACGGCCTCGGCGTCGGTGAGGTCGACCGAGTGGTAGTGCGCCGTCCCGCCTGCCGACCGGACGGCGTCGATGGCCGCGACGGCCGCGGCGAGCCGCTCGAACCGGGCCAGCTCCCGCTCGATGGCGACGGGGGTCGGGCGCTCACCGCGCTCCCTCATCCGGTCGGCGAGGACGGACTTGAGGCCGTCGCGATCCTCCACGTACTGCCGGAGGTCGGCGTCCGCCGGGTCGGGGGCCGGGGTCAGGTCGAGCAGGTGGAACGTGCCGCCCGACGCCCGGGCCAGGTCGGCGGTGATCGCCGAGACGATGCTGCCGGCGGCACCCGTGACGAGGACCGTGCTGCCCGGCCCCAGCGCCGTCGCACCCTCGCCGGGTGCGTCCTGAGGCGGGAAGGGCCGGTCGGCCAGGCCGACGCCCCAGCGCCGCCCGTCCACGCGGCCGACCTCGACGCAACCGGGGTCGTGCAGTGTCTCCTCGACCAGCGCGTCGGCCGGGGCCGCGGTCTTGCGACCCGCGGGGAAGTCCACCGCTTTGACCAGGGCGTCCGGCCGCTCGCGCTTGTACGCCTTGGCGAACCCTGTCACCGCCCCGCCCATGGGGGCGGTGGCGCCGGCGTCGTCGTAGCCGTGGAAGCCGCCCAGCCGGGTTCCGGTGACGAGGAACGGGCTGTCGTCGTAGAGCACGCGCATCGTGGCGTAGAGCGCCTTCACCCGGCGGCGGAGCGCCTCCCGCCACCCGCCCAGGTCGAGGGCGTCGTGCGGACCCTCGTCGTCGAGGCCAGCCAGCCAATAGACCCCGGCGGGCGCACCGTCGACACGCCACGTCCGTACGGACTCGACCAGGGCGTCGGTGGGCGTGCCCGGGTCCAGGGCGAGCACCGTCGCACCGGCCTTGGCGAGCCGCTTGGTCAGCGCGTCGGCGACGCCCCCCTCGTCCCGCATGACCACCACGCGCGCTCCGGAGAGCGTCACGCCGGTCGGCACGCACTGCTCCAGCGCGGGCCGGAGCGCCGGGACGGGGACGCGACGCGGGATGCGGTCGACCGCCTCCAGGTCACCGCGGACGGTGGTCGGGTGGACCGCATCCGCCGGTGAGGGTTCGGTGGTGCCCGCGTCGCCGGTCGCCGGCTCGCTGGTGGCCGGCTCGCCGACCGCCGGGCCGGGAGTGCCGGCCGGCTGGATGCCGGTCTTCTCGCGGATCCAGCCGATGAC
>DATHTV010000052.1:0-5911 GCA_035462845.1 Jiangellales bacterium
GCGCCCCGCGCTTCGGCGGGCTGGACGGCACCGGCTTCGTCGGGCCGCTCCCGCTCCCTGCCGGTCCGTACGAGTCGTGGGTCCGGCTGTGGGCCGAAGGCCGGGTGCTCCCGTACCTGAGGGAGGCGCGGGACGCCGGCGCGATCGGCCCGGCCGACACCCTCGACGTGGAGCGGGCACTCGCCGGCCTGGAGGCGCTGCCCGGGGCGGACGAGCCGCCGGCCCTGGTCCACGGCGACCTGTGGTCCGGCAACGTGCTGTGGGGCGCCGACGGGCGCGTACGACTGGTCGACGCCGCCGCCGTCCACGGCGGTCACCGGGAGACCGACCTCGCCATGCTGGCGCTGTTCGGCCTACCGCACCTGGACACGGTCCTCGGCGCCTACGCGGACAGCTGCGAGCCCGCTCTCGCCGGCGGCTGGCGCGGGCGGGTCGCGCTGCACCAGCTGCACCCGGTGCTCGTGCACGCAGTGCTCTTCGGCGGCGGGTACGGCCGGCAGGCCGGCCAGCTCGCCCGGCAGACCCTCCGCAGTCGCTGACGACGGTCACCTCTGCCCCGGTCAGGGCTGAAGCATCCTCGACGGACCGTGACCGTTGACACACCCTCCGTCCACTGGTTGGCTGCCCGCACCCATCCGGTGTGTCCCGTGGATCCCCCGCCGACCGCGTCGCCACAGCTGCGCCCGCCCGCCGCGACACGCCTCGTCCCCAGGAGGTCCCAGGTCATGAGAACCCTGCCCCGGGTGCTCATCGGCGCCCTGGCCGGCTGCACCGCCGCAGCCGTCGCCGTCCCGGTCGGCGCTGCGAACGCCCAGCAGACCGGCACCGCTCCGCCGATCGTCGTCGAGAACGGCCTCACCCAGCCGGTCTACGCGTTCACCCAGGCCATCGAGCAGCGCCTCTGGGTGGAGACCCCGCTGGACACCGATGGGAACGGTGTCCTGGACCGGGTCGTCATCGACGTCTCGCGCCCGGCCGAGACCGCCACCGCGGACCTCAAGGTCCCGGTGATCCTCGAGGTGAGCCCGTACCGCTCCGGGACCTGGGGCAGCGTGCCGTACCACGCCGACATCGACCCCGAGGAGCTGCCGCAGGCCTCGTTCGTGCACCAGGCCGACCGGATGGCCGGAGCGCGCCCGGCGCCGGACCTGCCCGGCGCGCTGGACAACTACTACGTGCCGCGCGGCTACGGCGTGGTCGTCGCGCAGAGCGTCGGCACCGCACAGTCGGACGGCTGCCCGACCACCGGCGACGACGCGGAGACGCAGAGCGCCAAGGCGATCGTCGACTGGCTGGGCGGGCGGGCGCGGGCCTTCGACGCCTCCGGTGCCGAGGTCGCCGCGGACTGGACGACCGGCGCCGTCGGCATGACCGGCGCCTCGTACAACGGGACCATCCCGAACCAGCTCGCCACCCTCGGGCGTGAGGTGCCCAACCTCAGGACCATCGTCCCGATCGTCGCGATCAGCGACTGGTACGGCTACTACCGCGAGAACGGTCTGGTCGTCGCCCCCGGCGGCTACCAGGGCGAGGACGCCGACATCCTGGCCCGGTACGTGGGCGGGATGGCCCGCTCGCTGGCGGCGGGCTCCGGAGCCAACCAGTGTCTCGAGGAGATGGCGGCGATCGAGGCGGCCCAGGACCGGGTCACCGGCGACTACAACGCCTTCTGGGACGACCGCAACTACCTGCCCGGCGCCACGCGGGTGCAGGCCAGCGTGTTCGTCGTCGACGGCCGCAACGACTGGAACGTCAAGCCGCTGCAGTGGTCGCGCTGGTGGGACGAGCTGTCCCGACAGGACGTGCCGCGCAAGATCTGGCTGCACAACGGCGGGCACGGCACGCCCGGCAACAACGCCGCCTACACGCTGCCGAGCGGGCAGTCCTGGACGTACCAGACGACCGTCCACCGCTGGTTCGACCACTGGCTGTGGGGCGTCGACAACGGGATCATGACCGAGCCGCGGGCGATCGTGCAGCGTGAGGGAACCAACGCCAACCAGCTCTTCGGCGACTGGCCGGTCCCCGGATCCCAGGACGTGACCCTGCGGCTGGCCGCGGCCGACGCGGCCGCGCCGGGGACCCTCGCCCCGCTCACGGCGGCCCCCGGCCGCAGCGTGGCCCAGTCCTTCGTCGACAACGGCCGCAACCGCGCGGCGACGAACCTGCTCGCCGGGCCCGACACGGCCGACCCCAACCGGCTCGTCTACCTCTCCGACGTCCTGGCGTCGCCGATGCACCTCTCCGGTACGCCGTCGGTGCGGATCCGGGCCTCCGTCGACAACGCCGCGGCGGCGAACCTCACCGCGTACCTCGTCGACTACGGCCCGCCCGGGTCGACCAGCGCCACCATGGTGACGCGGGGGTGGATAGACGTACAGAACCGGGTCCGCCGCGACAAGACCGACCCGATCCAGCAGGGCAAGAGCTACGACTTCCACTGGGACCTGCACGCCGACGACTACGTCTTCCAGACGGGTCGCCGGATCGGGGTCGTGGTCATGTCCACCGACCGTGACTTCACGCTGCGGCCGTTGCCGGGCACCCAGCTCACGGTCGAGCCGGGCTTCAGCTCCGTGACGCTGCCGGTGGTAGGTGGCAGCAAGGCCTTCCCGCGCTGATCACGCGGCACCGAGCGGGGTGAGCCGCGGCGGGCCCTCGTCCGGCACTGGGCTGGGCGGGGGCCCGCCCGGGCGCGCAGGTAGGTTCGAACCGGTACGGAGCGCCCACGGCACCCGTGCCTGCCTTCCCACTCCCCGACCGACCGCCAACCAGCGCACCGGAGGACTCCGTGATCACCGCCGTGGGACTGCGCAAGCAGTACGGGCCCAAGGTGGCCGTCGACGACCTGTCCTTCGAGGTCCGGCCGGGGGTGGTGACCGGCTTCCTGGGACCCAACGGCGCCGGGAAGTCCACGACGATGCGCCTCATGCTCGACCTCGACCGCGGGGGCGGCGTCACCCGGTTCGACGGCCGCCGCTACCGGGACATCGCGCGGCCCATGCGGGAGATCGGGGCGGTGCTGGAGGCGAAGGCCTTCCACCCCACGCGTACGGCGCGCAACCACCTGCGGATGCTGGCCGCGGCCAACGGGATCGCGGACGAGCGGGTCGACGACGTGCTGGCCCTGGTCGGGTTGACCGACGTCGCCCGTGGCAAGCCGAAGGGCTTCAGCCTCGGCATGTCCCAGCGCCTCGGACTCGCGTGCGCGCTGCTCGGGGACCCGCACACCCTCGTGCTGGACGAGCCGGCCAACGGCCTCGACCCGCACGGCATCCAGTGGCTGCGCGACGTACTCAAGGCGCTGGCGGGACAGGGCCGGACCGTCTTCGTGTCCAGCCACCTCCTCGCCGAGATGGCCTTGATGGCCGACGAGCTCGTCGTGATCGGGCGCGGCCGGCTGATCGACGCGGGTCCGGTGAGCTCTTTCGTGGGCCGCTTCACGCAGGCCTCCGTGCTGGTCCGAACCCCGCAGGCCGCCGCCCTCAACCCGCTGCTCGCGACGGAGGGCGCCCGGGTGGAGGAGCTGCCCGACGGTGCCCTGCTGGTGGCCGGGGCCGATGCGGTAGCGGTCGGCGAGCTCGCCGCAGCGCACGGGGTGGTCCTGCACGAGCTCACCACTCGCACGGCCTCCCTCGAGGAAGCGTTCCTGTCCGCCACGGGTGCCGCGGAGGAGTACCGCGGCGTCACCACCTCGGGGAGCACCGCGTGACCGACGCCTTGGCCTTCGAGTCCGTCCGGGTCCGGACGATCCGGTCCACCGCCTGGCTGGTGGGCCTGGCGCTCGTCCTGGGGGCGCTGGTCGCACTCGCCCTCGCGCTGGCCACCCGCGACGAGGGCCTGGACGCGGACCTGGTCGCCGTCGGCGTGACCGGCGGTTCCCAGTTCAGCCCGCTGCCGTTCGCCGCCGTCCTCGTCGGCATCCTCGGCGTCTTCGCCACCGGACACGAGTTCCGGCACGGGACCGTGCAGCCGACCCTGCTCGCCCTGCCGCGTCGCTCGGTGCTGGTCGCCGCGAAGCTGCTCGTCGTGGCGGCCGTCGGCGCGGTGACCGCGGTCGCAGGCCTGCTGCTCAACTGGCTGGTCACCGTTGGGTCGCGTGGCGAGATCGTGGGGTTGCCGTCGGCCGAGGTGCTAATCGGCTACGTGCTCTTCGTCGTGCTGTGGGGCCTGCTGGGCGCCGGGCTGGCGCTGCTGTTCCGCAACATCCCGGGCGCGCTCGTCGTGCTGCTGGTCGTGCCGCTGGTGGTGGAGCCGCTGATCAGCGGGCTGTCGTTCGTCCCGGCCCTGAGCGGGCTGCGCGACGTCGTCCCGTACCTGCCCTTCACGGCCGGCACCTCGCTGGTGTCGGTCGTCGACGTCGGTGCCGCGGCCGAGGCGGCCGGCGCTCCGGAGACGCTGGGCCGGTGGGAGGGCGGCGCGGTGTTCGCGTCGGTGGTGGCGCTGGTGCTGGCGGCAGCGTGGGGACTGTTCGAGCGGCGGGACGCCTGACGGGCCGCCGGCCCCGGATGACCACGTTCACCACCCGGGTCGGCCCATCACGAGGCGTCGACGCCTCGTGGTCCCACCGCGAGCCGAGTGGTGGCCGGAGCTCGACCGCTCAGATGCGGACGAGACCGCGCGCGGTCGTGAAGTGCGCAGCCACGATGCCCGGTGAGCCATCCGGCGTGACCCAGTCGACGTCGACGTCGTCGAGCGGGTGGTTCTCCGGCTCGCCGAGCCACTCGGCCACCCGGTGCGGGTCACCGGCGATCTCCAGCCGGGCCAGGTCGACACCCGCACCGCCTCGCGAGGGGTGCTCGGCGGGGTCGGACTCCCACTGGAGGAAGAACGGCAGCTGCGGGTCGTTCATCAGGCCCTTGACGCCCACCTGCCGCCAGAGCAGCTCGACGCCGTCGGGGCGGTGCCGGTTGCCGCGGACGGCGGCGCGACCCAGCCGCTCCGCGACCGCGGCGATGTCGTCGACCGCGACCGCCCAGCCGAGCCAGCCGCCGCCGGCCTCCGTCCGGGCCTTGACGGCCTGACCGAACGGCACCTTGTCGGCCGCCGGGTGATCCAGCACGCCGACCACCTCGAGGTAGTGGTCGCCCGCCAGCGGGAGGATCTTGTTCCGCGTCCCGAACCGGGGGTGGATCCCGCCGTCGACCAGGTCCGCGCCGAGCGCCTCGGCCAGCCGCCGCGCGGTCGCCTCGAGGCCGTCCGAGCCGGCGGCGTACGAGACGTGGTCGAGGCGCATGTCCGCATTCTGGGGGTAGCCGCGGGGCTGGCAGACACCGGGGTCGGGCGCTGCCGCCGGGGCTGTACGCACGCCGGGGCCCGGCACACTCTGAGGGAGTGGTGCCGGGCCCCGGACGGTCTGCGCCGGACGTGGTGTCCGGAGCGTCAGCCGCTCAGCGCATGCCGGGAGCGTCGATGAAGGGCGGCTGGGTCTGGGCGTTGAACTCCTTCATCGGGTTGCCCTTGGCGGAGGCCAGGGCGGGGTCCTTGAACTCAAGGACGTCGAAGCCCTGCTGGATGTCGCTCGAGTAGACGTACCCGTTGTAGTACGCGACGGACCAGCTGCCGCCGAGGATGAGGCGGTCGTTGGACAGCGGACCACGGTCGAACCAGGCGATCTCCTTCGGGTTGGCCGAGTCGGTGAAGTCGAACGCCGAGATCCCACCCTGGTACCACGCCTGGACCATGATGTCCTTGCCCTTGACGGGGACCAGCGTGCCGTTGTGGGCCACGCAGTTCTCGCGGATGGTGTTCTCCCGCGGGATCTTGTAGTAGCTGGCGAACTCGAGCTCGCCGTCGACGATGTCGTAGATCCCGTTGGCGCCCTGGTTGTCCCGGAACGCCGGCCGGCAGATCGCCGCGCCGCCACCGCCGAGCTCGTCGGTGAAGACCACCTTGGTGCCGTCGTTGTTGA
>DATHTV010000053.1:0-10337 GCA_035462845.1 Jiangellales bacterium
CGCCCGACTCCAGCACGGCGATCTGGTCGCGCAGTCCCTGGTTCTCCTCGCGCAGCGCCGAGGTCTGGTCGGTGAGGGTCTGGTCCACGCCCGCCTTGAGCGGACCGGCGCCGAGCGCGATGCCGGCGGCGAGCGCGAAGAAGATCGCGATGATGGAGACCAGGTGGTACCGGAAGTCGATCACGTCAGAACAGCCCTCGCAGCCAGAAGACGAAGCGGTCCCACCAGGAGCCCAGGATGTCCAGGTAGGCCTGCCCGGTCGGGGTGGCCGCGATGGCCACGCTCACGGCGAGCAGGCCGGCCACGACGAAGAGCACCACGGTCCAGGCGGGGATGCGGCTGCGGTAGAGGCGGCTGACGCCCTTGGCGTCGATCAGCTTGCCCCCGACCCGCAGCCGGGTGAGGAACGTGCTGGCCATCCCGGAGCGGCCCTTGTCCAGGAACTCGACGAGCGTGGCGTGCGTGCCGACGGCGACGATCAGGCTGGCGCCCTTGTCGTCGGCGAGCAGCATGGCGACGTCCTCGCTCGTGCCGGTGGCCGGGAAGGCGATCCCGGGCAACCCCAGGTGCTCCAGCCGCTCCAGGCCGGGCGCGCGCCCGTCGCGGTAGGCGTGCACGACCAGCTCGGCGCCGCTGCGCAGCGCCTCGTCGGAGACCGAGTCGAAGTCGCCGACGATGAGGTCCGGCCGGTACCCCACCTCGAGCAGCGCGTCGGCCCACCCGTCCACACCGACGAGCAGGGGCCGGTACTCCCGGATGTACGGGCGCAGCGCCGCGAGGTCCTCCTTGTAGTCGTAGCCGCGCACGACGATGAGGACGTGCCGGCCCTCGATCTCGGTCGCGATGTCGGGGACCCCGACGCCGTCGAGCAGGAGGTCACGCTCCCGGCGCAGGTACTCCATGGTGTTCGCGGCGAAGCTCTCCAGCTGCACGGACAGACCCGCCCGGGCCTCCTCCATCAGCGCGGCGATGGACTCGTGCGTCTGGAGCACGCCGTGACCGACCGGCACCGGCTCGCCGTGACCGTCCCGGTAGACGACCGACCCGTCCAGTCGCAGCGTCTCGCCCTCGCGGATGCGGCCGACGAGCTCGGCCCCGACGTCGTCGACGAGCGGGATCCCGGCGTCGAGCAGGATCCCCGGTCCCAGGTTCGGGTAGCGCCCGCTGACCGACGGCTGGACGTTGATCACCGCCCCCGTCTGGCAGGCGACGAGGGCCTCCGCGCTCACCCGGTCGATGTCCACGTGGTCGATCACGGCGATCTCACCGGGCCGCAGCCGCTTGGTGAGGTTCTTGGTCCGCTTGTCGATCCGGACCACGCCATGCACGCCCGGCAGGTCCTCGGACCTGCGACGCCGGACAGCGGGGAACCTCACCGGCCGCATCCTGCCATGCCCACCGGACCCGCCCCGGCAGGCGGCCGGGGCGTGGCGGACCCGCGCTCGACCGGGGCGGTCGGTCACTCCGAGGCGGGCGCGAAGCGGCTGGCCGCCGCTGCGGCGAGGAGCTCCTCCGCGTGGGCCTGGGCCGTGGCGGAGCCCTCCAGCCCGGCGAGCATCCGCGACAGCTCGCGGACCCGACCTGCGTCGTCGAGCACCTGGACGCCGGAGGTCGTCACGCTGCCGTCGTCGCTCTTGCGCACCAGCAGGTGCCGGTCGGCGAAGGCGGCCACCTGCGGCAGGGGGGTGACGACGAGGACCTGGGCGACCCGGGCGAGCCGGGCGAGGCGGCGTCCCACCTCGACCGCGGCGCGCCCGCCGACGCCCGCGTCGACCTCGTCGAAGACGAAGGTGGGGACCGGGTCCGCCCCGCCGAGCACGACCTCGAGGGCGAGCATCAGCCGGGAGAGCTCGCCCCCGGAGGCGCTGCGGTCGAGCGAGCGAGGCGGGGCGGCCGCGTGGGACGCGAAGCGCAGCTCGACCTCGTCGACGCCGGCCGGCCCGTACGCGACCGGCGTGCCGTCGACCGGCAGCCCGTCCGGGTCCGGCCGCCGGTTCACGTCGACCTCGAGCCGGGCGTGCGGCATGGCGAGCGAGGCGAGCTCGGCGGTCACCGCCGCGCCGAGCTCGGCGGCTGCGGCCGTGCGGGCGGCGGACAGCCGGCCGGCCAGGTCGGCCAGCTCACCCCGCAGCACCGTCCGCTCCTCCCGCAGCGCCTGGGTGCGGGGCCCGTCGTCCTCCAGATCCAGCAGCCGGCGCGCGGCCTCCTCGGCCCACCGGAGCACGGCGTCGGCGTCGTCGCCGTACTTGCGGGTCAGCGCGCCCAGCGCCGACCGCCGCTGCTGGACCTCCGCCAGCCGCAGCGGGTCGGTGTCGACAGCGGAGGCGTACGAGGCGAGGTCGCCGGCCACGTCGTCGAGCAGGTACGCCGCCTCCGCCACCCGGTCGGCGAGCCCGGCGAGCACCGCGTCGTGGTCACGCTGCAGGTCCAGGGCACGGCGCGCGCCAGACAGGAGCCCGCCGACGTCGGTGGTGCTGGGGTCGTCGGAGGCCAGCGCCTGGTGCGCGCTCAGGGCGGCCTCGCGCAGCGCGTCGGCGTGGGCCAGCCGCGCGTCCTCGGCGGCGAGCGCGGCGTCCTCCCCCGGCTGCGGGTCCACCGCCTCGACCTCCGCCAGCCCGAAGCGGAGCAGGTCGGCCTCCTGGGCGCGGTCCCTCGCCTGAGCGGTGATGGCGGCCAGCTCGGCGTCCAGGCGGCGGAACCGCTCGTACCGCTCGGTGTACGCGGCCAGCAGCCGGGCGACCTCGACGCCCGCGAAGCGGTCCAGGGCGTCCCGCTGGCGGGCCGGGCGCAGCAGCCCCAGCTGGGCGCTCTGCCCGTGCACCGCCACGAGCTCCTCCGCCAGCTCCGCCAGGACGGCCACCGGCACGGCGCGCCCACCGACGTGCGCCCGGGAGCGGCCCTCGGCGGCGACGGTGCGCGCGAGCAGCAGCCGGCCGTCGTCGAGCTCCGCGCCGGCCTCGACGGCCCGGACCACCGCCGGTGACCCCTCGGCGACGGCCAGCGTCCCCTCCACCACGACCCGGCCCGCGCCGGTGCGCACGGCACCGGGGTCGGCCCGGCCCCCGAGCAGCAGGCCGAGCCCGGTCAGCACCATGGTCTTGCCCGCCCCGGTCTCGCCGGTCAGGACGGTGAGCCCCGGACCCAGCTCCAGCTCGGCGTCGTCGATCACGCCGAGCCCCCGGATGCGGATCTCCTCGAGCACGCGCCGAGCCTACGCGGGACCGCGGACGTCCTCGCCGTAGCGGGCGCCCCGCCAGCCCTCCACGGGGAGGGCGAACTTCGCCACCAGGCGGTCGGTGAACGGGGGGCGGTGCAACCGCGCCAGGCGCACGGGCGAGGCCCCGCGACGCAGCTCGGCGCGGACTCCCGGCTCGAGGTCAACGGTGCGCCGGCCGTCGCACCACAGCACCCCTCCGGGCCGGCGCCCACCCACGTCGACCCCCACCACGGAGTCCGGCGAGACCACGAGCGGGCGGGCGAACAGCGCGTGGGCGCTGATCGGGACCACCAGCAGCGCCTCGACCTCCGGCCACACGACCGGTCCGCCGGCACTGAAGGCGTACGCGGTGGAGCCCGTCGGCGTCGCGACCACGACACCGTCGCAGCCCCAGCGCGAGAGGGGGTGCCCGTCCACCCCGACGACCAGCTCCAGCATGCGTTCCCGGGCCGCCTTCTCCAGCGACACCTCGTTGACGGCCCAGCCCGTGGCGACGACCTCCCCGTCCCGGTGGACCGTGACGTCGACCGTGAGCCGCTCCTCCACCTCGTACGAGCGGTGCACGACGTGCTCGACGGTGTAGGAGAGCGCGTCCCGCTCGGCCTCGGCGAGGAATCCCACGTGGCCGAGGTTGACGCCCAGCACAGGCGTCCCGGAGGGGCGCGCGATCTCGGCCCCGCGCAGGATGGTCCCGTCACCGCCCAGGACGACGACCAGCTCGCAGCCCCCGGCGGCGGCCGGACCCGCAGCCACCGGCACGACGCCGGAGCCGGCCAGTCCCTCGGCCTCGTCCGCGAGCACCCGAACGCCCAGGCCGGCCTCGGTCAGCAGGGCGACGGCCTCGCGGGCGGCGGTGCGGGCCTCCGGCCGACCGGTGTGGGTGACCAGCAGGACCGAGCGGCCGCCCCCCGCGACGCCGTGGCGGTCCGGGCTCGCAACGGTCACTGTGGTCCCTCCCGGACGGCACGGTCGATCGCCTCGGGCGATGCCGGTGGCGCCCCGCGGCGCAGCCAGAGGAAGTACTCGACGTTCCCCGAGGGTCCGGGCAGCGGGCTGGCGACCACCCCAGCGGTGCCGAGACCCACCTCGCCGGCCGCCTCGGCGACGGCGACGACCGCCTCGGCACGCAGCCCGGGGTCACGCACGACGCCGCCTCGGCCCACGCGCCCGCGGCCGACCTCGAACTGGGGCTTGACCATGAGCACGAGGTCCGCGTCGGACGAGCACACGCGGGCGAGTGCCGGGAGGAGGAGCCGGAGCGAGATGAAGGACAGGTCGGCGACGACGAGGCCGACCGGCCCACCGAGGAGGCCGACGTCGAGGTCACGGACGTTGGTGCGCTCCAGCACCACCACTCGGGGGTCCGAGCGCAGCGACCAGGCCAGCTGTCCGTACCCGACGTCGACCGCCAGGACCTGCGCCGCGCCCCGCCGCAACAGCACGTCGGTGAAGCCGCCGGTCGAGGCCCCGGCGTCGAGGCAGCGTCGACCGGGCACCCCGAGCCCTGCGGGCTCGAACACGTCGAGGGCCCCGGCCAGCTTGACCCCGCCGCGGGACACGTACTCGGGTCCGGCGCCGGAGTCGGCGACCAGGATCGCCGCCGCCGGGTCCACGGCGGTGGCCGGCTTGGTGGCGGGGGCCCCGGACACGCTGACCCGTCCCGACCCGACCAGCTCGGCCGCGTGCTCGCGCGAGCGGGCCAGGCCGCGGCGGACGAGCTCGGCGTCCAGGCGGCGGCGGGTCGCCACAGCGGTCAGCCGCCCGGCCCCGGCGGGGGCGGCGCGGCGAGCACGTCCTGGAGCGCCCGGTGGACCTCCTCGAAGATCGCCGGGTGCTCGTCCACGGGGGTCTCGTCCAGCGCCTCGAGCCGGGCCAGCGCCGCCTGCACCCGGGGGTCGTCGGTCGTCACTCGTCGCCGCCCTCCCCCGTCCGCGGGGGTGGTGCGGCCGTTTCCGGAGCGGCTCCGGCGCGCTGGTCCGCCGTGCGCTTCGCGGGGACCCGCGTGGGCTGGGTTCGTGTGGCGGTCGCGCGCTTGGCAGGGGCGCGCTTGGCAGGGGCGGCGCGCTTGACCGAGGCCTGTCGCGCCGCCGAGGCCTGCCGCGCCGGGGTCCGTTTCGCCCCGGCGGGCGCCGCCCGTGTCGTGTGCAGGCCCGCCACCTCGTCCTCGAGGCTCTCGAGCCGGCGCTCGAGCGCGACCAGCTCGTCGCGGCGCACCAGGCCCAGCGCGTCCGCGGCCCGGACGACCTCGCCACGGACGAGCTGCTCGAGCAGCCGGCGGTTCGACCGCGCGGTCGCGACGAGGTCGTCAGCGAGCTGCTGCACCTGCCGCGGTACGGGGGCGGCGCCGGGGGTCGGCGCCTGGGCCGCGAGCGTCTTCGCGGTGTCGAGCGCCCTGCGCCGCGAGACCTCGGTCAGGCCCCCGGCCAGCGCCACGTACTGACGGAGCCCTTCGAGCATCGTCCCGCCTCCCCTTCGTCCTCGCTCACGCTAGTACCCCAGCCCGGACAGGACGTCCTCGACACCGTCGACGGCTGCCGGATCGTCCAGCTCCCAGACCGCTCCGCACACCGCGCGCAGGCCGTCGAGCCGGTCCGCCGCCGTGTCGCTCGGCCGCTCGAGCCACAGCCGCCGGTCCCGTACGCCGGCCTCCCACCCCGCGACCCGCCGGACGCCGGCCCCGACGAGCACCGCCGACCGTGGGAGGGCGAGCGCCCGCAGGTCCTCGGCGACGTACGTGGGCCTGAGGCCGACGGGCGCGCGGACCATTCCGGCCGCGCCGGTCACCCCGGTGAGGACGAGCAGGCTGTCCACGCCGGCGGCGATCGCTCCCTCGATGTCGGTGTCCAGCCGGTCGCCGACGACCAGCGGCCGGTCGGCCCGGGTCCGGATCATGGCCTCCCGGTGCATCGGCGGCTCCGGCTTCCCCGCGACCACCGGCTCCCGGCCGGTGGCGGTCCGCAGGACGCCGACCAGTGTCCCGTTGCCCGGCGCCGGGCCCCGAGGCGTGGGGATGGTGAGGTCGGTGTTCGACGCCACCCAGGGCACCCCCGTCGCCAGCGCGTACGCGCCCTCGGCCAGATCACGCCAGCCGACGTCAGGGTGGTAGCCCTGGGCCACCGCGGCCGGTGCCTCGGTGGCCGAGCGGACCGGGACCAGTCCTCGCTCCCGCAGCGCCTCCTCGAGCCCGGCCCCCCCGACCACGAGGACGGCCGAGCCCGGCGGGACCAGGTCGGCCACGACCCGGGCGGCCGCCTGGGCGGATGTCACGACCTCGTCCTCGTGCGCCGGGACACCCATCGACGCGAGCTGCTGCGCCACGGTCGCCGGCGTGCGCGACGCGTTGTTGGTGACGAAGGCCAGCCGCATGCCGGCCGCCCGCGCGGCGTCGAGGGCGGCACCTGCGTGCGGGACGGGGTCCTCACCGACGTACACGACGCCGTCGAGGTCGAGCAGGGCCACGTCGTAGGCCTGCTGGAGGGGGACGTCGTCGCTGGGGTTCACGGGTCGATCCTGGCCCCTCCGCACCGCCGGACCGGCGCCGCCCCCCGCCCCCTACGATGCCGCGGTGGCAGGTGCGGGCGGAGCGGGCGACGGTGAGCGCCGACCGCTCGAGCTGCTGCCCTTCCCAGCCCTGCGATTCGACGAGGACCGGGTCGGTGACCTCGCGGCCGTCACCTGCCCTCCCTACGACGTCGTGGGTCGCGAGGGCATCGCCCGGTGGGAGTCCGCCCACCCGTACAACGTGGTCCGGCTCGTGCTCCCCCGGGACGACGCCGGCGACGACGCGCACGAGCACGCCGCCAGGGAGCTGCGGGCCTGGCGGCGGGCCGGTGTTCTCGTGCGGGACGTGCGCCCGGCGCTCTACGTGTACGAGCAGCGGCTGGGGTCGGCGCTCACCCGTGGGCTGGTCGGCGCGGTGTCCCTGCACGAGCCCGGGGAGGGCGTCGTCCTGCCCCACGAGGACGTCTTTCCCGGGCCGGTGGCCGACCGGACGGCGTTGATGGCGGCGACCGAGGCGCAGCTGGAGCCGATCCTGCTCACGTACGAGGGCGACGGCCCGGCGAGCGATGTCGTCGACCGGGTCGCGGCCGGACCGGCGGACATCGACACGCACACCGCCGACGGGGCCCGGCACCGGGTATGGCGCGTCACCACCGACGCCGACCTGCGGACGATCGCCGAGGACCTCCGGGCCAGGCAGGCCCTCGTCGCGGACGGGCACCACCGCTACGCCGCGTATCTCGCGCTGCGGGCGAGCCGCGGGTCGACCGGCGACGACGGCTCGACGGAGGCTCGGACGTCGGCCGGCAGCACTGGCGTCGAACACGGGCTGGCGCTGCTGGTGGACGCGCACCGCCACCCTCTGCAGCTCGCCCCGATCCATCGCTCGGTGGCCGGCATCACGCCGCCGGACGCCTGGCTGCGGGCCCGCCCGGCCTTCCACGACGTGTACCGGCTCAGAGCCGGCGAGGACCCGCTGACCGTCCTGTCCACGGCTCGGCGCGAGGGCCCGGCCTTCGCGGTCGGAGACGGGTCCGCGTGGTGCCTGCTCAGCCGTCCGGAACCGGACCTGCTGGCCCGATGCCTGCCGGCAGAGCGCTCCCCGGCGTGGCGCGGGCTGGACGCCAGCATCGCCCACGACCTCGTGCTGCGGCGCCTGTGGGGCGTCGACGACAGCGACCCTCGCGTCGACTTCCACCACGACCGTGCGGAGGCCGTCGATCGGGCCCGTCGGACCGGTGGCGTCGCGCTGCTCCTGGCCCCTCCGCCGCTGGCGTCCGTGCTGGCCGTGGCCGCCGCGGGCGAACGGATGCCCCGCAAGTCCACCTCCTTCGGCCCCAAGCCGCGCACCGGCCTGCTCATGCGGCTGCTGGGCTGACCGCACGGCGGCACGCGACGCCGGCTGGGGTCAGCTGCCGTCGCGGGCCACTCGTCTTGCGGCGGTGAGCTCGACCTCGTAGCGGCTCTGCGGGCCGCCCGCGGCCCGCCAGAACCGTCGCCGCAGCGCACCGGACACCTCGACGACGTCACCGGCCTCCCAGCGCTTGACGGTACGCCGCAGGCCGGCCGGCCAGGCCGAGCACTCGAGGGTGTCGACGGCCGGACGCAGTGGGCCGGCCGTCGCGGCGCGACGTCGCCGTCCGTTGGCGTCCTCGGGCCGCCGCACGACCAGGCGGACGGCGACCACCCGGTCACCACTCGGCAGCTCCGTCTCCACCGGGTCTGCCGCCACCCTCCCGACCAGCTGGACCTCGTTGCGGTGCTCCAGGTCAGCGACGCTCGGCATGACGCGGCTCCTCCCGCACGGGCCCCCGGCGGGGCCACCGGTCGCACACTGTGGCGCACCGACCGGCCCCGGCCGAGAGACCGCCGTGCCGTTGTGGACGACGCGGCGGAGCCAGGTCACCTGTGGAGTGTGGGCGAGGTCAGCCCCTCCCCGACTCGTCCGGGAGGTCAGGTTCGGCCACCATGACGATGCCGTCGATCGCAGCGGCCCGTTCGGCGGCGTCCGTCACCTCGTCGACGTCGGCCTCCGCGGCGCGGACGAACCAGCGCCGGGCCTCGTCGTCACGACCGCCCGCGAGCAGGGCGTCGGCGTAGGCGTAGCGGAGACGGACGGCCCACCCGGCCCGACTGCGGGCCTTGAGCTCCGGCACCTGGAGGGAGACGATCGCGGCGTCGAGCTGGCCGAGGTCGCGACGCGCGCCCGCGGCGACGATGAGCATCTCGACGCGGCCGGCGGTGTCCAGCCGGGCGACCGCCGGGTCCGCGGCGAGGTCGAGGGCGCGACGGGGCCGGCCGAGCCCCCGCTCGCAGTCCGCCATCATCGGCAGGTAGTCGTCGGAACCGCCGATGCGCCGCGCCGCGCGCAGCTCGGCGAGCGCGTCGGCGTAGTGTCCCGCCGCGTACGCCGCCACTCCCGCCGCCTCGCGGACGACGCCGACCCGCGCCGCCCGCCGCCGCGCCGCCAGGGTGTGCTGGTAGGCGAGCTCCGGGTCGTCCTCGAGCAGGCGATCCGCCATGACGAGGTGCCGGGCCACGGCACCCGCGATCTGCCCGGGCAGGGTCTTCAGCTCATCCCGCACGGCCGGGTCGAGCTCGCGTCCGGTGACGTCCTCGTCGACGGTTGGGTCCTTCGGCCGGTCGGCCGGTGGCCGGCGCTCCGACAGCCGCTGCTCCGGTGGCCGGTCGGTGGAGGAGCGGCGGTCCCGGGGGGACGCGGGGCGGCGCTCTCGCCCCGTGCTGTCGGAGCGTTCGCCGCGGCCCGGGGACGCCAAGCGTCCGTCCCGCCGCGCGGCGTCGCCGCGGTCGTCGCGGCGAGGTCGGCTGCCTCCATGCTCGTCGGCCATGCCCGCTGGTCCTCTCTCGGCTCGGACACCGTGGGCAGTCGGAACCACACCCGTGTCGGCCGTGTCGTCTCGCATGGTGGCAGGTGGGGTGTTACCGGTGGGCGAACGGGTCGAGGGCCGCCCCGTGGTGGTGGGGCGGCCCTCGTGGGGTGTGTGTCCGGCGGCGTCCTACTCTCCCACCCCGTCTCCGGGGCAGTACCATCGGCGCTGAAGGGCTTAGCTTCCGGGTTCGGAATGGGACCGGGCGTTTCCCCTTCGCTATGGCCGCCGGAACTCTATGGAGATGTGGGCGGGGGTCCCGACCGTATCTCGGGAACCGCACAGTGGACGCGCGCAGCAAAGTGTTGATGTGTGGTCAAGTCCTCGGCCTATTAGTACCGGTCAGCTCCACCTGTTGCCAGGCTTCCACATCCGGCCTATCAACCCAGTCGTCTAGCTGGGGGCCTTACCAGGTCGACCCTGTGGGAGACCTCATCTTGGAGCGAGCTTCCCGCTTAGATGCCTTCAGCGGTTATCCCTTCCGAACGTAGCCAACCAGCCGTGCTCTTGGCAGAACAACTGGCACACCAGAGGTTCGTCCGTCCCGGTCCTCTCGTACTAGGGACAGCCCTCCTCAAGTCTCCTGCGCCCGCAGCGGATAGGGACCGAACTGTCTCACGACGTTCTAAACCCAGCTCGCGTACCGCTTTAATGGGCGAACAGCCCAACCCTTGGGACCTACTCCAGCCCCAGGATGCGACGAGCCGACATCGAGGTGCCAAACCATGCCG
>DATHTV010000054.1:0-7530 GCA_035462845.1 Jiangellales bacterium
GCCCGGCCGACCTGGCTCCCCGCGGGCTGCTCGGCACGTGTGCCGGTCCGCGCGCCGCGGTCAGGACTGCGGCGGGTGGTCCTGCGGGGGGCCTCGCCGTCCGGACGCCGCCCCGTCACGGCGCCGCTCCCGCCGGCTCGAGGTCCCCGCTGACCGTCCCCTCGGGCAGGCGCAGGTAGGCGGGGCTCGGGTCGGGCACCATCCCGAGGGCGGCGGCTCGCCGGGCCAGGTTGTCGGGCGCCTCCCGGACCGCAACCTCGCGCGCCAGCGCCTGCTGGCGGTCGCGGAGCTCGGCGGTGGAGCGCTCCAGCTCGTCCAGGTGGAAGGAGCCCTGCTGCAGCGAGGTGTTCAGCAGGAGCAGTCCGACCAGGCCCGCCCCCAGGACGAGCAGTACCAGCACGACGAACGGCGTCCGGGCGGGTCGGCCGACCACCCCCGGAACCACCCGGAGCGCCGGTCGCCGTCGGCTCGGGGCCGGGACGCCGGGTGCGGGTGCCCCCGCCACCTTGCGGGCCGCGGCCGCGCGGCTCGCGCGCGGGCTCATGCGGCTACTCGCAGCCGCTCTGCGGCGCGCAACCGGGCCGAGGCGGCCCGCGGGTTGGCAGCGACCTCCTCCTCGGTCGGGTCCTCGGCGCCTCGGGTGAGGAGCCGCAGCACGGGTCCGTGCCCCGGGAGCTCGACCGGCAGGCCCTCCGGCGTGGTGCTGCGGGCACCGGCCGCGAAGGCACGCTTGACCAGCCGGTCCTCGAGCGAGTGGTAGGAGATGACCACGATCCGGCCGCCGACGGCGAGGCGGTCCAGCGCCGCGGGCAGCGCCTGGGCGAGGACGTCGATCTCGGCGTTGACCTCGATGCGCAGCGCCTGGAACGTGCGCTTGGCCGGGTGGCCGCCGGTCCGTCGCGCCGGCGCAGGGATGACGTCGTAGAGCAGCTCGACGAGGCGGCGGCTGCTGGTGAACGGCTCCCGGGCACGTTCCCGGACGACGGCCTCGGCGATCCGCCGCGCGTAGCGCTCCTC
Organism: Jiangellales bacterium; assembly: GCA_035462845.1. Lineage (GTDB taxonomy): Bacteria > Actinomycetota > Actinomycetes > Jiangellales > Jiangellaceae > DASTQL01. Next base: position 1,018 of record DATHTV010000054.1, read on the forward strand.
CCCGTACTCGCGGAGGACCCGGGCCAGCTCGCCGGCCGGGTAGGTGTTGAGCACGTCGGCCGCGGTGGGACCCGTCGAGGGGTCCATCCGCATGTCGAGCGGGGCGTCGTGGGAGTAGGCGAAGCCACGGGCCGCCACGTCGAGCTGCAGGGAGGACACCCCGAGGTCGAAGAGGACGGCCTGGACGCGGTCCAGACCGAGTCGGGCGAGCACCTCCGGGAGCCGGTCGTAGACCGCGTGGACGGGGAGGACTCGCTCACCGAAGGGGGCGAGCCGCACGGTCGCCGAGGCCAGCGCCTCCTCGTCGCGGTCGAGCCCGACCAGGCGGGCATCGGGGCACCGCCGCAGGATCTCCTCGGCATGTCCGCCCAACCCCAGGGTCGCGTCGACGGCCACGGGGTCCGGGCCGTCGAGGGCCGGTGCCAGCAGGGTGACCACGCGGTCGAGCAGGACCGGGACGTGTCCGCGGCCGCCCACTCAGCCCGCCACGGCGAGGACGACGCGCAGGAGCCCCGTCAAGCCCAGCGACAGCAGGAGCGAGACGGCGACCACGGCGGCCCGTGCACCGGCCTCCGAGCGCACCGATCCGACGGGCCCCAGGCGCGTGGCACGCATCCCGAGCCGCCGTCCCGCAGTGCGGGCCAGCGTCGCGGGCGTGCGCCGAGCGCCCGCCGGGCGGTCCCCGATCCCGGTCATCTCGGCCCTTCCTGTCGGTTGCACGAAGTCGGCGGTACGGAGGGTGTGGAGAGGTGTGGGGGGAGGTGTGCGGAGCGAGGCGCGGCCGTCCGGCCAGGTCCCCGCCCGCTCGGTCGGCCTGGCGCCGGGGAAGGGACGCCAGGAGCGGTGAGCGGGCCGAGACCTCGCCGTACGGACGGGCGGGGGACGACGTCGACGGAGGAGACGGAGACGGACGGGGACCGAGGGACGGCCGTGGTGGTGGGTTGGCTAGAAGAACCCGGGCAGCACCTCCTCGGAGATGTCGGAGAACATCGCCTCCTTCTCGCTCTGGTAGGTCTCCCAGGCGCGGGCGTCCCAGATCTCGACGCGGGTCATCGCTCCCACGACGGCGCAGTCCCGCTCCAGCCCGGCGTAGTCCCGCAGACCGGGCGGGATGGTGACCCGCCCCTGCTTGTCGGGGACGTCGTCGGAGGCGCCCGCCGCGAGCATCCGGGAGAAGTCGCGAGCGCCCTTGTGCGTGAACGGCGCGGACCGCAGCTGGTCGGTGAAGCGGAGGAACTCGGCGCGCGTCCACACGTAGAGGCAGTGCTCCTGGCCTCTCGTGATCACGACGCCCTCCGCCAGCTGGTCCCGGAACTTCGCGGGGAGGAAGAGGCGGCCCTTGTCGTCCAGCCGGGGGGTGTAGGTGCCGAGGAACACGGCCCCACCACCTCCCGCCAGGAGCGGACCCTCTTGCTCCACTGCGCGCCACCATACTCCACTTCCCCCCACTCACAACCCACATCGACACGCCCACCGCCTCGTCGGGAGGACACTGGACGGACAGCGGTCGTGGGCGACGCGGCCGTTTGCGAGACTTCAGGGCATGCCGACCGGCGCGCCCGCAGGAGGAGCCGAGTGACCTACACCCCCACCACGCCCCACCGCAGTGACGGCGGCGACGGGCCGGCGCTCGGCATGGCCGATCTCGCGGAGACCACCGCAGCGGTCCAGGCGTCCGTCGAGCGGGTCATCGAGGGCAAGCCCGAGGTCGTCCGGCTCGCCCTCACCGCCGTGCTCGCGGAGGGCCACCTGCTGGTGGAGGACGTCCCGGGTGTCGGCAAGACGATGCTGGCCAAGGCGCTGGCCCGGTCCATCGACTGCACGGTGCGCCGGATCCAGTTCACGCCCGACCTCATGCCCAGCGACGTCACCGGCGTGTCGGTGTTCGACCAGTCCAGCCGGCAGTTCGAGTTCAAGCCGGGTGGGGTCTTCGCCAACGTCGTCGTCGGCGACGAGATCAACCGCGCGTCCCCCAAGACCCAGTCCGCCCTGCTGGAGTGCATGGAGGAGCGGCAGGTGACGGTGGACGGGACCACGTACGAGCTCGAGGCCCCCTTCATCGTCATCGCCACGCAGAACCCGGTGGAGATGGAGGGCACCTACCCGTTGCCGGAGGCGCAGCGCGACCGCTTCATGATCCGGCTGGCCATGGGGTACCCCTCGCCCGCGGCGGAGCTCGACATGATCGACACGCACGGCGGCACCGCAGCGCTGGACGGCGTGGAACCCGTGACCGACGGGACCCGGATCGCCAAGCTGGTCGAAGTGGTCAGGCAGGTGCACGTCTCAGCGTCGGTGAAGCGGTACGTCGTGGACCTGGCCACCGCTACCCGTGAGTCCCCCGAGCTGCGGCTGGGCGCCTCCCCGCGGGCCACCCTGCACCTGGTCCGGGCCGCCCGGGCCTGGGCGGCGCTGCACGACCGCGACTACGTGCTCCCCGACGACGTCCAGGAGCTGGCCGTCCCGGTCTGGGCCCATCGGTTGCTCACGACCGCGGAGGCTCAGATCGGTCGCCGGCGGGCGTCGGAGGTCGTCTCCGAGCTGATCGCGTCGGTGCCGGTCCCCGAACCGCCCCCGGCGGGCCGCCCGCGCCGGGGTTGACGATGCGCCGGGTGCTGGCCGGCCTCACCGGCCGCGGGGTGGCCTTCCTGGTCGCGGGGCTGCTCGCGGGCCTGGTCGCGGTGCTGCTCGGGCAGCGCGACCTGCTCCGGGTGAGCGTCCTGCTCGTCGTCCTGCCGCTCGTCGCGCTCGCCGTCGTGCTGCGCAGCCGCGTCCGGCTGGCCGCGGCCCGTACCCTCGACCCGGCCCGGGTCCCCGTCGGGCAGCCGGCGACCGTCCGCCTCGCACTGCAGAACCTCGCCCGGATCCCCACCGGCGTCCTGCTGGTCGAGGACACCCTCCCGTACGTCCTCGGCACCCGACCGCGCTTCGTGCTGGACCACGTCTGGTCGCGGTTCCGCCGCGAGGTGCGCTACACCGTGCGGGCCGACGTCCGCGGCCGCTACGACATCGGACCGCTCACCGTCCGGCTCACCGACCCGTTCGGCCTCGTCGAGGTCCGCCGCGCGTTCAGCGAGCGGGCGGCGCTCGTCGTCACGCCGCACGTGGTGCCGCTGCCGCCGGTGCGCCTGCCCGGCGAGTGGAGCGGGAGCGGCGAGAGCCGCCCCCGCTCGGCCGCGGCGGCCGGCGAGGAGGACGCGACGATCCGCAGCTACCGGCACGGGGACGACATGCGCCGGGTCCACTGGCGGGCGACCGCCCACCACGGCGAGCTCATGGTCCGGCGGGAGGAGCAGCCCTGGCAGAGCCGGGCCACGCTGCTGCTCGACACCCGGAGCCGCGGCCACACCGGGCACGGGCCGACGTCCTCCTTCGAGTGGGCCGTCACGGCGACCGCGTCGGCCGCCGCGCACCTGCTGGGCCGCGGCTACGCCGTACGGCTCCTCACCGACTCCGGTGGCGCGGTGAGCAGCGAGTGGCACGACCCCGGTGAGGGGCCCGGCAGCGCCGAAGGTGTCGTGCTCGACGCGCTTGCGGTCGTCAACCCCCTCCAGCAGGCCTCGGTCGGCCGCTGGCCCGACCTGCTCACCGGGGCCGGGTCGGCAACCGGCCTCCTAGTGGCCGTGCTCGGTCGCCTGCACGCCGACGAGGCGGCCGTGGTCGCCGGCTTGCGGCACGGCTCCACGGCGGCCCTGGCCGTCCTGCTCGACGTCACGACGTGGACGTCGCTGCCGGAGCGGGCGCGCGCCGAGGAGGCCCTGCACCTCGAGCGCGCCACCACGACCCTCCGCCGAGCCGGCTGGCGGGTCGTGGTGGCGGGCCGCCAGGACCCCCTGCCGGTCGTCTGGGAGCGGCTGGCACTCGGAGCCGCCCTGGCGGGGTCGCCAGTGGGATCGCCGGCGGGGTCACCAGTGGGGTCGCCGATGGGGGGTGCCGCATGACGAGCAGCACCCGGATGTCGCTCACCGCCGCGGTGGCCACGCTGCTGGCCTCCCTCCCGCTGCTCGCGGTCACCCGTGGCGGGTCGTGGCTGGTCCCCGCGATCGTGGCGATCGCGCTGGTCGCCGGCGGCGGGCTGCTCGCGCGCCGGGTCGGTCTCCCCCGTGTCCTGATCCCCCCTGCCCAGCTCGCGGTGCTGGCGCTCTGGCTCGGGGTCCTGGTCGCCGGCGACGTCGCCGGGTTCGGCTTCGTCCCCACCCCGGAGTGGGCGGGCCGGCTGGCCACCGTGGCCGCCGAGGGCTGGGACGTGGTCGAGACCTTCGCCGCCCCGGTGCCGGTGGACCGGGGGATCCTCCTCCTGGTCGTGGCTGGTGTAGGCGTCGTCGCCGTCGCCGTCGACCTCCTCGCCGTCACCCTTCGTCGCGCCCCTTGGGCCGGCGTACCGCTCGCCACGGTCTACGCCGTCCCCGCCGCGGTCGCGCCGGACGGCCTGCCCGCCTTGTGGTTCGTCCCCCCTGCCGCGGGATACCTGGCCCTGCTCGTCGCGGAGAGCCGGGCCCGGGTAGCCCGCTGGGGCCGTGCGGTCGGGGCGACGACGAAGCGGCCGCTCGGCGAGCCGGAGACCGACGGGCTCGCCCGCAACGGTCGCCGCGTCGGTGCGCTCGCGATCGTCGCGGCGGTTCTCCTGCCCGCCCTCATCCCGGGCATCGGCGACGGAGTGCTCGGGCGCGGCGGCGGCTCAGGCGGTGGCGAGGGGCGGACCATCCGCACCGACAACCCGATCGTCGACCTGCACCGCGACCTGGTGCGGCCGGACAACGTGGAGCTGCTCCGCTACCGCACCGACGCGGCGTCCCCCGACTACATCCGATCGGTGACGCTGGACGTCTTCGACGGAGCGGTGTGGCAGACGTCGGACCGCCGGGTCCCCGAGTCCCAGCGGGTCGACCAGGGCATGCCGGACCCGCCCGGCCTGGAGCAGACCTCCGTCCGCAGCGACGAGTACGACATCGAGGTCTCCCGCGACTACGGCTCCCGCTGGCTCCCGCTCCCCTACCCCGCCGCCGAGGTGCGGATCGACGGTGACTGGCGCTACGACGTCGACACGCTCGACGTGGTGTCACCCGACGCCGACGTCCGCGCCCAGTCGTACTCCGTCCGCAGCCTGCGGGTGGAGCCCACGGCCACGGCCCTGCAGGACGCCGGGCCCGTACCGCAGTCCGTGGGGGCACAGCTGGACCTCCCCGACGACCTGCCGCCGCTCGTCGCCGAGCTGGCCGACCAGGTGACGGCCGAGGCGGACGACGCTTTCGCGCGCGCTGCGGCCCTGCAGTCCTTCTTCCGGTCCGAGGGCGGGTTCGAGTACGACCTGTCGGTGGTGCCGGGAAACTCGGGCAGCGCCCTGGCCGACTTCCTCGAGCAGCGTCGTGGCTACTGCGAGCAGTTCGCGGCCTCGATGGCCGTCATGGCGCGCGTCGTGGGAATCCCGTCCCGGGTGGCCGTGGGATTCCTCCCCGGCGAGCCGGTCGACGAGCCGGACACCTACCGCGTCCGCGCGCACGACGCGCATGCCTGGCCGGAGCTCTGGTTCTCCGGCGTCGGGTGGGTCCGGTTCGAGCCGACGCCCGGACAGCGGACCGGCGGTGCTCCGGCGTGGAGCGTGCCGCCGGTGCCCCGTGACGTCCCGGACGCCGCGGCCGTCCCCGCGCCGACCTCCTCCGCGGGAGCGGTCCCGCCGTCCAACCCTCGGATCGCCGACCGGCAGCTGCTGGAGGGGGAGGAGACGCCGGCGACCGGCGCAGCCGGGAGCCGGCTGTGGTGGCCCGTCGCCGTCACGGTGCTGGCCGTCCTGGCCGTGCTGGCGATGCCGGCGGGAGTGGCCTGGTCACGGCGTGGCCTGCGCTGGCGGCGGGCCGGCTCGAACCCGGCCGGGCAGGCCGAGGCGGCCTGGGCGGACCTGCGGGACGCGGCGCGTGACGCCGGGCTGCCGTGGGACGCGTCGTCGACGCCTCGCGCGGCGGGGGTGCAGGTGGCCGACCGTGCCGCGCTCGACGACGACTCCCGGGCCCTGCTCACGCACGTGGTGGGGACCGCCGAGCGTGCGCGGTACGCCCGCGAGCCCGGAACCGTCGAGGGTCTCCGGGGCGACTCCGACCAGCTGCGCCGCACCCTCCTGCGCAGCGGGTCGCGGCGGCGACGCTGGCGTGCGCGGCTGTGGCCGGCGGCGACCCGGGACCTGGTCACCGTGTCGGCGGAGAGGGTCGCCGACGGGTTGGACTGGGTGGACACCAGCGGGGAGCGCGTCCGGGAGCGGACCGGTCGGCTGCTGCGTCGGCGTCGCTAGCCGTCCGGCGGCTGCCGGAGTGCAGGGGGTCACGAGGCCTGCTCGCAGGCCCTCGGATTCGCGCGGCGGGCAGCCCCTCACTGCTCGAACCCGCCCTCGGCGCCCCACCCGCACCCGCCGAAGGCGGTTCGCAGCCAGCAAGCGACCTCACGCATCTACCTACGGCAGCCCTCACTGCTCGAACCCGCCGTCGGCGCCCCACCCGCACCCGCCGAAGGCGGTTCGGAGCC
>DATHTV010000055.1:0-3001 GCA_035462845.1 Jiangellales bacterium
GGCCCTCGGCCCACAGCCGGACCCACGACTCGTACGGACCGGCAGGGAGCGGGAGCCTCCCGATGAAGCCGGTGCCGTCCAGCCCGCCGAAGCGCGGGGCGCCCCGGCCGTGGGTCGTGGCGAGGGACCGGCCCAGCGCCTCGGCCGCCGCGGCGGTGGGGTGACCTGGCTCGACCCAGTCGAGGACGAGGCAGTCCTCAGCGACCGCGATCACGCGTGGCACGTCGACTCCGCCGTTGTGCGCCGGCTCGAGCCGGCGCAGGCCGCGTGCCTCGGCCGGGAAGAAGCTCGCCGGCGCACCCGGCAAGGTCTTGGCGAACGCCGGGGCCCCGTCGGTGAAGGACACCCGGTACGCCGAGCAGATGCTGCCGCCGCCGACCGGACGCAGTCCGGCGACGGCCCGGCCGGTGAGTCCGGCGACCCGCTCAGCGTCCACTGTCAGGCCGTCGTCCGGTGGGCCGTCGTCCGTCGGGCGGTCCTCCACCTGCTCCGGCCGGGCCCAGGGCCGCCGCGAGCTCTGCGACCAGCCCGTCGGCCGCTCGCTCGACCAGGTCGAGCACGTGGTCGAAGCCCTCGTCACCGCCGTAGTACGGGTCGGGCACCTCGAGGTCTCCGCCGCGCGCCGCATCGGGGTCATACGAGCGGAGCAGTCGTAGCGAGCCGGTCCGCTGCGCCGTGCGGTCGAGGGTCGCGAGGTCGGCGAGGTTCGCCTCGTCGAGGGCGAGGACCAGGTCGGCGCGCTCGAACCAGTCGGGACCGAACTGCCGAGCCCGGTGCGCGGAGCCGTCGTACCCGCGAGCCGCGAGGGCGGTCAGCGCGCGCGGGTCGGCACCCGACCCCACGTGGTAGCCGGCGGTGCCGGCCGACTCGACGCTGACCCGGTCGGCGAGGCCGGCGGCCTCCACCCGGTCGCGCAGGACGGCCTCCGCCATCGGTGAGCGGCAGATGTTGCCCAGGCACACCAGGACCACGCGGTAAGGGATCGGGCGGTAGGGCTCGCTCATCGGCCCATCGTGCCGAACTCCGCCGACATGGGGTCCGGCCGGGTGGGCGCCGGAGCCGGGGCTGGCGAGTGGGCACCGGGTGGTGATCGGTGTGGAGCCCTGGTGGCGGGATGGTGCTAGTGGTCCAGCACCTCGTCGACCGGGCGCCGCGGGCTAGGCCCGACGGGCGCGCCGTAGCCCAGCCGCAGGACCATCTGCGGGTGCCCGACGCCGGTCGCGGCGTCCCGGACCCGCCACCGGTGCTCGAGGATCTCCAGCGGCTCGTTGCGGAACGACGCCTGCACGTCCTCCAGCGTCGCGGTGAGGAGCACCCGCTCGAGCGCCTCGCCGGCCCGGAGCCAGTCGGTGCGGCTGTCCCCGTACGTCGAGAGGACGGCGACCGTCGGCTCCTTCTCGTACGCGGCCTGCTCGCGCGGTGGCAGCCTGCCGGCGGGGTCGAAGTCGCGCACCGCGTGCCCACCCTCCACCGGCACCGGGCCCAGGGCGGTGGTGGGGATCCCGTCCGGGGAGCGCTCCGGCTTGACCCAGGTGGCCAGCTCGCCGGTGCGGCGCTCGTCGCGGGCGATCTGGGCGGCCGCATCGTCGGCGATCTCCAAGACGCGAGCGGCCTGCGTGTCGTCGAGCGGCGTGAGGACCGCCCCCTCGGCGGCGGCGGCGTCGATGAGCCGGCGGAGCAGGCGCGAGCTGAGCCGCCGCTCGTGGAACGGGCCACGGTTGGTGTGGCGCAGCGGGATCGCGGAGTACAGCCAGTCGTCCTCCTGGGTGGGCGGCTGCCCGGGGACCACGCGGACCCGGGCCAGCAGCCGCGGCTCGTCCGGGTCCGGACCGAGCCGGACCACCGGTTCCCGGCCGAGGTGCCGCAGGGCCAGCCGCGCGTTGAGCAGCGAGGCCCCGCAGGACACGACGAGGAAGCGCCCCAGCGGGTCGGCCACGCGCAGCACCCGCACCGAGTCCGCCCGCAGCTCGAGGCCGTCCTCGACCTCCGCCCAGCGCCACGGCTGGGTGTTGAGCACGCTCGGCGCCCGGTGGGCGGCCTCGACGACCGTACGAACCTCGGAGCCCGTCAGGCGGGTCGTGGTGGCCATGTAGCGACGGTGCGCCATCGTCTCGTCGAGCAGGCAGGGTCCAAGGTCCCGGACCGGACACCCGGGCGGCCCGGAACGCGGCATCTGCCCCCGCCGCCGACCGAGCGGGTCGCCGATGCGTGGATGCGGCCGGCAACGGCTACCGTGGGGTCTGCCTGCGACGACAGAGGGGTAGCCGTGACGATCAAGGTCTTCCTGCTCGACGACCACGAGGTGGTCCGACGCGGGCTGCACGACCTGCTCGAGGCCGAGGACGACATCAGCGTGGTGGGCGAGGCGGGCACCGCGGCCGAGGCGTCCCGTCGCATCCCTGCACTCCGTCCGGACGTCGCGATCCTCGACGCGCGGCTGCCCGACGGCAGCGGCATCGACGTCTGCCGTGACATCCGCAGCGTCGACCCCACGATCAAGGCGCTGATCCTCACGTCCTTCGACGACGACGAGGCGCTGTTCGCGGCCATCCTGGCCGGCGCGAGCGGGTACGTGCTCAAGCAGGTGCGCGGCGACGACCTCGTCGACGGCGTACGGCGGGTGGCCGCCGGGCAGTCGCTGCTCGACCCCGCGGTGACGTCGCGCGTGCTCGAGCGGGTGCGCTCCGGCAAGTCCGTGCCGCAGGAGCTCGCCTCGCTCACCGAACAGGAGCGACGCATCCTCGCGCTGATCGCCGAGGGCCTGACCAACCGCCAGATCGCCGAGCGCATGTACCTCGCCGAGAAGACGGTCAAGAACTACGTGTCCAGCCTGCTCGCGAAGCTCGGTCTCGAGCGGCGTACGCAGGCGGCGGTGCTCGCCTCGCGGCTGCTCGCCCGCTGAGGCGGCGCCCGGGTCAGCCCAGCGGCACGCTCCACGTGAGCAGCGTGCCACCCCCCTCGGCGGTGGCCACCTCGAAGCTCCCGCCGCACTCCTTGGCCC